>NZ_JADYXO010000028.1:0-44063 GCF_015864295.1 Pseudoalteromonas sp. NZS127_1 | reverse complement strand
GCGGTACACGAGGCTCGAACTCGTGACCTCGACCTTGGCAAGGTCGCGCTCTACCAACTGAGCTAGTACCGCATTTTCACTTCTTCAGTTATTTTACGTTGGTGCGCGACAGGTCGCGTTCAACATTCTAGCAACTGAGCTAGTACCGCATTTTTTATTTCTTCAGTTATTTTACGTTGGTGCGCGACGGGTCGCGTTCAACATTCTAGCAACTGAGCTAGTACCGCATTTTTTATTTCTTCAGTTATTTTACGTTGGTGCGCGACGGGTCGCGTTCAACATTCTAGCAACTGAGCTAGTACCGCATTTTTTATTTCTTCAGTTATTTTACGTTGGTGCGCGACGGGTCGCGTTCAACATTCTAGCAACTGAGCTAGTACCGCATTTTTTATTTCTTCAGTTATTTTACGTTGGTGCGCGACGGGTCGCGTTCAACATTCTAGCAACTGAGCTAGTACCGCATTATATTTTCATTCAACACTTCAATTTCTTTTGGTTAGAAATTGGAGCGGTACACGAGGCTCGAACTCGTGACCTCGACCTTGGCAAGGTCGCGCTCTACCAACTGAGCTAGTACCGCATTTTTTATTTCTTCAGTTATTTTACGTTGGTGCGCGACAGGTCGCGTTCAACATTCTAGCAACTGAGCTAGTACCGCATTTATTGATGGTAATTCAATCACTCAAACACACTAACCCCGCGTGGGTTATCGTCTTGAGCGGGGCAGGATTCTACAATAATACAGTCTGTTTGCAAGTGTTTTTTACAAATTAAAGAAATTTTCTCTATAGACTTTTAATTCCATAATCGAATCTTTAATGTCATCCAAAGCAAGGTGTGAGCCTTTTTTGTTCACTTTTGCAAGCACTTCTGGTTTCCAGCGACGTGCTAATTCTTTAATAGTACTCACATCAAGATTTCTGTAATGAAAGAAGTCTTCAAGCTCGCGCATATATTTATTCATAAAGCGGCGGTCTTGACCAATTGAATTACCACACATTGGCGAAGTGCCTGCTGGTACCCACTGCTTTAAAAACGCTAAAGTTTGCTCTACAGCATAGGCTTCATCAAAGGTACTTGCTTTGCAGCGAGCTGTTAAACCCGACTTACCATGTTGAGTAGTACACCACTCGTCCATGCCATTTAGTAATTCATCACTTTGATGAATAGCTATAGTTGGCCCTTCGGCTAATATATTCAGGTCTGCGTCAGTGACAACCGTCGCAATTTCGAGTATTTTATCGGTCTCTGGTTCGAGCCCTGTCATTTCAAGATCGAGCCAAATTAAATTTGATTTATTAATAGTCATAATTACCTAAGCGGTGCTTTCCTTTAGATCCAACGCATTTCGATATATCATATTAGCATCAACCGTCGAGCTAAAGCTTTTTTTAGGAAAAGCGACATTTAACTAAGGTTATAGGCCTCCAGTGGCAAAACAAAAAAAATTAAGTAAAGGCCAATCGCGTCAGATCAAGGCCAATCACCAAAAGCGCATTAATAGCGCAGACTCAAGACCGGCTAAAAAAGGGGCGCAAGAATGGCAAACCGATAACTTAGGTCAGGTCGAGAGCGCAATTGTGATCAGTCGTTTTGGCCAACACGCCGATGTCGAAACTGAAAATGGCGATGTACTTCGCTGTAATATACGCCGTACTGTGTCTAATTTAGTATGTGGTGATGAAGTATTATTTCGCCGTGCCAAAGTAAGTGAGGGTGATTTAGCCGGTGTAATTGAAGCCACGCAAGAGCGTCGCTCGCAACTTACCCGCCCTGACTTTTACGACGGTGTTAAAGTTATTGCAGCCAACATTGACCAAATACTCATGGTATCGGCTGTATTACCCGAGTTTACACCCAGTATTATCGACCGTTATTTAATAGCCTGTGAAGATATGGGCATTGAGCCAATTTTAGTGCTCAATAAAACCGATTTAATTGACGAAGCAGGCCTTAACGAAATACAAAAAGTTCTCGATATCTATCGTAAACTTGATTACCAAGTACTCCTTGTTAGTAATATATCAGGCGATGGTATTGATAAATTAAAAGAAGTACTTGTTGATAAAAATAATATTTTTGTTGGCCAAAGTGGTGTGGGGAAATCAACCCTCGTTAATACTGTATTGCCTAACGCTGAAATATTAACTAAAGAAGTATCTGAAAACAGCGGCTTAGGCCAGCACACAACAACTGTTTCGCGACTTCACCATTTACCAAGTGGCGGTAACCTAATCGACTCGCCAGGTATTCGTGAGTTTGGTTTATGGCATTTAGATGTTGAGCGTGTAACGTGGTGCTTTAAAGAGTTTAGAGAATTTATAGGCGGGTGCCGCTTTAGAGACTGTAAACATTTAAACGATCCGGGTTGCATCGTTAAAGAAGCAGTAGCCGATGGAAGAATTTCTCAATTGCGCTTTGACAGCTACCACCGAATTTTAGAAACAATGGCCGATGGCCGTGCAGGCGCCCGTGCGCCTCGCGTATAATTTAGGAAAAATACTGTGAGTTTAGAAAAATTTAAAATCGCAA
Organism: Pseudoalteromonas sp. NZS127_1; assembly: GCF_015864295.1. Lineage (NCBI taxonomy): Bacteria > Pseudomonadati > Pseudomonadota > Gammaproteobacteria > Alteromonadales > Pseudoalteromonadaceae > Pseudoalteromonas > Pseudoalteromonas sp. NZS127_1. The sequence continues at coordinate 41,531 of NZ_JADYXO010000028.1, read as the reverse complement.
TGCAGTACGCAATGCCAAAACATTTTATTTCACGCGTAGTCGGCAAATTAGCTGCTGCAAAAGCGGGTGCTTTAACAACGACTTTAATTAAACTATTTATTAAGCAATATAAAGTAGATATGAGCGAAGCCCAATACCCAGATCCGGCTCATTATAAAAGCTTTAATGAATTTTTTACTCGCCCTTTAAAAGACGGCATGCGCCCAATGGTAGAAGATAGCAATATCATCATTCATCCAGTGGATGGCGCAATCAGCCAGCTAGGCGATATTGTTGACGGACAGCTAATACAAGCTAAAGGCCACGATTACAGCTTACAAGCGCTACTAGGCGGCTCACAAGATGATACAACACCATTTTTAGGCGGTAAGTTTGCCACTATTTATTTAGCGCCTAAAGATTACCACCGTATTCATATGCCAATTGATGGCACACTAAGCAAAATGATTTACGTGCCAGGTGATTTATTTTCAGTAAACCCACTTACAGCGCAAAACGTGCCTAACTTGTTTGCACGTAACGAACGTGTGGTAGCAATTTTTGAAACTGAGATTGGTCCGCTTGCAATGGTACTTGTTGGCGCAACAATTGTAGCCAGCATAGAAACTATTTGGGCAGGCACTGTCACGCCACCAGCAGGTAGCGATGTATTTAGTTGGAAATACCCAACCACTGGCGATAACGCTATCACGCTTAAAAAGGGTGAAGAAATGGGTCGCTTTAAATTAGGCTCTACTGTGGTACTAGCATGGGGTGCTGATAAAGCTGAAATACTGGATGACCAACTACCAGAAGTGGTTACTCGCTTAGGTACTGCGTTTGCAAAAATTAACGATTAAAATAAATCGTTAATTAGAAATAAAAAAACCGCGTTTATTTAAACGCGGTTTTTTTATTTTTGTAGGCGTAAAGCCTGCTTACGCGTAAAGCGCCGCTTTTAATATTTATAACTGATACTTTACTTACTTATTGGCTTCTCTAAAGCGCAGCGCCCTCTAAACCTCTTTGTGAATAAATCACTTAAAATCTTATTGCACTAAGAGAAGCAAAAGAGATGTAAATGAGAAGACATCTGGCATAGAAATTACGAGCTTTGCTCGTCACGCCAGCAAGCTGTGCATCTACAAGTTTGGTGTAAGAATTTTGATGTACTGTAGGCGTGAAGCTTGCTCACGCGAAAAGCGCAGCTTTTAATTCTTTAACGCCACATGTAATAACAGGCACAAGCCCCTCAAAAACCTATTTACCACACTCTTTACACTCTGAATCTTTAATCACTTTAAAGTGCTGCTGCTTTAAAGTAAGCGCATCAAACGTTATAAATACACATCCCTCTGCATGCCCCATTAATAAGTTGAGCGTAAGTTGCGCCTGCATAGAGCCTATTACACCAAGTAGCGGGCTAATTACTCCTGCGTTACTGCAATTTATAACCGGTGTAGCTTCGCTTTGTGGAAAAACACAGCCATAGCACGGGCTATCACTTTGCCTAAAATCAAAGCCCATTAACTGACCTTTAGTTACCAATGCAGCACCAGAAATTAACGGTGTTTTATTAGCAATACAATAACGATTAATACTATAGCGAGTACTAAAGTTATCAGAGCAATCAAGTACGATGTCGGCACCTTTTAGCATGTTAGCTGCATTATTCTCATCTAACTTTTGGCAATGCGTTACTATTTCTATTTGATTATTAAGACTCGCTAATACTTTACCCGCCGCAGCGACCTTGTTTTGCCCTAAGTGGTTTATTTTATAAAGCACTTGGCGCTGTAAATTTGAAAGTTCAACTTCGTCATCGTCAATTAAAATAAGCGTTCCAATGCCCGCCGCAGCTAAATACAAAAGTGCTGGGCTACCTAAACCACCAGCCCCCACTACTGCAACCGTTGAGGATTTAAGTGCTAACTGCCCTTCAAGCCCAACTTCTTCAAGCAACAAATGGCGGCTATAACGAAGGGTTTCTTTTTCGCTTAGCTCATTCACGTTTACCAGCCTTGTTAGTATTAATTTGCACTGCTTATGGCTACTTGCAGAGCACTTATAGCCTCTACGTAATTATCAGCCTCGGTAATCGCACGCACTACGGCAACACTGCCTACGCCGGTTTTCGCTACCTGCTCAGCACGGCTTAAGTCAATACCGCCTATTGCCACTGTTGGATAGCTTTGCATAAGCGGTACAAATTTAATCAGCTTTTCAAGACCTTGTATTTGCCCTGTCATGTCTTTTGTTGTGGTTGGGTAAATAGCACCAAATGCCATGTAACTAGGGCGATAATTATGCGCACGCAGCATTTCATAAAAGCCATGAGTAGAAAGCCCAAGCCTTAGCCCAGCGTCTTTAATAGCGGCTAAACTAGCAATGTCTAAATCCTCTTGCCCTAAATGCACACCATACGCACCATGCTTAATAGCTAGCTGCCAGTAATCGTTTATAAATACCTGTGCATTGTATTGCTTGCCCAGCTCAACAGCTAGCTTAATGAGCTCATCCAGCTCGTCTTGCGTTTTATTTTTAACGCGTAACTGCGCTGTTTTAATGCCTTGTTGTAAGCATTTTTCTAACCAATCGGTGCTATCAACAACCGCATATAAGCCCAGCGATTTACTTTCACAAGGTGCAAAATCAGCAGCCATATTAAAATCAAGCGGCACATCAAAATCTAGTTCATCGCCCAGCCAGCTACCGGGCTCAATTACTTGTGGGTAGTCAGCTAAATTAGTGGGGAACGATGTATGAGCAACCGGTCCAATCCCCTCGCCGTATCGAACAGACTGTTTTAGCCCTTGGTTTATATATGCCTTAGCTAAAATAAAGGCATCTTTTAATGGGTAGTCTTTAGCTAAACACGCAGCAATTACCGAAGCCATGCTACACCCGGTGCCGTGGTTATGCGGTGTTTGTATTTTTTGATTGCCTAACCAATATTCTTCACCACTTTGCGTATTACTATCAATACAATAATCAATGCAGTAGCCACTTGGGTAATCCCAATGTCCGCCTTTAATAACAACGGCTTTAGCGCCCCAACTTAATAGCTTATTAGCCGCTTCTTTTATTGCAGCTGGACCAATTAAATACACACCGGTTAATAACTGTGTTTCGTGTGTATTTGGAGTTATTACATCCACCAGCGGCAGTAAGCACTCTTTTATTGCGCTGACGGTATCTTCTTCTGTTAGTAAGTCACCGCTTGAGGCAATAGCGACAGGGTCATATACAATAACGGGAGGTACAGGCCACTTAGTTTTATAATGACTTATATGTTCGCTGATCAACTGAATTTGCTGCACATTGGCTAACATGCCAATTTTTATCACTTTGGCTTTCATATCTTTTTCAAGCGCTAGTAACTGCGATTCAATAATATCGGTAGACACTGCATTAATAGCCTCTACGCCTAAACTATTTTGTGCAGTAAGCGCCGTAATTGCCGTGCAGCCATGTACACCAAAACTTTGCATTGCTTTTATATCTGCTTGAATACCTGCACCGCCGCCAGAATCAGAACCGGCAATTGTCCATACTACGTTATTCATATTCTTTCCTTACTGCTGATGCCAAAATGGCATACCCATTGTTGGGGTTGATGGGGCTGCAACGTCTTTTTCAGGCATTGCTTTTGCTTGATATGCAAAGCGCCCTGCTTCAACTGCGGCTTTAAATGCGCGGCTCATAGTAATTGGGCAACCCGCCCCTGCAATGGCTGAATTTAATAATACCGCATCATACCCCATTTCGAGTGCTTGGCAGGCATGCGATGGCAAACCTAAACCGGCATCTACTATTAATGTGGTATCGGGTAAGCGCTCTCGAATAGTTTTTAAATTATAGCTATTTAACAAGCCTTTACCGGTGCCTATTGGCGCCCCCCACGGCATAAGCACCTCACACCCTAGCTCATTTAAGCGCTGGCAAAGTACTAAGTCATCGGTGCAATAAGGCAATACTTTAAAGCCATCATTAATTAATATTTTTGTGGCTTCAAGTAGCGCAAAAGGGTCAGGCTGTAAATTGTAATCATCGCCAATCAGCTCTAGCTTAATCCAGTCGGTGGCAAATACCTCTCGGCACATTTTTGCAAGCGTTATCGCTTCTTTAACACTGTGGCACCCTGCAGTATTAGGGAGTATTTTTAAACCGGTATTTTTTATTAACTGCCAAAAATCATCACCTGCCGCTGCACTTTGTTGGCGCCTAAGCGACACGGTTACAATTTCAGCGCCAGAGGCGACTATCGATTGGGTCATAATGTCGGGCGACGGATAAAGTGCAGAGCCTATTAATAAACGACTCTTTATTTGCTCTCCATAAATAGTTAAACAGTCTTTAGTTTGCATGAGCTTTATCCGCCTTGAATGGGTGACAGCAACTCAACACTGTCGCCTTCATTAAGTACATAGTTACTGTGCCGACTTTGTGGAATAAATTCGCCATTAACAGCCACAGCAAAAGGCGCGACTGCACCAAAACTTTGAAGTACCTCAACGAGTGCTTTACTATTAACATTAAGTAGCTCGCCATTAATTGTAATATTCATTCTACTCTCACTCTATTCGTGAAACTGCTTGCGCCACTAATGCCGGCGCCAACATATAACCATGTCGATACAAACCGTTAATGCTAATTACATTACCAACTTGTGATACTTCTGGGCGGTTATCGCTAAATGCAGGGCGTAATCCGGTTTGAATACTAAGTAGTCGTGCTTCGGCAAACCCGCTGTGTACGGTATAAGCCGCTGAAAGTAATTCAAGAGTTGAGCGTACGGTTGCGGCACCATTGTCTTGTGACTCTATTTCAGTCGCACCAATTACATATTCACTGTTAGGTTTAGGCGCTATATAAATTGGATAACGCGGGTGCATTAAACGCACAGGCCTGATTAAACTTACCTCTGGTGCGTATAACCTTGCTACTTCGCCGCGCACACCTCTAAGCGGTTTATCATCTTGAGTATTTTTAGCACCAAGCCCACGGCAATCAATAATGTAATCGAAGGGTCGATTGTTTATTTTGTTGTCGCCAATGGTTACGCGCTGATTAAATACAAACTTTACTTTGCGTTTGTTGAGCTGTGCAAAGCTGGCTTTATAAAATGCTTGGTTATCTATTTGCCCCTCGCAGGGTAAAAATAGACCTTGGTTAAAACGCCCTGCAAGTTCAGGTTCAAGCATTGTAATTTGTTGAGCATTTATATGCTCGGCAGTGTGATCAGCTAGCGGTTTTATACGCTGTGCAAAGCTTTGTAAATCGCCTTTGTCCTGCTGGTGCGCAATGACCAAAGTACCTTGCTGCTGAAAAAAAACCTCACTTTCAAGTTCTGCAATAATGCTGGGCCAGCGCTTCATTGAATCAAGCCCCATTAAAGCTAAATCAGCCTCGCATAACACCGACTCAGCCAGCGGTGCCAGCATTGCTGCAGCCACTTTACCTGCGCTATTTGGGGTTTGCTCATCGTCTGCTTCAAACACCGTTACATGATGCAACTTACTTAACTCAAGGGCAGCTAAGCGCCCTGCTAAACCAAAACCCACCACAGCAATGTTATAAAACATAAAACCTCCAAAGCAGTTATTAGTAAGTGCAAATTCACTCGCACTTCTCCAATATTTAAAGAAGCGAGGTATAAAACCTCACCTACATCTGCATCTAAATTCTTGCTATACCGCTTTGTGGTAAATCTCTGAGCCTGTTTGCTTAAACTCAGCTGACTTAGCTTTCATTTCGGCTTCTACATCAACCATTTTTATTTCAATAGCGTCGCCAGCGTTATTAGGATCAATACCACGTGTTTCTAAATCTTTAGCGTAATCGCGTACTTCTTGGCTAATTTTCATAGAGCAAAATTTAGGACCACACATAGAGCAAAAGTGAGCCACTTTGCCTGATTCTTGCGGCAGGGTTTCGTCGTGATACTCGCGAGCTCGGTCTGGATCTAAACCAATATTAAATTGGTCATGCCATCTAAACTCAAAGCGTGCTTTTGATAAGGCGTTATCGCGCTCTTGCGCGCCAGGATGCCCTTTTGCTAAATCGGCGGCATGTGCAGCTATTTTGTAGGTAATTAAGCCTTCTTTAACATCTTCTTTATTTGGCAGACCTAAATGCTCTTTAGGTGTTACATAGCAAAGCATTGCACAGCCGTACCATGCTATTTGAGCCGCCCCAATACCAGAAGTAATATGGTCATACCCTGGTGCAATATCGGTCGTTAACGGGCCTAAAGTATAAAATGGCGCTTCGTCACAATGTTTTAATTGCTCGTCCATATTGGCTTTAATCATGTGCATTGGCACATGTCCCGGACCTTCAATAAATACTTGTACGTCGTGCTTCCACGCAATTTTAGTCAGTTCACCTAATGTGCGCAGCTCACTAAACTGTGCTTCATCGTTGGCGTCAGCAATCGAACCAGGGCGAAGTCCATCACCGAGTGAAAAACACACATCGTATTGTTTTAAAATTTCGCAAATGTCTTCAAAGTGCGTGTATAAAAAGTTTTCTTTATGATGCGCTAAACACCACTTAGCCATAATTGAGCCACCGCGCGACACAATACCGGTTACACGTTTAGCGGTCATTGGTACATAGCGAAGCAGTACACCGGCATGAATAGTAAAGTAATCAACACCCTGCTCGGCTTGTTCAATAAGCGTATCGCGGAAAATTTCCCACGTTAAATCCTCAGCCACACCATTTACTTTTTCAAGCGCTTGATAAATCGGTACTGTGCCAATAGGTACAGGCGAGTTACGTACAACCCATTCACGCGTTTCGTGAATGTAACGTCCCGTTGATAAGTCCATCACGGTGTCTGCGCCCCAGCGGGTAGACCACACCATTTTTTCTACTTCTTCTTCAATAGATGAGCTAACCGATGAATTACCAATGTTGGCATTAACTTTTACTAAAAAGTTACGACCTACAATCATAGGCTCTGTTTCTGGATGGTTTATATTATTTGGTAAAATAGCGCGACCACGGGCTATTTCGTCGCGTACAAATTCTGGGGTAATAAATTCAGGAATACTCGCACCAAACGACTCGCCTTTATGCTGCGCGGCAAGTAATTCTTTACGAATTTCTGCACGTCCCATATTTTCACGAACAGCTACGTATTCCATTTCAGGGGTAATAATCCCTTGGCGTGCGTAGTGCATTTGCGTTACGTTTTTACCAGCGACACCACGGCGAATTTTTGGAAGGTGATCAAAGCGAATATGATCTAACCCTTCATCTGCCATGCGTTGCTGCGAGAACTGCGACGTCACTGATTCTAAAACCTCGGTGTCGCCACGGCTTTCAATCCATTGTTCACGAAATTTTGGTAAGCCTTTGCGTACATCAAGTTCAAAATTAGGATCGGTATACGGGCCCGACGTATCGTAAACACGAAGCGGATCGTTTGACTCATAAACAGGGTTTTCATCTGTACCGCCAATAAACGTATCACTTAATGTGATTTCACGCATACCAACGCGCACACCAGGTTGAGTGCCTTCAACGTATACTTTATGAGAATTTGGAAACGGTTGACCCGTTAAGTTATAAATATATTCAGACGCGGCAGCACGAGTTTCTCGGCGTGACGCTTTATTTGTAGTATTTGACATGACTTGCCTCATTGCTTAAGGGTTGTCTTGTCAGATATTCCGAGGAATAGAGAAAGATCGTAAAGTAGCGTACATGCTACTTTGCAGCCTAAAATAAACAAAATCACTTTATTGTGCGCATAAAAAAAGACGCACAAGCGTCCCATTTTAGGCAGCTTGTTCCCTACGCAGGTATTAACCTGATCAGGTTCACGGATCCCGCTTTCGCGATCTCAGCCACAAACTAATTACTTAGCTTTGGCACTCCGACAAGTATTGATATATAAATTCTGTTCGTTAATTTGAAGGTGTTATCCATCAAATCTGCGCTGAGTGTACGTCAGTTAAAAACTGCCCGCAAGGGGCTGTTTTTCAAAAACTTAAAATTATTTAGGGATAAACACAAATGTTTGCTCGCCTTGCATGACTAATTGCTGGTCTTGCATTTTAAGCTCTGCACCTTGCTTTAAGGCTTGTAATAACTGCTGCTCAAACTCATCAAGGTCTTCGCCGCACGACTTGCGCGTCATTCCTAATTTACTTACGGTAAGGTTACTTTCTTCAAGCGAGCCTTCACCAAAAAATTTGTTACAGCCAGCAAAACCGTTTACTTGCAGTGCTTCAATAAAGCTCATTGATGCATTAAACGAAGGTGGAATTGCTAAACCATCAACACGTGATAATTGCCATTGGGTGTATTTAAGCTGCTCACTGGTAACCGTCCCTGTTGATGCGCAACCAACACATAAACCGACTATAAGCATCGGTATTGCTGCTAATTTCATGCTACTACTAACTAATTGTCTAATTAATGTAATTGTAACAATATTTATGCCCTTTATCCGTTAAAAATGCATGTTTTAAATGTAAATTTTTGTTCTATGATAGTCTAAAAGTTGTTCTATTAAGTACTAGGTTGTAGTTTTGAATAGGTTATCTATTTGCTCTGGTAAAAATGGCCTACCTTTTTCATTAACAGAAGTACCTATAACCAGTGCGTTTAGCATCACTTTTTCATCGCTTTTGCGAATAACCGTTTGCTTAAACGCAAACTTTAAACGACTAATACGCTGCGGCTCTACAGCCACATAAAATTCATCACCTGGTAATAGTGAATGTTTATAGTCCATTTCGCTGCGCATCACGACTAGGTTAATTTTATCTTTCGCTAACTGAGCAAAATCAATACCGTGTGCGTACAAAAACTCATGGCGTGCATGCTCTAAATAATTAAAATAAACACTGTTGTTTACGATACCTTGTAAGTCACACTCGTAATCACGTACTTTGAAGTCAACTTTAAAGGTCATATTAGTAATCCTGATTATTTAACGTATAATTGCCGCGTTTATAGCACATGTGTTTAAATAATTGCTACCATACGAGTCCCTAAAATGGAGTTAAGTAACCCAATGAACTTACGTTTGTCTTTAATTACTGCCGCACTTTTACCGCTGATTGGTGCACCACTTGTAGCTCATGCTGATGACAGCGATCTGGAAAGAATTGTTGTAACCGGCGATTTTCAGCGCGAAAGTATTCAGACTTTAAGCGCGAGTGCGAGCTTATTCAGCGAAGATGAAATTAATCAACGTGGGGCAAGTTACTTAGACGAAATGTTAGGCAGCACCGCCAATGTAAATTTTGCATCTGGTGCGTCGCGTGGTCGTTATATTCAAATTCGTGGCGTGGGGCTTCGCTCACAATTTGTAGATCCTATTAATCCATCTGTAGGCTTAGTAATTGATGGTATTAACTATTCTGGCCTTGGTGGCAGTTCATTATTATTTGATATAGACCAAGTAGAAATTTACCGAGGGCCACAAGGTACACGCTTTGGCGCAGACGGTATGGCCGGTATGATCCAAATGGGTTCAGCTAAAGCCACGAGCGATCCAAGTTTAAAATTACAAGTAGGTGCTGGCACATACAACACCCGCGAAGCAGGCATTGCAGCAAGCACAGGCTTAACAGATGACACTAGCGCACGCGTTAGCTACTTTCGCAGAAAGTCAGACGGTTACGTAGATAACTTGTACTTAAATGACGAAACTCAAAATCAAGACGAACAAGTAGCCCGCTTTAAAATAAACAGTCAGCTTACAAAGCATTTGAATACTGAGTTAAACCTTCACTATATTGACATAAACAATGGTTACGATGCGTTTACGCTTGATAACAGCCGCAATAGTGTTGCCGATGAACCAGGCCAAGATAATCAAGAAAGCTACGCTATAGGTGTTAATAATACTTATACGGGGTTTGACGCTTTTGATGTAAATCTAAACCTATCGGCTATTGATACCGAATTACTTTACAGCTTTGACGAAGACTGGGTATGTAACGATACAAATGAGCCAAAGTTATGTGCTGCTGGCTTACATCCAGATGGATACAGCTCAACCGATCTTTACAGCCGCGATCGCGACGATCAGTCTGTAGATTTACAGTTTAATTCTAAAACGGGTAACTGGGTTGCGGGTATTTATTACCAAAACCGTGACGTTGATTTAGAGCGCCAATACACATGGTTAGCAAGCCCATTTTCTTCAACTTACGAAACCAGTAACGTTGCAGTATATGGTCAAGTAGCGACTCCAATTGGCCCTAAAACAACATTAATTACAGGTTTACGTGTAGAGCAATACCAAGGTGACTACACCGATAGCAATGGCTTTATACAAGACACCGACGACGTAATGGTTGGCGGTAAAATAGCACTTGAATATCAAGTGATTGATCGCACTATGATCTACACCAGCATTACGCGTGGCTACAAAGCTGGCGGTATTAACTCAGAAGCGCTTGCTAAAGCCAAAGATGAAGGCTTAAACCTAAGCGCTGATTTTTTCCAGCAACACACCAGTTTCGACCCTGAATATTTATGGAGTGGCGAATTTGGTGTTAAAGGCTCATCGCTTGATGACAAATTTACGCTTCGCTTAGCTGCATTTTACATGCACCGCGACGATATTCAGTTAAAAGCATGGCAAGTAGAAGGTCAGCAATTTACCGGTTATGTTGATAACGCAAGTTCTGGTAGCAACTACGGATTAGAAGTTGAAGGTAGTTACCAACTAACTGATAATCTATTTTTAACGGGTAGTGCTGGTTACTTAAACACTGAAATAGATGACTTTGTAACGCAGTCTGGCTTAAACCAAGACGGTCGTGAGCAAGCACAGTCACCTAAATACCAGTATGCGTTTACTGCTCGCTATAACTTTACAAGTGAGCTTTACGGTATGATTGGTGTTGAAGGTAAGGACGACTACTACTTCTCAGATAGTCATAACTCACAGGCACCAAGCAGCAACTTAGTTAACTTAAGCTTTGGCTACGAAGCAGACATGTGGGCAGTTCGCGCATGGGCTCGTAACGTGTTTGATGAGACAGTCCCTACACGTGGTTTTGAGTTTGGTAACGATCCACAAGATGGTTACACAACGCATACCTACACACAATTAGGTGAGCCTCGTGTAGCAGGTGTTACGTTTACGCTTAATCTTTAAGGCATAACAGCTGGCTTTCAACTAAAAGCTACAGCAAGCAAATAAAAACACCGCGTTTAATTTAAACGCGGTGTTTTTATTTGTAGGTGAGGTTTTATACCTCGCTTTTTATAAAGTTAAATTACACAAGCACGAAATAAATTCGCACCTACAGGTTTAGCGTATGTTGTTGGGGTTGATGTTTATTGTAGGTGAGGTTTTATACCTCGCTTTTTATAAAGTTAAATTACATGAGCGCGAAATAAATTCGCACCTACAGGTTTAGCGTATGTTGTTGGGTTTGATGTTTATTGTAGGTGAGGTTTTATACCTCGCTTTTTTATAAAGTTAAATTACATGAGCGCGAAATAAATTCGCACCTACAGGTTTGCCGTATGTTGTTGGGGTTGATGTTTATTTGTAGGTGAGGTTTTATACCTCGCTTTTTTATAAAGTTAAATTACACGAGCGCGAAATAAATTCGCACCTACAAATATTCTACCTACGCCTACAGGCTAAGCATCACGCTCTTTGAACATCAAACGCTATTACGTCTTTAATTTTCTCTTTATTTGTTGCGAGCATTACCAACCTATCAATCCCCAAAGCAACCCCTGCGCATTGTGGTAATCCATGCTCCAGCGCTTTAATTAAACGCGTATCCATTGGTACTTGCTTTAAACCGTTGTTAGCGCGGTATGTGTTATCATCATTAAATCGTTTAGCTTGCTCACTAGCATTTGTTAATTCGTTAAAGCCGTTAGCCAATTCCATATTTTTGTAATAAAGCTCAAAGCGCCCTGCTACGCGTGCATCATGTTCACAAATTTGTGCAAGGGCCGCTTGAGAAGCTGGAAAATGATAAACAAAACACGGTTTTTCTTGTCCTATTGTTGGCTCCACTTTCATACAAAATAATAATTGCAGTAAAGTATCTTTATGCGTTTCATTTTTGGCTATATCAGCAAACCCCTGCTTACACGCTAGTTGCTTTAATTGCTCTATGCTTGCTGTTAAAGGATCGAGGCCGAGTACTTGTTCAAACGCTTGCTGATAAGTAAGTCTAGTTGCAGGCTCGACACCTAAAACAAGTTGCATTAACTCATCCATTTCATCCATAAGTGTAAATTCATCAAAGCCTGGGCGATACCATTCCAGCATAGTAAATTCAGGATTATGATGGCTACCCGCTTCTTCATTTCTAAATGCTTTACAAAGCTGAAAAATAGCGCCTGAGCCTGCTGCTAACAAGCGTTTCATGGCAAACTCTGGAGATGTTTGTAAAAACAGAGGAAGCCCACCAGCATGCCCTGGACCTACAAATTTGGTATTAAAACTAGCTAAGTGCACATCGGTTACACTGGCAGCACTTAAGCTTGGCGTTTCTACTTCTAAAACATCACGTACATAAAAAAATTCACGGATGCGACGTAATATCGATGCGCGTTGTTTTAGTGTTTCAATGCTTGCGCTTGGGGCCCAAAGATCTGCTGACATATTTTCTCCAAAAAAAAATCCCAGCGTAAGCTGGGATTTTATAAACAATGTTAAAGCTTACTTAACACGGCTTACGTATTCACCGTTACGAGTGTCTACTTTAATTACTTCGCCAATTTGTACGAATAATGGAACTCGTACCACAGCGCCTGTGCTAAGCGTTGCTGGTTTACCACCAGTACCCGCTGTATCACCTTTAAGGCCAGGATCTGTTTCAGTGATCTCAAGCTCAACAAAGTTAGGTGGTGTAACAGCAATAGGGCTGCCGTTCCATAATGTAATTGTACATAAGTCATTTTCAACTAACCATTTAACTGCATCGCCTAGTGCTTTTTCGTCAGCAGCAATTTGCTCAAATGTTTCGTTGTTCATGAAATGCCAAAATTCGCCGTCTGTGTATAGATACGCTAAATCTGTATCCATTACATCAGCACCTTCAACTGATTCACCCGATTTAAAGGTTTTTTCAAGCACCTTACCAGAGATAAGTTTACGGATACGAACACGGTTAAACGCCTGACCTTTACCAGGTTTTACCATTTCATTTTCTAAGATACTGCAAGGCTCGCCGTCCATCATAATTTTTAGGCCGCCCTTGAACTCGTTGGTGCTATAATTCGCCATCGTTTCCTCTATTTATATTTTTTCGAGTAATCTACATGCCAATGATACAAAGAAATGAAGCAAATTTGCATAAAAACTGGCAAAAAGAATTAGCAAATGTAGTTACCTGCCCAAAAACCTTGCTTAAAATGGTCGGTTTATCGAGCCAAGTCCATGAAAACGACCTAAAAGCCCGCAGTTTATTTCCGGTACGGGTGCCTATCCCTTTTATAAAAAAAATTCGTAAAGGTGACGCAAACGATCCGTTACTGCTACAAGTTATGCCACGCCATCAAGAATTTTTAACTAAATCAGGTTTTAATAAAGATCCCCTACTCGAGCAAGATAACGACCAACCAGGCCTGTTACACAAGTATAAATCGCGTGTTTTAGTGATGTTTAAAACCGGCTGTGCGGTAAATTGTCGTTACTGCTTTAGAAGGCATTTTCCGTATCAAGAAAATCAGCTTAATAAAAAAAGTTTGCTTGAAACACTAAGCTACATAAAATCAGATGCCAATATAAACGAAGTGATTTTAAGTGGTGGCGACCCGCTAATGGCCAAAGACGATGCAATAAGCTGGTTTTTAGATGAGCTTGAGCAATTACCACAAATTAAACGAATGCGAATACATAGCCGTTTGCCAGTAGTTATACCTGCGCGAGTGACCGATGAGTTATGTGAACGATTAGCAAAATCGCCATTAAAAATCATTTTTATTAATCACATAAACCACGCAAACGAAATAGACGCTGATTTTAAAGCTGCCATGCAAAAGCTTAAACAAGCAAACGTAACGCTTCTAAACCAAGCTGTAATTTTAAAAGATGTGAACGATACGGTTGATGCGCAAATAAACTTAAGCGAAGCGTTATTTGATGCCGACGTATTGCCGTATTATTTGTATTTGCTAGATAAAGTTGAAGGGGCGAGCCACTTTGATATTAACGAGGAGCAAGCAATAAAAATAATGGCAGAGCTATTAAAAGCCCTGCCCGGATTTTTAGTGCCTAAATTAGTAAGAGAGATCGGTGGTCAAAAAAGTAAAACACCTATCGACCTTAAGCTCATTTAAACATATATATTTACGTTATTACCCAGTGATGCAGTCGCCGATTTAGCCGGCGTTTGCGCACTTGACGATTGCGCTGCACCTTCAATAAGTGCAAGCGCTGCAGCGCCATCAGCTAATTGCTGTTTTTTAGACAAAGCAGCAGTGTAAAGCTCGCTGCCTTGGCCTGAACCAGACATAGCTGGTAAATTTCCACCTGATATATTCATAATTATAAGCCTTAATCAACCTGACTTTTAAATGTAATCCACGTATTATGTCGGCCATGCAGCACAAAGCTTTAGGAAAACCATGGATTCTATAATTGAACAACTCAACACTAACTTAAAAATTGTTTATCGTCAGGCACTTGATGCCGATAAAAAATTAGACGAATTACAACAACAAGGCCATGGCAAATTTAAAGCCTTATTTGCACAAGATGCTGGTTTTAGCTTTGAAGCTAAACGTTTTAAGCCTTATGTTCTTGATGTAGCCGCTGATGTTGAAAGCTTATCTAACGATGGTTTTGATGAAGAAAAACTTAAAACGACCGTTATTAAGTTACAGCAAATACTCACGTTGTTAGCTACTTTTAAGTAAAGCTTAAAAACGAAAATGCCGCTATTTAGCGGCATTATTATAAGTTAATCTAAACTTGGTAATATTTGCTCACCAAACCATTCTGTTAGTAAGCGTTTTTCGTAATAAAATGATTCATCGCGGCCCATTTTTATTTTATCCATAAAGCCCATGTCTTTAAGCTCTACGTCACTACCTTTACTTAATACTGTACCGTCGTTATCGGTTAACGAATAATTTAACTTAATGCGTGGAAAGTAAATCGGTTTTACTACACGAATTTCGTCCATACCACCATAACGCACATCACCTGCTAAATCTAAATCAGTAAACTCTACATTTAATTTATAATCTTTTGGCAATTGCTCAGCTAATTTAGCCATATGTTTTTCAAAACTTGCCGCAATATTTTTGTGATATGAGCTCTTAGTTTGGTTTGACGCTCGCACATCACGATAATCATTAAAGTCATGCCATTTAACAACAGACTCACCCGCATGGGCAAGTGCAGGTAATGCGATACACATTGTTGTTGCTATTTTTTTAACTAAATTCATATCTTTCTCCAAAGAGGTAGACCAATCACAAAAGTGTAGATTGGAGTAAACCTAGCATTAGCTATTACTAGGCTCATTTTAGCACTTGTTTATTAACTATAACTTAATCTTACGTATAAAGTGTTACTTGTACTGAGTAAAATGTAATCAAAAGTACTTAATTTACCGTTATTAAAAAAAGATGTTATTTAAACTATAGAAATTACAGATAAAGCATGTAAATCACCTCTATTTATGGTGAAATTAACTCAATTGATAAAAGGTACCCACGGAGCTTTCATGACTATTTTAGTAACCGGTGGCGCTGGCTATATTGGCTCGCACACTGTTTTAGAACTTTTACAGCAAGGTAACGATGTTGTTGTTATTGATAATTTAAGTAACTCATCACAAGAATCACTTGCGCGCGTAAAAAAAATTACAGGTAAAGAAGCTACTTTTTACCAAGGCGATATTCTCGATAAATTCTTTTTAGATTCAGTATTTGCAAAACACACGGTTGATAGTGTTATACATTTTGCGGGCTTAAAATCAGTGGGCGAGTCGGTTGCAAAGCCCATTGAGTACTATCAAAACAATGTACAGGGTACACTTACGCTTGTTGATGCAATGCGAGACGCAGGTGTATTTAAATTAGTATTTAGCTCGTCAGCCACGGTATACGGCGACCCTGCAAGCTTACCAATTAAAGAAGACTTCCCTGTAGGCGGTACTACTAACCCTTACGGTACATCTAAGTTGATGGTTGAAATGATGCTACAAGATATCGCTAAATCAGATGAGCGCTTTGCGTTTGCTATTTTGCGTTACTTTAATCCAGTAGGTGCACATGAGTCGGGCTTAATTGGTGAAGATCCTAACGGTATTCCAAATAACTTACTGCCGTTTATTGCACAAGTAGCGGTAGGTAAATTAAAGCAGCTCGCTGTATTTGGTGATGACTACGATACCATTGATGGCACAGGTGTACGCGACTATATACACGTTGTAGATTTAGCTATTGGCCACTTAAAAGCGCTTGATAAAATTGCCAGCAGTACGGGTGCATTAGTTTATAACCTAGGTACTGGTAATGGTTACTCTGTACTACAAATGGTTAATGCATTTATTAAAGCAAGCGATCAAGCTGTACCCTATCAGGTTTCACCTCGTCGCCCTGGTGATATTGCAGCATGTTATGCAGCGCCAGAAAAAGCACTTAATGAACTTGGCTGGGAAGCAGTGCGCGGTATTGATGAAATGATGCAAGATACATGGCGTTGGCAGTCAAATAACCCTAACGGTTATAAGGGTTATAAGGGTTAAGTAAAGCAAGCTTCAAACTTAAAGTAAGTGCGCGGTATAAAACCGCGCCTACAGAGTACTTTAAATACCGAGTTCAATTTTATAGCTGTGTTGTAGGCGTAGAGCGCAGCTTTTAATATTTAAAACTGATTGTTACTTACTTTTGGCTTCTCTAAAGCGCAGCGCCCTCTTAGCCTCTTTGTGAATAAATCACTTAAAATCTTTTTGCACAAAGAGAAGTAAAAGAGGAGTAAATGATAAGACACCAAAGCATATAAATTACGAGCTTCGCTCGTCACGCCAGCAAGCAAGCAGCGCGTCTACAAGTAATTTAACCACAGCGTAAATTTTGGCTGTAGGCGTTTAGCTTGCTCACGCGAAAAGCGCAGCTTTTAATATTTATAACTGATTGTTACTTACTCTTGGCTTCTCTAAAGCGCAGCGCCCTCTTAACCTCTTTGTGAATAAACCACTTAAAATCTTATTGCACAAAGAGAAGTAAAAGAGGAACAAATGAGAAGAGACCAAAACCCAGAAATTACGAGCTTCACTCGTCACGCCAGCAAGCAGCGCGTCTACAAGTAATTTCAGCACAGCGTTAAGTTTTGGCTGTAGGCGTAGAGCTTGCTCACGCGAAAAGCGCAGCTTTTAATTACTTATATCCAATATTTAATAACGAGTATCTTCGTTATGTCTGCGCCCACTGTCTTAGCAAGTTATGATAAACCCCCGTCAATTGAATAATCTCTGGGCTATCTTCTACTTTGCTGCGCAAACTTTGAATCGACATATCTAAATCAAAGAGTAAACCACGTTTTTCGTCGCTGTTTACCATGCTCTGTAACCAAAAGAATGAGGCTAATCTGCGCCCACTCGTTACTGGCATTACACGATGTAAGCTCGTTGAAGGGTACAACACCATACTGCCTGCTGGCAGCTTTACGCTATGTGAGCCATAAGTGTCTTCAATAACAAGTTCACCGCCCTCATAGTCTTCGGGGTCATTAATAAATAACGTCATTGATACATCTGTACGAATTTTCACAGGCGTACCCGGCACTTGCCTGATTGCATTATCTACATGCACACCAAACGATTGCCCGCCTTGGTAACAATTAAATAACGGAGGAAAAATTTTTGCAGGAAGTGCAGCCGACATAAACAAATTACTGCGCGCAAGTGCTGCCATAATAATATCGCCAAGCTCTTGGCATTCAGGGCTATTTTCAGGTAGCTGTAAGTTATTTTTTGCTTTGGTTGATTGATGCCCTGCGGTAATACTGCCATCGGCCCACTGCGCTTTAAGCAAAACCTCATGACAATAAGCCACTTCTTCTTTTGTTAATAGCTCTGGAATTTTAACTAGCATGTGCGCCCTCTCACATTTTCATCAAATAATTAAGGGCAGAGTTAACTCTGCCCTTTTATGCCGTACTTATTTTACTCTTAGAAAGAGTAGCTCGCTGTTAAGCTAAACTTACGACCATCACCTGGTACAAAGTGTCCACCACCTAACTGATCAACGTAATCTTTATCACCTAAGTTTTCACCGTTAAACTGCAGGCTCAAATCTTTTGATATGTCGTACGCAACCATCAGGTCAAAAATAGTATAACCCGGTGCACGAGAACGTGTAGACGTAGTGCCGTTGTAGCGCTCACCTACATATTGTGCACCTAAACCAAACGATAATTTATCCGACATATCGTACGTAGTCCAAACACTCGCGCTGTTTTTAGGCGTACGTGCAAGCTCGTTACCAATTTGCGATACGTCATCACCTAAGGCTTTAGTTACTTCGCTATCTTGGTAAGTGTATGAAGCAATTACAGTCCACTCTTTAGTAATTAAGCCTGTCGCTGAAAGCTCTAAACCTTGTACGCGCTGTTCACCACCGAGTATTTCGTCACTTGAACTATCTGCAAATGGGTCATCAGTACGGGCATTAGTTTTTTCAGTGCGAAATAGTGCCGCATTAGTTTGCAGGCGCCCATCCATTAAGCTCCACTTAGTTCCTAGCTCGTAGCTGCGGCTTTCTTCTGCGTCTAAATCAGCTGCATTTGAACGCGTAGATACCGTTAGGCTTTCCGCTGATGGATTGAATGAATTACCTGCGCCTAAATATACACTGCCGTTCTCTGTAGGTTTATAAACTACAGCTGCATTCCAGCTAAATAAGTCGTCACTTGTAGAAATTAAAGCGCTTGGGTCATTGTAATCGTTGTGATAATCCGTAGTGAAGCTATCAAAGCGAATTCCGCCTGTAACTTCCCACTGCTTGTTAAGTGTCACTGTATCAAATGCATAAATAGCTTGGTTTTTAGCTTTAGCTTCAATGCTTGTACCGTCACGGCCATACACACCCGTAAATGCAATTGTTGCATCAGGATTGTATAAGTCGTTGCGTATTCCATCTTCAATTAGGTTATCAGGTGTAGTTGCAACAAAGTTATGACGTGTAAACGTTTCGTTTGCAAGTTCAACACCCACTACAACATCGTGAGTAAAGCCAGCAAATTCATAGTTACCAATTAAATCAACTTGAAGTGCAGCAAGTGAATTTTCTGTATCACGTGTTTTTTCATCTGCAAAGGTAATGTCAGTATCTGTTGTAACCGAGAAATAACGCGGTGCAGTTGTTACTGACTCACGCTTAACTTTACCTAAACGACCTTGAACACGTAACGTAGTATTTTGAGAAAAATCATACTCATAACGAGCTGTTGTTGAGTAAGCTTCAATATCTTCGTAATCACGATAAATATTACCGTAAAAATTATCAAAATCGACAGGAGAAGGTGAGCGCGCGCTATCTGCAAGTTCAGCTACTGGCGTATCGCTGTAAACCCAAGGAATACCGTAATCTGGTAAATTGTCTTGGCGCTGATACTCTAGGTTTAAATCAAAACGGCTGTTTGTACCAAGCCCTGTTGCAAATGCAAACGCAACAGCATTTGTTTCGTTTTCAACATGGTCACGACCTGCAACATCACCTTTATCAGTAAGAAGGTTTATACGTAGTGCGCTTGTGTCGTTTACTTGAATATTGGTATCAAAACGACCACGGTAATCGTTTTCTGTGCCTAAACGTAGCGAAACGTCGTTAAAGTTGTCTAACTTCGCCTTTTTACTTTCTAAATTAACACTACCACCTGTTGCGCCACGACCAGAAACTGCAGAGCCTGGGCCTTTTGCAACTTCAACGGCTTCAATGTTGTAAATATCACGTGTGTAACCTGCAACATCACGAATACCATCAACAAAAATATCATTTGTTGCACTAAAACCACGAATCGACATGCTATCGCCAGTAGGTGAGCCCCCCTCACCTGCTGCTAAAGAAATACCAGACACATTGCGTAAAGCATCACGTAAGCTATCTACGTTTCTATCTTTCATTACCGCTTGGTTAATTACCGTTACAGTTTTAGCTGTATCGAGTAGCGGTTGAGTGTATTTATGAGACGTTGATTTTTCAACAACATAGCTAGACTCAGTTTTAGTTTCTGCTTTAGTTACCGATAGTTCTTGAACATCCTGTGCACTTGCCCAAGTTGAAAGCGTTGCCGTAACAACCGCTGCAATTGGCTTTATGTAGGCATTCCCTTTATTCGATGGCTTACTCATGGTTACTCCGTAGTTTTTATTAAGCACTTAACTATTGTTAATTTAAGGTACATATTTAATTTCGGCGAAATCCTACCACCCAAACAACGCAATGTAAACGATAACTGTTATCAATTGCATTGTTATGTAAATTCCTATATTGTATACACACTCAAAA
Source organism: Pseudoalteromonas sp. NZS127_1 (assembly GCF_015864295.1). NCBI lineage: Bacteria > Pseudomonadati > Pseudomonadota > Gammaproteobacteria > Alteromonadales > Pseudoalteromonadaceae > Pseudoalteromonas > Pseudoalteromonas sp. NZS127_1. Next base: position 21,080 of record NZ_JADYXO010000028.1, on the reverse strand, counting down.
ATTAACAGTAATTACGTCCTTGTAATTGCTTGTAGTAACTTTCAGGATTGTTGTTAAGTAATGCGAAGCTTAATTAAACCAATTAGCGTAGTTATCGCGCTTTGTAGCACTATGGCAGTAAAAGCCGACACTGTTAGTGAGCTAGAACAACTCGTTAATAAATGGCTACAAATAGAAAATCAAAACACAGAATTAAATACTCATTGGCTTGAACAAAAAAGCAGCATGGAGCAAACCTTAACGCTTCTAAATGCTGAGCAGCAGCAACTTAGCGAGCTTAATCAGCGTAGAAAAAAAAACACCAGTGAGCTTGCCCAAAAACGCGAACAGCTTGTTACCAAGCAATCAGAGCTTGAAAATGATCAACAGCAATTAAATGATCAACTAGCGCGTATTTCTCAGCAATTACTTTCATTACAAGTGCAACTCCCCCCGCCACTTTTAAGTAGTTGGAAAAACACCGGTGATTTAAGCGATTCAAAACTCAGTACAACTGATAAATTACAAACAGCACTAAAAATGCTGACTCTACTTAATGATTTTCAACAACGTATTTCTATTCACGAAATGGCTATTAAGCATCCTGATGGGCAAGAAGTATGGGTAAAGCAGCTTTACTTAGGTGCAGCTCAAGCATGGTTTGTAAGCGAAGATTTAAGTTATGTAGGTATTGGTTTTCCAAGTGACTTAGGTTGGCAGTGGGAATTTGACCCAAGCATTAATGCTGAACAAGTTGCACTGGGTATTGCTGTACAGCAAAAAAAGCGCGCTGCTGATTGGGTAACACTCCCAATATTAAGTTATGTAAATAAAAACCAGCAAGGGGCTAAATAATGGCTACTAACAGCATAATTGCAGTATTTAGCGCCACGGTTTTACTTTTTAGCGCAAACATTTCTTTTGCAGCCAGCAGTGATGATGCTAAACAAAGTATTTTAAGTGATATTAAAACAGCGCAACGCACTCTAAATAAAACTCAAAATAGTATTTCAAAAGAGCAAGCTACTCTTGCAAAGCAAATTTTTACCAAGCAGCAATCGCTCAGTAAATTGCGCGAACAAGCAGCCGTTAATCGCCGCCTAGCTGACGAAAACACATTAAGCCTTGATCAGTTACAAACCCGATTAGACACTTGGCAACAACAACAGCAATATCAATTAAACTTACTTAGCCGTTTTGTGCGCCAAAATACCAGCAATAGTGCTAGCAGTAACGAGTCGACTAATAACCAAAACGAGTTATTAAGCCGCGTTATATCGCAAATTAATAATCAAGAACAGGCACTTTATCCACAGTTTAAAAAACAATCGGTTGTGCTAAGTAATGGCGAATTAAGCCAAGCTAGTACCCTTCAAGTAGGGCCTGTTGCATGGTTTAGTACGCAAACACCTAAACTTATGGGTTTATTAAATTTGGATGATGAGTCTAATGCATTAAAGGTAGCGTTAGTACAATCAACAAGTGACGATAACCCACTCGATAATACTTTAAAGCAAAACGGTGTAGGCTCTACATTACTTACTTTTGATCCTAGTTTAACGCACTTAGTGACTAGCCAAGCCCAACAAGAAAGTCCGCTTGAACACTTAGAAAAAGGCGGTTTATGGGCTATCCCTATTATTTTATTTGCCTGCTTTGCACTAACCATTGCGCTATTAAAAGCCGCGCAATTACTGCGTTTAAGTAAAATTAAAATGCACTCTCAAATGCAATTACAGCAATTTTTTAAAGCTGAAAATAGCAATGAATTTGCAGGCATGCAGCAGCAGTTGTTCAACTTAACGCTGCAAAGCGAAAAAGGCCAAGTACGAGACGATCAATTATTTAATCAGTTAATTCACGATAAGCATAAACTCGATAACTTTATTGGCGCTATTGCCGTTACAGCTGCAGTAGCTCCACTACTTGGCTTGTTAGGTACTGTTAGCGGCATGATCGAAACATTTAAAATGATGACTTTATTTGGCTCAGGTGACCCAGAAGTTGTATCGGGCGGTATTGCACAAGCACTTATAACAACTGAATTAGGTTTAGTCGTTGCCATACCAGCTCTGGTATTAAATGCACTGTTATCGCGTAAAGCAAAAGCGTATTACAGCCAACTAGAAGGCTTTGCATTACAGCTAAGCCAACTAGAAAAAGGAGAAACCAATGTTTGAAAAAATCGTTAGTAACCCTATTTGCTGGTGTATTCTTTTACTCGCTTTATTTGTATACCAACTGATTTTTCATGACTTACTGCACCTTAAACAATACCAAGCGCAGCGCAAAGGCTACTGGCAAGAGGTTAGCTCTATTTTAACGGCTGCTCTTCCGCTACTTGGTTTATTAGGTACCATTGTTGGTTTGCTTGATACATTTAAAGTAATGGCGCTGGGCCATAACGAGTTAATGAGTGACGCCATTGGTGATGCATTACTAACAACTCAATTGGGCCTTGTGTGCGCTATTCCTGCATGGTTAATGCAAGCTTACTTAGCGTATTCGCAGCGTAACCCTAAATTACATACGTTAAGTAAACAGTTAGGGTAACACTATGCAATCACGATTAAAGCACAAACTAGATCAAGAAGCGGGGCAACATATCGATATGTCGCCACTACTTGATGTGGTATTTATATTGCTAATATTTTTTATTGTTACAACCGTATTTGTACGCGAAAGCGGCGTTGAAGTTGATAAACCACAAGCCGTATCGGCCAGTCGCCTTGAGCAGCAAGTTATATTTTTAGCAATAACCGACTCTCAACAAGTATTTTTTGATGGTAGCCAAATTGGTGTTGCTGGCGTGCGTAGTAGTGTCGAGCAAATGCTCAAACAGCAACAACGCCCTGTGGTTATTCAAGCTGATAAAACAGTACCTACAGAGTTACTTGTTCAAGTAATTGACGAAGCAAAGCTGGCAGGCGCGGCGCAAGTTAACTTAGCTACGAAGCAATAATATGCACACGATTGACTCGCCTCAAAAAACGAAAAACAATCGCCATCCACTTTTTGCATTTGGCCTTAGCCTCATTGTACTTAGTGCTGCATTACTACTTTTATGGCTTGGACAACTTGCCGAACACCATATACAAGACAAAGTGGTTGTACGTGAGATTGCCATGGTGGCACTGCCACCTCCTCCTCCGCCATCAATATCGCAACAGCAAACAAGTGAGCCAATGCAAAGCTTAGCGGTAGAAGGTGCAGGCGCGTCTATTCAAGCCGTAAAAATTAAGATCAACAGCAATTTAAGTATTGTAAAACCCGATACACCTAACGTAAAAGTAAGCGCGCCACAATGGCAATCAATGAGTGTAAATTGGGATGCATTTAGCTTAAATCAACTCGATGGTCTCCCCACTTTACTTACACCTGTTAAAGCCGTTTTACCAAAAAGCTTAACCCGCCGAGGTGTTGATGTATTTACTGTAAAACTCGATGTATTTATTGATGAAACTGGCAAGGTAAGTTTAATTGAGGTAGTACAAAATCCATACCCTGAACTTAAACCAGCTATCGACAAAATTATTAAACAAAGCCGCTTTAGTGCACCTAAAAAAGAAGGTGAAACCGTACGCGCTCGCTTTATTTGGCCAATCGAATTTAAACCTTAAGCCTATTAAAATGAAAAACATGAATGTAATTAAAACGCTAAAACCATTAACTCGCGCAGTTATCACTACTTTAATGTGCTCATTACCTTTATTAGGTGCAAGTAGCGTACATGCAAGCGCTGCTAGTGATACTAATGCGCCACTAAAAGTAACGTTATCGCCTAGCGATCCAACATGGCAGTTGGCTATAAATAATAAATTATTAGGCCCTACAGAGGTTCTTATTGAGCCGACCGAGCGCGGCTTTGCTCGTCAAGTGCAGCCACTCCTACAAGCCGGTAATTACAGTGAAGTCGCGGCGCTATTTAAAGGCCGTGATATAAGCCAAGACAGCACTGCTTTAAACTTATTACGTGCACAAGTTTTGCTTTCAACAACAGACTTTAATAACGCTGAACTAGCTTACTTAGCGTGTTTAAAAGCCTCACCTGATTTAGTAAAAGCACACCAAGGTTTGAGCCTTTTATACATGCAACAAGCAAAGTATGATAAAGCGCAAACACACTTAGTTCATAGTATTGAGCTTGGCCAAGCTGACGCACAAAGTTATGCGCAACTTGCTTATATACACGTGCAGCACAGCCAGCCTTGGAGCGCAGTAGCGGCGTACCGCCAGGCGCTCATGCTAGCGCCAGAAACAAGCCAATATCAACAAGGGCTATTGTTTGCGTTAATTGAATCGGGTGATTTAAGCCAGGCAAATGCATTATTAAAAGAGTTACTCAATAAAACCCCTAATAAAGCTGAACTTTGGCTGCAACGTGCAAAAATAGCGTTACAACTTGATCAAAAAAAGCAAGCGCTTGCTGCTATTGAAGTGGCCTTAAAACTCAACCCTAAAGATACCAGCAACCAGCTTTTAGCCGCTCAGTTGCACTTAAGTGAAGGTAGCAGTGAACGCGCTGTTAGCTTATTAAAGCAAGGTTTAAAACACGCCACTAAACAGCAGCAAGTTGAGGTTATTAATACCACGATGCAAACTTTAGGCTGGCTTGTATCTCAACAAAAATGGGATTCAGCTAAAGATCTAATAGGCAGCGCAAAAAGATTAACTAAGCAACTACCCCGTGATGAACAAGCCCAGTTTTCTGTATACAGCGCACAAATTGCTATGCAGCAAGGTAATACTAAACGTGCTCTTAAAAGCTTAAATAACGCACTTAAAATAAACCCGAATTTAGGTGATGCCCTACTTAGTTTAGCGAGTATATATCGCAGTAAAAGCCAACTTACCCAAGCAAAACTTATGTACGTTCGTGCACAAGCCCTACCTGATTACCAACTATCGGCGTGGCTTGGATTATCGCAAATAGCGATTGATTCTAAAGACTACCCGAGCGCGCTAAAGCATCTTAGAAAAGCATTACAAGCTAACCCACAACGCCAGGACTTAATTGCTAATATTCGCGCCCTTGAGAATATAGTGCGCCAAGAGGGGTAAGTTTAACGCTGTGGTTAAATTTACTTGTAGTCGCACAGATTGCTGGCGTGATGGGCAAAGCTCGTAATTTCTATGCTTTAATGTTTTCTCATTTACTCCTCTTTGTGAAATAAGATCTTAACTGATTTATTCACAAAGAGGTTTAGAGGGCGCTTCGCTTTAGAAAAGTAAAAATACATAATTACTATTGTTTTAATGTCTTCTCATTTACTCCTCTTTTGCTTCTCTTTGTGCAATAAGATTTTAAGTGATTTATTCACAAAGAGGCTAAGAGGGCGCTGCGCTTTAGAGAAGTAAAAATAAATAATTACTATGTTTTATGTCTTCTCATTTACTCCTCTTTTACTTCTCTTTGTGCAATAAGTTTTTAAGTGATTTATTCGCAAGGATTTTAAGAGGCATTACGCTTTAGTAAGGCAATGAATAGCAATCAGCGCTTCTCACGTGAGCAAGCTCGTTTACAATATATTTTAAAGCGTTACCAATTTTGCATTTCGACTATGCGTGATTGCGTGCGCGCATATTCAAAGCTCAACTTTTTACCTTTATACAAATGTTCAATGTCGGTTTGCGCATTTATCACTAGCAATTTATGGCAATCGTAAAACTCATCTACTAAGGCAATAAAGCGCCGTGCTTCGTCGTCAAAAGTATGCTCATCAAGCATTTGTTTTTCGCGTTGGTAGCTATCTTCAATGCCATGCACAATAACTTTACCCGTTGTTTTAGCACCCATTTGCGGCACGTTCGATACATATAACACATCAAATTGCGTTGCTAAAAACATATAGTCGTTAGCACTGCGTGGGCCTGAACATAGCGCCATAAAATCAATCATCAAGGCATTATCGGCTCTTAATAAATAAGGTAAATTGCGCCCATGCACACTAACTGTGTTGCTGCATGTTACAGCCGGATACGAAGCTAAAAACTTACTTTCAAAATCGTGATTTGATAAATTAATAAAATAGTGACGACTGTTTTTACCATATCTAAAACGGTGATCGTCCTCCCCTGCCACGTTAATTATATGGCAATAGTTATTAATTAAATCGATAGTAGGTAAAAATCGCGCCCGTTGCAGGCCGTTGTAATAAAGTTGCTCTGGCTTTGCGTTCGATGTGGCCACCAGCACAACACCTTGTTCAAACAAGGCATTGAACAATCTGGCCATAATCATGGCATCGCCAATGTCGCTTACAAAAAACTCGTCAAAACATAGTACTCGAATATTTTTAGCCCACTGTTTTGCAATCAAAATGAGTGGATTTTTTTGACCTTGTAGCTGCGAAAGTTGGGCATGCACTTGTGCTATAAAATGATGAAAATGCAGCCGCTGCTTTTGATCAATAGGTAGGTTTTTATAAAATAAATCCATTAACATGGATTTACCACGCCCTACGGGTCCGTATAAATAAACACCTTTTATTAAAGTCGCTTTTTGCCACCATGATGTGTGAGCTTGAAGTTGCTCGCTTAATGTATTTAAAGCCTCCACTGCATTTTGCTGCGCATCATCAAAACACAGTTCACCTGTGTCTATTTTTGCTTGGTAAAGGCTTAAAATTTGTGTGCTGTGCACTGTCATGGTATTTCACTATCGGCTATAATCGCGCCCATTGTAGCCGACTAAAAATGTGAACCAAAATGAAATTCCCTTGCCGCTTAGATAAATTTATTAGCCACTTAGCCGAAATACCGCGCACTCAAGCTCGCGCGAGTATTAAGCGAAAAGAAGTAAGCGTTAATGGCGAAATAATTACCTCACATAATTTTCAGCTAGCCCAGCAAGACGAAGTACTGCACCAAGGTGCGCCTTTGGTATTTTTAGGTAAGCGCTATTACATGCTAAATAAACCTGTTGGCTATGTATGTGCTAACAGCGACGAGCTACATAAAACTGTTTTTGACTTACTTGATGAGCCAAATATGAGTGACTTTCATGTAGCAGGTCGTCTTGATATAGATACCACAGGGTTAGTTATTATTACTAATGATGGCGATTGGTCACATAAAATTACGTCACCTAAAAGCAATAAATTTAAAACCTACCTCGTCGAAACCCAAGAGCCGATTACCGATGAAGCCCTTGAGCAATTACGAACAGGTGTCATGCTGCATAACGAAAAAGATTTAACCCGCCCAGCTATAGCAGAGAGACTTGCTAATTACGGCCTGCGTTTATCAATAAGTGAAGGTAAGTATCATCAAGTTAAGCGTATGCTTTACGCGGTAGATAACAAAGTAGTTGAGCTGCATCGCGAGCAGATTGCGGGAATTACCCTAGATGAAAACTTGGCCAGTGGTGAATATCGACTATTAACAGCGCAAGAAATTAAGTTATAAAAGTGCTTTAAAGGAGCTAAGGCTTGGATTATTAGTTAAAACAATATAGCCAAACTTTTACTTGAGCCTGTTGGCCTGCTCTACTAAAATAGCGACCTTCAAAATTTACTAAGGTCGGCCGTGTTAGTTAATTACAATCCCCCTATGAGTCCGTATTTAACGATACTTTTTCAGGATGACGACTTACTGATAGTTAATAAACCAAGTGAGTTATTAACTGTCCCAGGTAAAGATCCTAAACATGCCGACAGCTTAATTAATCGTGTTAATCGTGTTTTTCCAACAGCAAGAATAGTGCACCGCTTAGATATGGCGACTTCTGGCATACTGTGCCTTGCCATGAATAAAGCAGCGCACAGACATTTAAGTATGCAGTTTCAAGAGCGCGAAACAGCTAAACGTTACATAGCACGTGTATACGGACAACTTGAAGCTGAAACAGGATCAGTAGATTTACCCCTTATTTGTGATTGGCCTAATCGCCCAAAACAAATGGTTGATCACGACAGAGGTAAACCTTCGCTTACGCATTTCAAAATACTTGAGCGTGAAGAAAATGCAACCCGTGTAGAGCTAACCCCAATCACTGGTCGCTCGCATCAACTACGTGTGCATATGTTAAGCCTTGGTCATCCTATTTTAGGTGATAGACTTTACGCCCACAAAGAGGCACTTGCTGCCGCTCCTCGCTTACAATTACATGCACAAATGCTGCAATTAAAGCACCCTGTAACTGAGCAAGTACTTACTTTTGAAGCCGAATTAGAGTTTTAGCAGGTTCAAATTTACTAGCTAATTCGCTCTATACATTAAACTTTTAGATAACCTTGCCGATACCTAACTAATTGTCATTAGTTAGGTGCGTTATGCTATTTCCACGGTTTTTAAAAGGGGCTTTTTATATACAGCTCAGCTGTGCCCTACTTTTAGCTAACCCCATCAGCGCAGCTGAACATATTGCTCCACCTAGCCTATCAAGTATTGAAAATAGCGATATTGAGCGACTACTTCCAAGCGATGAAATAAAGCCTATATTGGCGGGTGAAACAGAATTTTTAAGCCTTTACAGCGAGTATATGAGTAGTAATTTTAGAGGTATCGTAATACTTATACCCGACTGGCATTCTTCACCTACCAATAATTCAGGTATGAGCTACTTGCGCAAAGAGCTTAATAATTTAGGTTACAGCACCTACGCAATGACAGTACCCGACATTGACTGGCAAGCAAGTAAAATGGCCGAAGCAATGCCCAGCGAAGCCGAAGCTGCGCCTAGTAAAGCCGATGAACCTGCATCACCCGACACAGCAACAAGCGCACAATCACAGCCTGCAAAAATAAAAGAAGAACCTCATTACGTTAATGCAATTGAAAAAGTAACTGATGACGTGCTCGATAACTACAAAATAAATCTCATTTCTCGTTTTAATGCGCTGTATCAAACTGCAATGGAAGACTCGAGTAATATAGTGGTTATTGCACAAGGTACGAGTGCGGGTGTGTTGTTGGAGTACTATGCAGATTTTCCGGACGAGAGAGTTGAGGCGTTTATAAGTTTAAGTAGTTACCTGCCTAACACAAAGCGTAACGAAAGCTTGAGCCAAACGGCTTCACTTGTTACACCTGCCTTGCTTGATATTTACTATGCAAATGACAGCACAGACATCTTAATGAGTCTTAAAAATCGTCAGCGCTGGGTTAACCGAAATGCAAAGTTTGATTACCGCCAACGCCAGTTGTTTGGCCTGCGCGATCAACCAGATCAACACGCACGCCTAACAAAAGAAATAGACGGTTTTTTACGCCGACTTTTTTAAATACTCATAAGCAGCTTGAATATCTTGGCTCTTTTTAACAGCCAGTTCCATCATGTGTTTTGGTAAACCTTGCGATACTAATTTATCTGGATGATGTTGCGACATAAGTTTACGGTACGCTACTTTTATATCACGCTGCGTTGCATCGCTACTTAAGCCTAATAACGCCAATGCTTGCGCACGGTTCATATTATTATTTGGCGGTACATGGTGGCCAGAACCTTCACGGTAACTACTACTTTGACCTTGGTTTTGTTGCTGCTGATTAAAGCGCTGTTGTTGCTTTCTAAAGTTAAACTCAGCTTGGTAACGTTTTAATACAAATGCAAAGTGTGTTTTAGAAATGCCTAGCTGTTTACTTACTTCTGCTAATAGTTGCTTTTCTTGCTCGGCTAGCACGCCATCAGAAAATGCCATCTGAATTTGTATTTCTAAAAATAACTGTATTAAATCGTTTCGTTTAGCAAAGCGTTCTTTAAAATCGTGTACTGTTTCTTTAAGTGAAAAGTCACTCTCTTTACCTGATTGAAATGCATGCTGTGCTTCACGGCGTTCTTCGCCTTTTAAGCCCATTTCATCCATAAACAAGTTAGCCGCTTTTATATGTACTTCGCTAACTCGACCATTCGATTTAGCAATGTGCCCCATGACAGCAAAGCAGCTTGAAAAGAATAAAGCTTGGCGCTCGTGAACATCGTCACCACTAAATAAGCTAGAAAAGCCGCCTGCTTTATCAAAGTTATTTTTTAAGCTTTTATCAAATAAATGACCTAGGTATAAACCTAAAATGGCACCAAATATTTTGCCAAACATAAAGCCAAAACAAAAACCGAGAATTTTTCCCCACATCTATAATACTGCCTTTTTAAAAATTGAGTTATTACGCCTCAAGGCGCGTGTTTAATTGGTTTAAACGATCTGGTGTACCAATATCATCCCACTGCCCTATATAGAGCTCAGTAGAGACTAAATGTTTATTTAGCTTTTCACGTAAAATAGGCCCTAAAGGGCGAATACCTTGCGTTAATCCTTTAAAAAAATCAGCCTGATACCGGCCAATCCCTGAAAATGTATATTTTTGGCTCTCGGCCGATAAATGGCTCAATGCAAAGTCGCCATCTGGATTGTGTGGCGGGTTTTCTATCAGCACTATGTGCGCCTCACCGGGTTGTAAATGAAGTTGCATAAGCGCACTTACATCATAATCGGTGTATACATCACCATTTATAACAATGAACGAGTCGCCTAGCAGTGGTAACGCTTCAATTATACCGCCAGCCGTTTCAAGGCCACCTTCTACTTCTTGGCTGTAAAGTATGTTTACGCCAAACTGACTGCCATCGTTAAAGTAGTCTTTTATTTTATCACCTTGCCACGCAAGGTTTATTACAATATCGGTAATTCCGGCAGCTTTGAGGTTATTTATATGGTGCTCAATAAGTGGTTTTTCTGCCACTTTTAACATTGGCTTTGGCATATTTTGCGTTAGCGGCATCATACGTTGTCCGCGCCCTGCAGCTAAAATCATCGCTTTCATGAGCGCTCCTTTGCTAACTTTTCAGTCACTTTTGGCACTATGGTATTTTTAGTCCACTCACTTAATGCTTTAAGCTCTGGATAGTTTGCCGCTACTTCAATAATATAATCAAGCGTCGGTAAAATATTGTCTAAATAACCTGTTTTATCATCACGTAAATATAATCGACAAAATATTCCTGCCGCTTTTAAATGGCGCTGTAAGCCTGTTAAATCAAACCAATATTTAAATTCATCAAATGAAGTGTTAACCATTAAGTTTTGAGCTGTAAATTCTTGATAAGCAAAATCAAGCAAGCTTGTTAACTCTTTTTGAGGCAGTTTAAAGTAGCAATCGCGTAGTAGCGATACTAAATCGTAGCAAAGCGGCCCGCGTACAGCATCTTGATAATCGATAATTGCCCACTGGCCGTTACTATTCATAATATTACGGCTATGGTAATCGCGATGAACGGTAACAGTGGGTTGCTCAAGCATGGCCTTTATTAATAGCGCTGAACTTGTTTGCCACATTACGTTTTGCTCTGCGCTGAGTGACTCATTAATAAAATCATTCACTAACCACTGGTTAAATATATCAAGTTCTAGCTTTATAAAGTCTTCGTTATACGCTTGCATAGCAAAAGCTGGCGGCGTTTTTGCCCACTGAGCACTTAAACTAATTAATGCTTGATAGTGCTCGGTGCGGTTTGCATCATCGAGCATGTCGGCTAGGTGTGTACAGCCTAAATCGCTGAGAATAAAAAACCCTTGTTTTTCATCACTTGCAATAATAGTAGGAAGTAAAAAACCTTGTTCAGTAAATACCTTATTTAGCGAAATATAAGGGTCGTTATTCACTTTTTTTGGATCAGAATCCATCACTATTAAATGCTTATTATCGTGATTTAAACGGTAATAACGGCGAAAACTCGCATCACCCGTGATCGCGTTTAAAGTATGCGACTTAGCATTAAGGTGTGAGTTTATAAATTGTTGTAAATTCTCAAAGCGTGTCATTTTATAAGATATCTATTTTTCACTAAGTTAATTAGGTCAATTACTGTAATTGCCATTATTTTCCTTTATTATGTGTATATTATATTAAACACACAGTATTAAGGTCGATAAATGAGCAAAACCTGGGGCATATTGATGCTAAGCGTAGTTAGCGCACCATCGCTTGCCGAAACTGAACTGGCACACAACCTTTGTGGCATTTCAATGCAAACCAGAGCTTGGCAACCACTTGAAGGCCTTAACCTTGGTGAAGTTGATATTCAAGCTGATGATGTTGAGCTACTTGGCACTCAAAGCGCTGAATTTACCGGCAATGTTGATATTAACACCCTTAAGATGAGTTTGTCCGCACAAACTGCGTTGATAGACAAACAGCGTGGTTTATTAAATGCAACGGGGCCTATTACTTATCAAGATTACGTAAGTAAAGTAAACAGCACCGGATTAAATGCCGATTTAAATAATTCAGAAGTCAGTTTGTTAGGCGCCGACTACAGCCTAACCGAACAACAAGGTAAAGGCGGCGCTGAAAAGCTTACTGTTAATCAGTCTGGCCTATTACTCATGAATGCAAGCTTTACTACTTGCCCGAGTGACACCCCAGTATGGGAAATCGAAGCTGACGAAATAAACCTTTCGCGCGAAGAAGGTTGGGGCGAAACATATAACGCCGTATTACGCATTCTCGATACACCGGTTTTATATTTACCTTATTTTACATTCCCGCTGGATGAGCGCCGTAAATCGGGTTTACTTACCCCGACTATTTCAAGCTCTGATAAATACGGCCTTGAAACAATTACGCCGTACTATTTAAATATTGCACCTAATTTTGATGCCACTATTACGCCTCGTTATATGTCTAACAAAGGGCTGCAATTACAAACCGAATTTAGATACCTAACAGAGCAACACGAAGGCTTAGTAGGAATTGAATATTTAGATAGTGATGATTCTGAGCCAGATTTGAATGAACGCTACATGTTTCATTGGCAACAGCAAAGTTATCTGGGTGAAAACTGGCGCGCAAACGTTGATGTAACCAATGTAAGCGATGATAACTACATCACCGATTTAAGCTCAAATTACGCAAGTAAAACCGATACACAGCTGTATCGTACTGGCTCACTTACTCATTTGGGTGATACATGGCGCACCGATATTAAAGTACAAAACTTTGAAGTACTGGGCGATCACTTAGAGTCATACACTGCAATACCACAAGTTAATTTTACGCAAACTGCGCCTTGGCGTTTTGATAATTTTGATTTTAGTGTGTCTGGGGAGATTAGCCATTTTACTAATGATTCATCAGAAGTGGCCATAGACAGCGCAACTCGTGTACACGTAGAGCCAAAAGCCCGCTACAACTACGCAACGCATGCGTGGTCATTTTTATCTGAAGTGAGCTTATTGCAAACTAATTATAAGCAAAACGGAAACTTAACAGGCACGCAATACAGCGATACCGTATCGCGTACTATTCCTAAAGTACGTTTGTATTCTCAGCTTAATTTTGAGCGTGACGCATCTTACTTTTTTGAAGATGCTATACAAACGCTAGAGCCGCAAATTCAATATTTATATACACCTAATAAAGACCAGTCAGACATTGGCTTGTTTGATACAACCAAGCTACAAGACGATTATTATGGTTTATTTAGAGACGTGCGCTTTTCAGGTGTTGACCGCATAGCAGCAGCGAATCAGTTTACTTTAGGTGCTACAACGCGCCTATTTGATAAAAAACAAGAAGAAGTATTTAATTTTAGTGCCGGCCAAATATTTTATTTAAGTGATGACGCCAAGCCAACAGAGCAAGGATTGAACTCAGACACTAATTATAATGCACTATTTGCAGCTCAAACCATGTTACATTGGCACCGCCGTTGGTACCTCGCTGGAGGTATTCAATACGATACAGATGGCAAGCAAATGGTACAGTCAAATGTAACACTTGATTATAAAGGTGATAATAATCAGCTAGTACAATTGAACCATCGCTATGCAAATGATGTCTCAGGAAATACAATCGAGCAAGCAGGTGTATTTACAAGTATTCCTATTAGCGACGAATGGCAATTTATTGCAAGCTATCATCGAGATCTTGAAAACAACAGAAGTATCGAAGTATTGAGCGGATTACAGTATGAATCATGCTGTTGGGCTATCCAAATTACTGGGCACCGCCAAATTGAAACAGATTTAAATCAATCAATAGGCCAAGAACAAGCAACTTTTGATTCAGGTATTAGTTTGAATTTTGTATTAAAAGGACTTGGCAGTAAAAGCCGTTATGATGCACAAAAATTATTACAACAAGGTATTTTTGGCTATCGTAGACCGTATTTTCTTAGTAACTAGAGTACTATCAGCAAGAGTAGTAAAAAGAATATGAATTTAAAAAAATTATTAACATCAGCAGTTTTAAGTGCCAGCCTTTGTCAAAGTGCAATGGCCGCACCAGTAGAAATAGATAAAGTTATTGGCGTTGTAAACCAAGGCGTAATTTTAAAAAGCGAAGTAGACACCATTATTAATCGTGTTAAAAAGCAAGCCGAAGAACAAAACCAGCAATTACCAAAAGATGAAACTCTTCGTGTACAAGCTGTTGAGCGTTTAGTTAATCAAGCCCTTATGATACAAATGGCTGAACGTATGGGGTTACAAATCTCAGACAGCCAACTCGATCAAACTCTTGCAAGCATGGCACAAGAGCAAGGCGGTACAATTGCCGATTTACGTCGTACTATTGAAGGTTCGGGCGAAAGCTTTCAAGCTTACCGTGAAGAAATTCGTAAAGAAATTACAACGCAGCAAGTAACACGTGCAAGCGTCGATCGCCGTATTTATATTAGCGAACAAGAAGTTGATAACCTTTTAAAAATTATGGAAACCCAAGGTCAAAGTGCTGAAGAGTACGACATTGGTCATATTTTAATAGATATCCCTAACGATGCGAACGCTGACGAAATTGCTGGCGCAAAAACACGCGCAGATAAAGTTATTGAGCTATTAAACGATGGCCAAGAATTTAAGCGTATTGCTATTTCATCGTCAAGCGGCTCTAAAGCACTTGAAGGTGGACAGCTTGGTTACATGGGTATTAACGAAATGCCATCGCTTTTTGCTGAAGCAGTAAAAGGCCAAAAGAAAGGCGCTATTGTTGGCCCTCTTCGCTCTGGTGCTGGTTTTCATATCATTAAAGTACAAGACGTTCGTGGTCTACAAGTTGTAGAAACAACAGAAGTGCGCTCACGCCATATACTAATTAAACCTTCAATTATTTTAAGTGAAGAAAAAGCACGCTCTATGCTTGCAGGCTTTGCAAAAGACTTACGCGCAGGAACTGCCGACTTTGGAAAGTTAGCTAAAGAGTACTCAGAAGATCCAGGCTCTGCACTTAAAGGTGGCGAGTACGATTGGACAGATCCAACTACCTACGTACCTGCGTTTAAAGATACATTGCTTTCTCTTAAGCAAGACGAAATAAGCGAACCGTTTAGAACACAGTTTGGTTGGCACATTGTGCAGTTACTTGGTAAACGTGTAGCTGATAAAACTGAGCTAGCTAAACGTAACCGTGCTCACGGTATGTTGTTTAACCGTAAATTTAAGGAAGAAAGTTTTAACTGGCAGCAAGAAATGCGCGAGCAAGCTCACGTTGAAATTTTCACAGCAGACCAATAAATATGACCTTAAGAATTGCTATTACACCGGGTGAACCCGCCGGTATTGGCCCAGATTTGCTACTCACGCTTGCTCAGCAAGCGTGGGATGTTCAACTTATAGCGATTGCCGATGGCAAACTATTAAAAGAGCGTGCAAAACATTTAGGCTTAACAATAAACTTAATTAAATTTGATGATAATGCCCCCGCCATCGCAGCACCTGCTGGCAGCTTGTATATTCATCAAGTTGATTTAGGGGTTGATGTAGAACTTGGCGTACTAAACGACGGTAACGGACAATACGTGTTAGATACCTTGCGTATAGCAAGCGAAAAAAACATGGATGGCACCTTCGATGCAGTCGTTACGGGCCCGGTTCACAAAGGCATAATTAACAAAGCAGGTATTTCGTTTAGTGGGCACACTGAGTATTTTGCGCAGCAATCAAATACTGCTGATGTAGTTATGATGCTTGCAACAGAGGGCTTACGCGTTGCACTTGTAACCACGCATATTCCACTGGCGTATGTATCGCGTGCCATTACACCAGAGCGTTTAACTAAAGTAGCGGGTATTTTAAATCACGACTTACAAACTAAGTTTGGTATAGAAAAACCACGTATTTTAGTGTGTGGTTTAAATCCGCATGCCGGTGAAGATGGCCATTTAGGTCGTGAAGAAATAGAAACAATCACGCCAACGCTTGAGATACTTAGAAGCGAAGGTATGAATTTAATTGGCCCACTACCGGCCGATACCTTATTTCAAGATAAATACCTATCTGAAGCAGATGCAGTGCTTGCTATGTATCACGATCAGGGATTACCTGTGCTAAAATACAAGGGATTTGGTAAATCGGTAAATATTACCCTTGGCTTACCATTTATCCGCACATCAGTTGACCACGGTACTGCACTCGATTTAGCAGGGACTGGTACAGCTGACGTTGGCAGTTTTGAATTAGCGATCCGCGAAGCAATTAAGCTCGCCCAAGAAAAAGCACAAAATCAATGACCGATAAAGTACATTTAGGACACCGCGCTCGTAAGCGTTTTGGGCAAAACTTTTTATTTGATGAATCTATTATCGATAAAATAGTCTCTGCGATCGATCCTAAACCAGAAGACAACCTAGTAGAAATTGGCCCCGGCCTTGGCGCAATTACTGAGCCAGTAGCCGAATTAAGCGGCCACTTAACGGTTGTTGAATTAGATAAAGATTTAGCGCAACGATTAATTGAACACCCATTTTTGGGTCCTAAATTAACCGTTAACCAAGGCGATGCAATGACGTTTGACTTTGCAAGCTTGGTTCGCGATGACAAAAAATTAAAAGTGTTTGGTAATCTACCTTACAATATTTCGACACCGTTATTGTTTCATCTTTTTGAATTTTCAGATCATATTGAGCACATGCACTTTATGCTTCAAAAAGAAGTAGTAAAACGCATGGTAGCAGGCCCAGGTAGTAAAACATTTGGCCGTTTAAGCGTAATGACTCAATACTACTGTAACGCAATGCCGGTTGTTGAAGTACCACCTGAATGCTTTAAACCAGCGCCAAAAGTTGACTCTGCGGTTATACGTTTAATACCTAAAAAGCCAGAGCAACGTACAGCAAAAAGCGTTAAAATATTAAACACAGTGTGTTTAGAAGCCTTTAATCAACGCCGTAAAACACTGCGTAACAGTTTAGGTAATTTACTAACTGCAGAAGAGCTTACTAGCATTGGCATTGATATAACGCTGCGTGCTGAGCGCTTATCTTTACAACAATTTATTGATATAGCTAACTGGATTTATGACAACAAGCAGTAATATTGGATCGCCTGTAAAGGTATCTGTAGAAACATTTTACGTAGAAGGTCAATCTCAACCTGAGCTTGAAAAATACGTATTTGCTTACTCAGTAACGATTAAAAACCATAGTTTATGTAGTGCAAAATTACTGAGCCGCTATTGGTTAATTACCGATGCAAATGGCAAAGAAGTAGTAGTAGAAGGTGAAGGCGTTGTTGGCGAAATGCCAGACATTGGTCCAGGCGAAAGCTATAAATACACCAGCGGTGCAATTTTAGATACACCTGTAGGCACAATGCAAGGCCATTACACGTTACGCAACGAGTTTGGCTCTGAGTTTCAGGCGCCTATTAATGTGTTTCGTTTGGCTTGTCCTAACATTTTGCATTAAGTAGTAACCACTGATGGCAGATTATGCGATAGGTGATTTACAAGGGTGTTTTAGTGAATTTAACACCCTTTTGCAACGTGTTGATTTTAACCCAAGCAAAGATCACCTTTATTTAGTTGGCGACATAGTTGCCCGCGGGCCAGACTCCCTAGCCTGCTTAGACTATATTTACCAACATCAAAATAGCATGACCATCACTTTAGGCAATCACGACCTTCACATGGTTGCCTGCTACTTCCTTAACAAACCTACCAATCCAAAAGATAAACTAAACCCAATATTTGAAAGCCCAAAATTAGCGCGTTACATCGCCTTTTTACAAACCCAACCATTGGCCTTAGAGCTTATAAAACATAACTGCTTTATATCTCATGCCGGATTAAACCCCGACTGGTCTATTGACTATGCTCTAAAGCACGCGCAATTTGCACAAAGCTGTTATCAATCAAACAATGCTAAAGCATTTTTTGAACACATGTATCAGCCTCACCCTATTGAGTGGTCAAGCAATCTTGATGACTTTGAAAAATTTAGATACATAGTTAACTACTTTACCCGTATGCGCTTTTTAACAAGTGATAACAAACTCGAGCTTAATGCAAAGGGTGCAATAACCAATAGTCAAACACTAACCCCTTGGTTTAACCATCCTAATATAGCTAAAACTAAACACGATATTATTTTTGGCCACTGGGCCGCGCTTGAAGGTAGAACAGGTAATCCACGGGTTCACGCCTTAGATACAGGCTGTGTATGGGGTAACACCATGACCCTAATGGAGCTAAGTACTAAAAAAGTAATTGTAGAAAAATCCCACCTTTCGTCTAAATAAACTGAAAAAAAACAGTACATCTGTTAGATTTATCAATTAATAGTTAAAATTAGTTAAAGTAATTGATTTTAATTACTTAACTTATTGGTACAAACGCCGATAAGTCTTAATTGAAGTACTTTTGAGTGGAAATATTATGAACCTGACAGTAAGCCAGCGTATTTGGGGTGGTTTTATATTTATCACACTATTATTATTAATAATTGGTGGTAACTCCTTAATAAAAATTGCAAATATTGACCGCTCCACTCAAAAAGTGAACCAACTATCACTTCCAGCACTAAATAAAAGCTCAGAACTACAAGCCGAGTTTATTTTAATGAGTAAAGCCGCTCAAGCGAGCTTTTACACTACTTCTGCAAATGAACTAGCCCCCATTAAAAAACAAGTTCTTGAGCAAAAGCAGTTATTCAATACCCTTCATCGCGAACTTCAAGACGTAGTTAAAAATGATGCAACGCTTAATCAAAGTAGCCAAAATGTAGAAAAAACCTACTTAAGCTTTTTAAGCACAGTTGAAAGCTTGTTAGAAGATAAAAGCAAACAGCTAGCATTAAACAAAACATTAAAAGCACAATTAGAAAATATAGAGCTAAGTGCAGAAGATGCCAATTCTGTTGTACTCGATATTATTGACATTGATGGCTTTGAGCAAAACCACCCTCGTGCTTATCAAGCTGCAAACAATTTAGAAAATAACTTTATGTCAGTGGTAAGTAACAGCACTGATATGCTAACCGTTAAAACGCTTAATACACTCGATATTGTTAAAAACGAGCAAACCTATTACCTAGAAGAAGTAACGCGTACCATTGCCTTAATTAAACCGGCTATTGAGCAAACTCACAGCGATTTATACTCAAGCTTAAAAGAAAATGTTGATACTTTAGAAAACAATATAAAAGGTAGTAGTGGTTTAGCCGCAAACAAAAAACGATTAATTGATTCGATTACCCTAACAGAGTCAGAGCTTGCCCAGTCAGAGCAAGCCACCAAAATGGCACTTAACCAAATTGATGAGCTAGTTAATCAAGCAAGTGACGTTGCCTTTAAATTACAGCAAGGCGTACGCAGCGACGTAGACTCAGCAAACTTATGGACTTGGGTTGGTATGATTATAGCCACCCTTTTAGCTATAGCGATTGCTATTATTACTGTTAGCCGTATTACTAAACCACTGGCTGAAGTTAACCGAATTTTAGATATTGTTGCCAGTGGCGACATGACACAACGTTTAGACGACAGCGCTAAAGACGAATTTGGCGAACTATCTAAAAGTTGTAACACCTTAATTGATAACTTACGCAGCCTAATTAAAGGCATTATTTCGCGCTCTACTCAGCTAGCTGCAGCATCAGAACAAACATCTGCAATTACCGCAGAATCAAGCCAAGCAATTCGTAACCAGCAAGCACAAGTTGAACAAGCCGCAACCGCAACAACCGAAATGAGCAGTACATCGCAAACGGTTAGCAACAGCGCTCAACAAGCACTTAGCGAAATTAAAAATGCTGATAAAGAAGCTGAGCGCGTTAAAGGTATTTCGAATAACAATAAAGCCACGATTGAACAGCTAGCACGTGAAGTAGACGACGCCTCACAAGTTATTAATAAGCTGCATCAAGATAGTGCATCAATAGGCAGCATTTTAGATGTAATACGCGGCATAGCGGATCAAACTAACCTACTTGCACTAAATGCCGCAATTGAAGCTGCACGTGCTGGTGAATATGGCCGAGGCTTTGCTGTTGTAGCAGACGAAGTACGCTCTCTAGCGAGTAAAACTCAAGAGTCGACCCAAGAGATACAATCAATGATTGAATCGCTACAAACAGGTGCTGAGGCTGCAGTAACGGCAATGAGCAAAGGTAAGCAACGTGCGGTATCGTGTGTTGAGCAAACAGACCTAGCAAGTAGCGCACTTGATTCAATTACATTTGCGGTTTCGCAAGCTCACGACGTAAGTGAAGAGATTTCGACTGCCGCACTTGAGCAACAACAAGTAGCACAAGAAATTAGCGAACGCCTTGAGTCGATTGTAGCCATCGCAGAGCAAACAGCCGAAGGCGCAAACCAAACTAATATCTCAAGTTCAGAAGTAGCAAAACTTGCCGAAGAGCTTCGCTTGTCGGTAGACGAATTTAAAGTTTAGGTTTACTAAAACGATTAAAAAACCCCGATGGTACTATGTACCATCGGGGTTTTTATTTATCAGGACTTTAAAAGTGAGATGTAAAACCTCACCGGTAGGCGTGAAGCTTGCTCACGCGAAAAGCGCAGCTTTTAATATTTATACTTAATAGCTTAACTACTTTTGCCTTATCTAAAGCGAAGCGCCCTCTTAACCTCTTTGTGAATAAATTACTTAAAACCTTATTGCACAAAGAGAAGCAAAAGAGGAGTAAATGAGAAGAGACTAAAGCACATAAATTACGAGCTTAGCTCGTCACGCCAGCAAGCTACGCGTTTTAACCACGGCGTCAAACTTTACCGGTAGGCGTAAAGCTTGCTCACGCGAAAAGCGCAGTTTTTAATATTTATTACTAATAGCTTACCTACTTATGGCTTCTCTAAAGCGCAGCGCCCTCTTAACCTCTTTGTGAATAAATTACTTAAAACCTTATTGCACAAAGAGAAGCAAAAGAGGAG
>NZ_JADYXO010000027.1:0-45142 GCF_015864295.1 Pseudoalteromonas sp. NZS127_1 | reverse complement strand
TTAAATCCAGAGAAAAAAGAAGCAATGCGGGCGGCATAAAATTTAATTTGATGCGACAACTAACTTGAAAAACTCCGTTGACCAAGAAATTAAATAACTAGAAGCGTTTAGCTCTAAGAAGGTTAAATACGGTCTTTAAGCTTAAAATGGGAGGTGGTATTTTCAAGTAAAACTAGCTCTAATCTTTAAATCTAAACTCCGAGTTTATTTATCCGTTGTAGACGCTGAGCTTGCTCGCGTGAGAAGCGCCAGCTTCTAATCACTGTATCTACTCAAGCCCACTTAACCCTTTTCTAAAGCTGCTCTTTAATATTACCTATGTTATTTTAAACGCCTTGTTTAAAAGGATATTGCAGTATGTTTAAAACCCTATTTATTACGTTATTTTTTATTTTTAGCGCTATTTGTATTTCCAGCGCACAAGCCAACGAAGCTAATAACTCACTTATGGTAGGTGCGCAGCAATATGCTAAATATTTACCGCAGTTAAAAAATAAAAGCGTAGGGCTGGTAGTTAATCAAACATCAACGGTAGGGCAAACTCACTTAGTCGATGCGCTGCTGACTAAAAATATTAATATAACTAAAATTTTTGCACCTGAGCATGGCTTTCGTGGCGATCATGATGCGGGCGCACATGTAAAAAATGCCGTTGATGGTAAAACTGGTATTCCGCTTATTTCTATTTACGGTAAAAATAAAAAACCAAGCCAAGCTGCTTTAGCCGATGTTGATGTCATTGTTTTTGACATTCAAGATGTAGGCGTGCGTTTTTATACCTACATAAGCTCTATGCACTACATGATGGAAGCCGCTGCAGAGCAGGGGATAGAATTTTTAGTACTCGACAGACCCAATCCAAATATTGCCTACGTTAATGGGCCAATATTAGAGCCAGAATTTAAATCGTTTGTAGGCATGCACCCAATTCCTGTTTTACACGGCATGACCGTTGGCGAACTTGCCAAAATGATCAAAGGCGAGGGCTGGATCAATAAAGCACCCGATTTAAAATTAACTGTGATCCCTGTTGATCATTACACTCGCAAAAGTACTTACAGCTTGCCGGTAAAACCCAGCCCTAATTTACCTAACGATCAGGCCATTGCACTTTACCCATCACTTTGCTTTTTTGAAGCAACGCCCGTAAGTATTGGTAGAGGCACCGATTTTGCGTTTCAAGTAATAGGCTATTCGCCAGTTGCATTAGGTGATTTTAATTTTACGCCGCGTGCAATTAAAGGTGCGGCTTTAAATCCTAAATTTAAAAACCAAACCGTACAAGGGCTCGATTTAAGACAGGCAAATATCACAGGCCTAAACTTAACTTACTTAATAAATGCGTACACGGAGCTTAGTAAAAGCAACATCTCGTTTTTTGAGCGCGCTGACTTTATGGATAAACTAGCGGGTACTAATAAATTGCGCTTAGCTATTGAAGCAGGGCAATCAGAGGCGCAAATAAAACAAAGTTGGCAGGCGGGGCTTGCGCAATTTAAAGCGCAAAGAGCGCCTTACTTGTTATATAAATAAGGGCTAAGCATGTTTATTGCTTTAAAAAATCAAAGGTGTAGTTATATAAAAAAAGCATTTATAGCGGCGTTAAGCTTTATTGTTGTGGGTTGTAGTACACCACCTGAGCCTATTAGCTCAGTGCTACCACTTACAAAGAGCCAACTTGTAGAGCTGCCTAATGCACAAGTGGTTGTAACGTTTCCTGAGGTAAATCCAAGTAGCCGGTTTTATGTAAATAACCGAGGGACGTTTAAAGCTTACAAAGGGCGCGGGCAATTATTGATACAAAACCATAACGCACAAAGCGCCGATATTTACATTAATAATCAAAAGCTCGACGTTAAACAACTAAGCGCCAACACCTTATACAATTACAGCTTGGCAAAAAATACTCACAACGGCGTTAATACTTTTAAAGTTGAAAATATTCTCCCTATTGGCGCAAGTTTAACGCTGCGTTTTGCATTTCCTACTTTAAGCGACGATCCAATAAAAAGCATAGATTTTAGCGAAGTGGACGCATTAATAAATCGCGATGTAAAAGCGGGTTTTCCTGGGGCTGTGTTGGCTGTTGTTAAAAATGGCGAGCTAATAAAGTTAACTGCTTATGGCGATGCAAAGCAATATCAGCAAAGTGATTTAATGCTGTTACGCCCGGAGCCAATGCAAACTAATACCTTGTTTGATTTAGCCTCAAACACCAAAATATTTGCCACCAACTTTGCACTTATGAAATTAGTAAGCGAAGGGTTATTAAATATTAATAAACCCGTACAAAGCTACCTAAGCGAATATAAAGGCGAAGGGCGCTCACAACGCACAGTAAAAGATTTACTTACACACAGCGCCGGATATCCGCCAGTATTTGACTTTCACCGTAAAGATGGCAGCAATGGCGACGCGTTTTATTCGCTAAATAGTAAAACCACCAAACAGCTATTACTTACCAGCGTGCCTTTTAGCAGTGAATCATCTGGGCAGCCTATTTATTCAGATATTGATTACATGATTTTAGGCGTACTAATTGAGCGTATCACTGGGCAGCCCCTTGACCAATACCTAGAGCAGCACGTGTATGCGCCACTAAAATTAACTAACACGTTATTTAATCCACTTAAAAAAGGCTTTAAGCCGCAGCAATTTGCAGCCACCGAGCTTAGCGGCAACACACGAGACGGGCGTATTAAGTTTGATAATATTCGCACCACTGTTTTACAAGGCCAAGTGCATGACGAGCGCGCTTACTACTCGCTTGATGGCGTAGCAGGGCATGCGGGGCTATTTAGTAACGCTCATGACTTAGCCGTGCTTTGCCAGCTATTATTAAATAATGGTGGCTACGGCGACCAACAATTATTTAGTGCAAGCGCCTTAGCGCAATTTTTAACGCCGCAATCAAGCGACGAAACCTACGGGCTTGGCTTTAGGCTTGCTGGTAACAACCAAGCAAGGCGCTGGCATTTTGGCCCTTATGCAAGCGCGCAGGCTTATGGACACACAGGTTGGACGGGGACAGTGACCGTAATTGACCCCGCTTACGACTTAGCTATTGTTTTACTTACCAATGCTCGCCATAGTGCAATTAAAGGCTCGCTAAAGCGTTACGAATTTACAGGCAAACAATTTGAAACCGCACAGTACGGATCGGTAGTGTCGCTTATTTATGAAGCACTACTAAATCAATAAGCTATCGTATAGGTTAAAACGTACTAACTGTGCCACCTTAAGTGATTTATTTACAGGTGACTTGAGTAAGCCAATCCATTAAGCTAAGCGGTCTATAAAACTAAGCCGGTTTATGTTGTTAGGCTTAACAAATAAGCGTTAAAACGCGTACAAAGCGAGGCTACTCGCTAATAATTAAGGTTAACTTTTTATGCATTGGTATTCTATTTTACCGCCGCTAATTGCGATTGCTATCGTGTTTTGGCGAAAAGAAGTGATTATGGCGCTACTTGTTGCCGTTGCTTCTTCTGAGTTTTTACTCGCCTTGCAGGGCGAAGGTAATAGCTTGTTTGATACTTTTTTAAATACCATTGAACGTATTATTTCGGTTGCCAGCTCGCCAGGTAATACACGCATATTAATATTTAGTATTTTAATTGGTGCACTGCTTGCCTACATTCGCGAATCTGGCGGCGTTGCAGCAACTGTTAATATGCTAATGAACAAAGGCATTGCAAAAAGTAAGCGCCAAGTGGGCTTTTTAACCATGTTTACCGGTATAGCGGTATTTATAGAATCTAACCTGAGCGTACTTACCTCGGGTATTTTATCGCGTGGCTTATTCGACAAATTTAAAATGAGCCGAGCGCGTTTAGCGTATATTATTGATAGCACCAGTGCGCCAGTGTGTATTTTAATACTGCTTAACGGCTGGGGCGCATTTGTACTTGGTTTGTTAGGTAATTACGAGCTAGGTGAGTCGGCCGTATCGGTATTATGGGGCAGCGTAGGGTATAACTTTTACGCCATAATTACCCTTGTCATTGTTTTTTACACCATCGCGTTTGATAAAGTGCACGGCCCTATGAAAGAAGCCGAAGAAAAACTAGAGCTTCAAACAACCGACTTAAAAGATGAAATAAAAGCCTCTAAAGCGCGTTACATGTTAATCCCGCTTATTACGCTCATTACCAGCATGGTTGGCTTTATGTATTACACCGGTAATGGTGTGTTGGCAGAGGGTAGTGGCTCTAAGTCAGTATTGTACGCAACGGTTTTAGCCATTGTTGTCGCTTACTTTTTAATGATTGGTTCTCGTAAATTTACGCACCATCAATTAGTTGATACCGGTTTTAAAGGTATGGGCGAATTAATGCCACTGGTCGCCATTGTACTGCTTTCGCTTACACTTGGCGCAAGCTTAAAAGAGTTGGGTACTGGCGTATTTGTAGCGTCACTTGTTGGCGACTACCTACCTATTTACTTAATAGTACCTGTGCTGTTTTTAACCGGTGCGGTAATGTCGTTTACTACAGGTACATCGTGGGGCACGTTTGCTATATTAATCCCAATTGGTGTGCCACTTATTCAAGCGCTAGGTTTACCGCCATCGCTTGTTGTTGGTGCTATTTTGGGTGGTGGTATATTTGGCGATCATTGCTCGCCTATATCCGACACCAGCGCTGTATCGGCTATTGCATCGGGGTGTGACTTACTCACCCACGTTAAAACGCAGCTACCGTATGCCTTATTCGGTGGTGGCCTTACGTTTTTAGCGTACTTAATAACAAGCATTATTGTTTTATAAAATACGATAGTTTAAATAGTTAAAAGCCTGCTTAATTGCAGGCTTTTTTGTTTTCAAAATAAATAAAGCTAATTAATATAGAGCCAAGCAATACCAAACTAAAAGGCTCTATAGTTATTAGAAAAACTATTTAATTATAGACTTAAGTACCCGTATTTATATTTTTTAGGTTATTGTATAGCATGAGCTTTAAGCTTTTTGTTAGCTATAAATTCTTACTTTTTAATACCAATTCGCTTAATTAAGTGATCTATTTTGAGGCTGGAAAAACGTGTTGATAGCTAGGCAAAAAAATCGCTATTTAGTTGTTCTAAATGAGAATTTTTTAACGCCGGTAGCGACACGTTTAGCCCCGTAAAATGATTAAGTATTATTGCGGATTGGTATAACTCATATAAGGCTGTAAATCCACACTATGTTTGCAATTGATAATATCATTCTTGTTAGTGCCATATTAATTTTACTAGGAGTGATCTCGAGCAAGTTATCTGCACGCGTTGGCTTGCCTGTGTTAGTACTATTTTTACTTGTAGGTATGCTCGCAGGTGAAGACGGTATTGCAGGTATATCATTCGACAACGCAGAGGCCGCACATGCTCTGGGTACCCTCGCGCTTGCCATTATTCTATTTGATGGCGGCTTACAAACGCCTACCAGTTCAATTAAACAAGTGTGGAAACCCGCGTCTGCTTTAGCAACCGTCGGTGTGTTATTTACCGCTGTAATTACAGGCCTTGTGGCCACTTATATTTTAGACCTGCCCATATTACAAGGTGTTTTACTGGGTGCCATTGTTGGCTCTACAGATGCTGCAGCAGTGTTTGCGCTTTTACGAAGTGCGGGTATTCACTTAAATAAAAAGCTTAAATCTACCCTTGAAATAGAAAGTGCCTCGAACGATCCAATGGCTATTTTTCTAACGGTTGGTTTGTTAGAAATGCTCGTTAATGACATGCCAATAGGGATGGAGTTACTGCAGTTATTTGCTCAGCAAATGGGTGTAGGCGCTATTTTTGGTCTTTTAATCGGTAAAGTATCGGTTTGGTTTATTAATCGAATTAAGTTAAATGCATCGGGTTTATATTTAGTCATGGTAACCGCATTCGGACTCCTCTCTTTTGGTCTTTCTGCAACGCTGGGCGGCAGTGGATTTTTAGCGGTATTTATAACGGGTGTTATTTTAGGTAACAGCAAATTTGTATATAAACGCGGTATTTTTCTGTTTCATGACGGCTTAGCATGGCTTGGGCAAATAACCATGTTTGTTGTATTAGGGCTCCTTATTAACCCATCGTCATTGGTTGATGTATGGTTAGAAGGATTGCTTATTGCACTGGCACTTATTTTTGTTGCTCGCCCATTAGCTGTAGCGCCTATTTTAAAACTGTTTGGCTTTAATAATCGCGAAACTTTGTTTGTATCTTGGGTTGGCCTTAGAGGCTCAGTACCCATTATTTTAGCTATATTCCCATTACTATTTGGCCTTTCAGGGGCAGAGCTTATTTTTAATGTGGTTTTTTTCGTGGTGTTAATTTCAGCCACGTTACAGGGTTCAACAATGCCTTGGATGGCTAAAAAACTAAATTTAGTAGAGCCGCCACCTGATCTCGCTGCTGCAACGCTCGAAATCACAGCACTAAACGATATTGATATAGAAATTGTAGAATACACTTTAAGTGACGTTTCGCGGGTTTCTGGGCGCAGCTTGTCACATGCTGCACTTCCTGAAAGTGTGGTTGTTGCTATGATCACTCGGGGTCCGTCAATCATACCGCCAAGAGGCTCAACTAAGTTAAAAGCAAACGATCATTTATTTGTTGTTTTAAAACCAGATAACAGGCCTTTTGTTGATTTAGTTTTTACAGCAACCGATAAAACAAACCATCAAGATAGCCACTTAGCGCACAACGAACTTAAAGTGAAAGGAGTAACGTTGGTAGGTGATATATTTTACTCTTATCACATGCATATAGACGCCCCAGAAGAGATAAGCTTGGAAGAAGTGATTAACCAAAAGCTTTCAGGAGAAGTCAGTAAAGGCGATATTGTTGTTATTGGTAATGTGCAAATACGCGTTATAACCATGGTACATACACGCATAGTTACTATTGGCTTAAAGTATTTAAACAATCCAGAAAAGCGACTTTTAAAACCGTAATTATTTACAATGATTTATTAAGTGGTGACAGCTCGCTTTTAGCTATGTAAATACTATCTCTTCTAACCAGCCTCAAGCTTTCTTTAAACTACTTGAGGCTGATATCTAGTTTTTTTCTTCACAACACCAAACAGATGTGTTGGGTTGATTAACACGAAACCCAACTCCTTTTTATTGCTCTAAAGCCCCATCCTATCTTCTTAATTTAATTAGTAGTTTTACTAATTTCTCATACTGTAACCATATTTCAGGGTTCTCTTTGTGAGTTCGACGATAGAAAATATATGCCTCGTACCTATGGTAACTATTAATTATTTCCTGACCTGATAGTGAGTTTAACGCTTTTATCTCATATGCCTTCAAATCCACTCCTGTAGCTAGCTGCTCATATTTATTCAGAATATGGTGAAGGGTTTCTTTAATATCGGATAAATTTACGACTTCCCTAACCTCATTAGCATGGAGCTTACCTGGGTATTTATTATTAAACTTAATAAGATACGGGATAACTTCTTGATGAAACTTCCCCCAATACTCTAAGGTTGATTTGATTCTCTCTTTTCTTGAGTTAACTATATAAATATAAATACCAAAAAGAAATGAGCATCCAGTAAACAGTACAGCGATTACTTTACTTATTTCTATGATGTAATTTAATTCCATTTTGATTACTCCGTGCAATTATTTTAATCTTAGCTAAATATTAGGTTAAGTTAGATATAACTAAGCCCCACATTGCCTAACCCCAACTCCCGCATGTTTAAGCGCTATAATTTGCCCCTTACCGTTATGCGCCATAGCGAGCATATCACCCGTATTTAGACCACTTTCTACCGCATGCTTACCCTTTAAATCACTTAACAGCGAATGCTTAATTTGCACTAGCACCTCGTCATTACAGCTGGCTATGTACCAGTCGTTGTCGACCTTCACGAGTGTGCCGTATTCTACAATGCGTTGTTGGTGGCGACGTAAATCGTTAGCTAATTGACTGTCGAGCGCGTGCTTTTGCTCTTTAATAGAGCTTGCGTAGCTGCCTGCTTGGTTTATTTCGTGTGTTTTAATAATTGAATAGTCGTGAATGTCTATAGTTTTAAATACGCTGTTAAGTACGGTTTTAGGTGCAGTATTTATTATGTCGTTATTATCAAACACAATAAAGGAGAACACACCAAGCGCACAGGCAAGGCTGGTTAGTTGTAGCGTAAAACTAAGCCTTGTGGGCTTTTTAGGCTTTATATGTGTGGCTTTTTTGAGTAGCGCTTTTTGCTGGGCAGCGCTGAGTGTAGTGCGTGCTTTTCGCTCTTTGTAGTGTTGTGTGAGCTTTTGATCGAACGGCTCATCAGGCTTGTTCATTGCTTGCTCCTAATAAACGTTTAAGGTTTTGTTTGGCGTAGCGCAGCCTTGTTTTAATGGTTTCAGCATTGCTATGCGTTATAAGTTCTATGTCGGTGAGCGAAAAGCCTTCTTGTTGTAATGTTATGGCTTCGCGCTGTACAAAGCTAAGTTGTTTTAGGGCGGCGTCGAATGCGTCATAACTTATGTTTGAGCTGCCTATATGCGAGTCACCACTAGTTAAGTCACTGCTATTTAAGTCGCTTTCGCTTTTATGATTTTGTGCTGGTAAGTGCGTGCTTTCGTCAAGCTCTACAAAGTGCTGTTGCTTGCGGTATTCGTCAATGAGTGTGTTGCGGGCAAGTTTAAATAACCACGCTTTGGGTGTGGTTTGTGCTTGGTAAAGGTGGCGTTTTTCGATTACTTTTAGCCATGTTTGTTGGCTTACGTCGTATGCTAAATGCGTATTAGATTGCGTAATAAGGTAGTGGTATAAGTCGTTACTGTAGAGGGCAATAAGCTGCTCTAAGTAACGATTGTCGCCACTTTTTGCGTAACTTGCCATGCAGTCCTTGCTTGGCGTTTCAAATAACCATGACTTAATACTTAGTAGCATAGGCTCATCGCTTTTATTGTTGTAATTTGAAGTCGAGTTGTACGGTTTGACCTGTTTGTAATTGTGCCACACCTTCAATTACTTTGGGGCGATATTTCCAGCGTTTAATAGCTCTTATTGCTTCGCGGTCAAAGGTGCGTTTTGGCTCGGCGTTAATAACTACTGGGTCGATTACTTCCCCTGTTGGCGAAATACTAAAGCTTAGTTGTACCCAACCTTCAATGCCATCGCGCGCGGCTGTGGTTGGGTATTTAGGGTTTATGCGCACTATGGGTGTTGCATCCCCTGTTGGGCGATTAATGGTGTTATTTATGTCGCCACCAAAATCGTCAATCATCACTGGCGTAAAGTCGCTAATTGCAAGCACAGGATCGGCTGATGTATCAAGCGGTGGAGCTTTTGGCGGCACTTTAGGCATTGGCGGTGGCGGCTGTATTTTTTGTATATGCCTTAGCTTTGAATCCTCAGGCGCTTGAAAAATCTCTACTATAATATCGTCCCCAGGTTTAACCGGTGCGCGTTGCTCGCCACTTATTAAATATTGCATAAACGCAAAAGCTGCAAAGGTCATTACTGCACCGCCAATAACGGCGGTTGATGTTTTAATAAATACTGGGTTGTTAGGTACTTCAAGTGTGTGCATAAGCCGCTCCAAATTTTATTGATCACAACAATTAGGGTGTTTTCAAAGCTATAACGGGTGGCAAATCAAAAAGGGGTGAAATAATTTTATAAAAAATGTGGGGTTTAGTTACAATAGCCATTCGCAAATATTAAAACTTACATTTTTAGGCTGTTATGCAACTCATTGAAATAAATAAAGCGCGTTACCGTAAACATTTAAACCGTGTTATTGCAGGGTGTGGTATTGGTTTAGCTGTAGGCAGCTTGGCTATATCGCAAACGCTAATTGCTTTATTTCCTGATGAAAGTGGTAGCCATTTTCATTGGAACTTAATAGGTGTTGCTATTACTAGCGTTGGGCTTGCGTGGTTACTTAATAAATACCGTACACATAGTTTTATGACAGAAGTTGTTTATGTGTGGGAGCTTAAAAAAGCACTTAATAAAATAACCCGCAAAATGGCTAAGTTAAAAGCAGCAGGGCGCGAGGGTAATGCCGATGCGTTATTAGCGATTCATTATAGTTACGCAGGCTCTCGGTTATTGTGGCAGCTAGACGATAATCTAATCACCATGGACGATTTAGCCATTAAACAAGCTGAGCTTGAATCTGTTGCAGCGCAACATAACGTAACGCTTAACGTTGAAGATTACGACGCAAGTATTTTAAAACAGTTTTAAAGTTTAGGTTTTTAAATTAGTTAGAGGAGCCTTAATGAAAAAAATACTCATAGTGTGTTTAGGTAATATTTGCCGCTCGCCAACCGCAGAAGCGGTATTAAAAGCCCGTGCTAAAAAACTAGGCGTTAACGTTAAAGTTGATTCGGCAGGGACTATTGGTTACCACGAAGGTAAAACGCCTGATAGCCGCTCAATGGCAGCAGGCGAAAAACGTGGTTATAGCTTTAAAGGTATTTGTTCACGTAAAGTACGCAGTAGCGACTTTACTGAGTTTGATTTGATTTTAGCGGCCGATACGCAAAACTTAGCTGATTTAAAAGCCCAGTGCCCTGAGCATTTACGCTACAAGCTGGCGCTATTTTTAGAATATGGCGAGCAAACCCAAAGCGCTATTCCTGATCCTTATTACGGCGGCGATGATGGCTTTGAAAATGTGCTCGATTTAATTGAAGCGGCTAGCGATAAAATACTCGCTAAAATTTAATCCCTATTTTATTACTAAAGCTAAATTTAACGAGCTTTTTGTCGTATTGCACAGTGTCCCTAAAGTAAGTACATTTTATGCTTACTCAAAGGGAACTTTATGAAAATAAAAATATTACTACTCACTTTATCTATCGCTTCTTGTTCTACTTTTGCTAACGATGTTAGTTTTTCGATTGGGGGTGGCTATCCTTATTTAGTTATTCCTGAAGTGTCTTTGTCGGCTAACGACGACACACAACGCTGGTATGCAAACTACAAAATAGGCCTTGATGATGGTTTTTCAGCAGGTTTTGAACAAGCGGTTAGCGATAATAAAAAACATGCTTTTGGCGCGCTTGTGGGCGCTATTGGTGCAAGAGATACAGACCAAGAGTGTGAAAGTTCAACTAATGATGTAGCAACTGACTTTGCTAATACGCTAGGTTGTGTAATTGGCGGTATTTTTGATGAAGAAACAACAAACGGCATAGGGCTTACGTACAGTTATAACTTTAATGGACTGAACAGCGCTGGTTTTAGATTAGAGCTAGATGTGGGCTATGGCAAAACAAGCGACAGCAACGAAAAAAGAGCCGATGGCGGTATTAGCGTAAGTTACGAATTTTAACTACGTGAGTTTTGTATTAGTTAGTTTTAAAAAAGGCGCATAAAGCGCCTTTTTTAATGAGTCGCTTTTAGTGACGGTTAATTTTAAAGTCGAGTTGTACCTGAGAAATAGCGCTAACGGGTTTACCATTTTCGAACTTTGGTGCGTAACGCCATTGCTCAACAGCTGCTTGGGCTGACTTTTCAAATGCGTTGCCACCTTCAGAACTAAGCACTTTTAGGTTTTTTACAAAGCCTGCGGTGTCTACCTCAAACTCCATAACAACGCTACCATCGGTACTAAATCGGGCTTTATGCGCTGGATATTTAGGATTAACACGATAGAGAGGTGTTTGCTCTTGTGATTCTTTCCATGGCACCATTTGAGCGATAGCTAGGCAATGTTTAGTTGCTTCCTCGCTTTTACCTTGTTTTTCGTACAGACCCACAAGTTTTGAATGAGCAGTTAGCTCAGCACTGTGATCAAAGCTTAAGTTATCGTCAAATGCAGTAACTATATTATTTAAGCGCTCAATTGCTCGGTTATATTTTTTACTACCTTCGGCAAATGAGGCTATTAAAAAATTGGCTTTAATTTGTTCTACCGAGCTACTCGGAATATTTTCACGGTAGTATTCGTCGGCTTCTTCTAGGTAGTTTTTAGCTACGCGATATTTTTTAGAGCTAAACTTTTTAGCAAGCAGCGTTGCCGCTTCTAGTTTCATGTCGGCTACAAACTTAGGCTTATTTTGTGTTTTAGCTATTTCAATTACTTGTTCTAAAAAGTTAGCTGCTTTGTAAGCTGATGTTGTGTAGTTAGCTTGGCCGAGTAGTGCATCAATTGTTTCTATTGATAGTTTACCGTGGTTTGCAGCTAAAATAGTATGGGCTTCGTTATAGAGTGCAAAACGCTGTTCGTTTAGCTCATCGCCGTAGCCTTTTATTGCTTTAGCGTAATTAATAGCTAAGTTGGCAGTATTGTCGTCGCTTTTACCGTAAACGGCTTTACCTGATGTGTAAGCAAGTTTGGCAGTTTGTTGTACGTTTTTGTCTGCTTTAACTGCTGCTAAATAGCTTTGGTATGCTTGGCTAAATACCGTTTGAGGATCGCTTGCTTGGCTGGCGAGTGCTGTAGTACTTAAAGTTGTTGCGCTTAGAGCAGATAAACTTAAGCCTATAAATAAAGCGAGTTGCTGACGTTTCATAATAATCCCTATTAACTTTTAAATTGAAACTAGGTTGACGTAATTACAACAGTTTCTTATTAATATAATTTTTGACTGAATGGTAAAACTACTTAAAGGCGTTCAAAATACAGTTCAGCTTGAGTTGTTGCATTTACAGGTTTTCCATTTTTAAACTTTGGAGCGTAACGCCATTGTTTAACAGCGGCTATCGCTGATTTTTCAAACGCTTTAGAACCTTCAGAACTAATAACCTTAGGATTTTTCACAAAGCCATGGGTATCAACAGTAATCTCTAATATAACTATTACATGACTTTTAGTTTCACCGCGAGGGTATATAGGCTCGGTTATGTAGAGTGGATTTTGCTCTGAGGTATTTTTCCAGTGCGTATTTTTAGCAAAGGCTAAGGCGTGTTTAGTCGCTTTATCGCTTTCATCTTGTTTTTCATATAGCTGAACTAAGCCAACATGCGCATTAAGCTCAAAGCTTTGATCTAAATTTTTATATTTATCAAATAAGCCAACTATACGCTTTAGCCTTTTAGTTGCTTTGTCGTAATCTTTACGGCCACTCTCAAATGAAACCATTAAAAGGTCAGACTTTATACGCTCTACTGCATTATCAGGTAGCTGGGCTTGGTAATATTTATCTGCATCTTGAGCGTATTTTTTCGCTAAAGAATATTCGCTATGGCTAAACCCATAAAGTAATGTTTCTGCAGCTTCAAATTGCATATTAGCGACAAGGCCAGGGTCATTTTGTAATTCAGCGATTTTAATGAGTTGCTTAAAGTTTTTGACTGCGGTATCTGATTTATTCGTATGAGTGGCTTTGGCTAGTAGCGTATCCATAGTCTCTATTGAGTTTTCGCCATAGTTTTTAACTAAAATACGGTGGGCCTGTGAATACAAATCAAACCGTTTCTCTTCATTACCATACCCTATAGCCACAAGGTTCTTTGCAACATAACTGTTGATGGCTTTAGCGTAGTTAATAGCAAGCTTTGCCGTTTCATTGCTATTTTCTCCATATAGAGCGAGCCCTTTTTGATAAGCAAGTTGTGCTTCTTTTTCAGCTTGTTCTTTGGCTGCAACGAATGCTGAGTCAGTTTCTTCGGCGTTTGCAGATACAACTTGAATGCTATTTACTTGGTTTGCGAAAGTGTAGTTAGCAAAGGCTAATAAGCTTAATCCTATTGATATGGCGAGCTGTTGGTGCTTCATAATAATCCCTATTATTTATTAGCCCATAAAATTACCAAAACTATCAAGGTCTGTCATTATTTTAGGTAAATTAAAGTAAACAAGCGAAGTTGTAATATTCGGGTTATTAATTGCTTAACAATCATTGAAAATAACGCCTGTCGTCGCCATATAATTGCCATAAACAGTCTTGTACTACGGTGTATTTATCCTATTTTGTGATATTATCACTTTATTGTCGTGTCGTAGTTATTTAAATATTTGGATTTGTCGTGGCGCAAGTAAGAGCAAGAGTCCAGCTTAATGTTGGCAGAAATAGTGATATCCCTGCAGAAATAATCTCATTTACTGATTTAAAAGATGGCAAAGAACATATTGCTATGGTGTTTAACAACGCTGATACAGAGCAAGATGTACCGCTTATTCGTATGCATTCTGAGTGTTTAACAGGTGATGTATTTTACTCATCGCGTTGTGATTGCGGCGAGCAGCTAAACGAATGTATTGAAATGATGCACGAGCAAGGCGGTATTTTATTATATTTACGCCAAGAAGGCCGTGGCATAGGTTTATACAACAAAATTGATGCTTACGTATTGCAATCGCAGGGTATGAACACCTACGAAGCTAATAATCATTTAGGCTTTGCTGATGATTTACGTGACTTTTCGGATGCGGTATTAATGCTTAATGCGCTTAATTTAAGCCACGTTAAATTAATGACCAATAATCCTAAAAAGCTTAACGCATTAAAAGATGCCGGTATTAATGTTGACTCGGTTGTGGGCACGCATGCGCACATTAAAGCGGGTGTTGCGGGTAACAAGTCGTACCTAGAAACAAAAATTAAGCATGGCGCGCATATGTTAGATATTAAGAAAATTAAAAAACCTTAATCATTTAATTACGTTTCGTCTATTAATACCCCCTCACGCCAAGTTATACTTGGCGTGTTTCGTTTTAAATTAAGAGCAAGTATGTCTACACAATTACGAATTTTTAAAGCCGATGCAGGGCTAAAGTGGTTAAAAGCCGGATGGCTTATTTTTAAAACCCAGCCAGCAACCTTTATTTTTATGCATTTATTTATTGGCATTGTAGGGCTGCTGTCTTTATTTTTACCTTTACTGCAAGTTGTGGCAGCGTTAGCTACGCCATTTTTAACCGCAGGGTTTTACCAAGCGGTGCTTAGTAAGCAGCAAGGCGGAAAGATTATGCTTGCCGATATCCTCAAGCCATTTACGGCTAAGGGAAATCGTTTAGGGTTATTACGTTTAGCGCTTTACCAAATGGGTGCGGGCATTTTAATGGCGTTACTTGCTAATGGCTTATTTGCCGATGCGGTGGCTGTTATGAGCCAACCAGGACTTGATCCAAACGTAGCACTTGATCAAATGCTTGATAGTATTTCGGGCGCGAATGTTATTTTGTTTTTTATGGCAATGCTAATTTACTTAACAGCGTTTGCTTACGCTGTACCGCTTGTTTATTTTAGTAAAGAAACACGCATTTTAACGGCACTTAAAAAATCGTTAATGGTGTTTTATCATAACATTTTGCCACTTGGCGTTTTTGGCCTTATTTGCGCATTATTTATGGCGCTTTCGATGTTCTTATCGTTCTTACCACTGTTGATTTTAATGCCGATTTGCTACATTAGCTTTTTTGTATCTTATCAAGCCATTTTTATGCCTGTTGTACCACCAAGTGACGACATTAATGTTAAGCCACTTAGCAGTGAAACAAGCGGGCGTTTTGACGCTTAATGGATGATAAATTAAAGCAAAAGCTAAAAAACTATGTACTTTGGTTACTAGGGCGCCAAGAATATTCGCGTCGTGAGTTAACGCTTAAGCTACAGCAAAAAGAAGCTACAGAAGAGTTTATTGAAACGCTGCTTGATTGGTGCGAAAAGCATAATTTTATTAACGAGCAGCGATACTGTGAAGGCTTTGTAAGAAAACACATATTTAAATGCCACGGGCTTAAGCGAATACAAAGCGAAGCTATGGGCAAAGGGATTGATCGTTCGCTACTTGAATTAGTAGTAGAGGAGCTTGAAGTAGATTGGTTTGAGCTTGCGCAGGATGCGTACAATAAAAAATATTCGAATACACCGGCCGATCTCGATTACAAAGACAAAGCTAAGCGCGTGCGCTACTTAATGTATCGGGGTTTTAGCTACGATGAAATTAATTTTGCAATGCAAGCACAGTAAATACAGGTGAGACTTTCAAATGCAGCACATGACTACCGCACAAATTAGGCAACAGTTTTTAGACTTTTTTGCCAGCAAACAACACCAAGTTGTACCTTCAAGCTCGCTTATTCCGGGTAATGATGCCACGTTGTTATTTAACAATGCCGGCATGGTGCAATTTAAAGATGTATTTTTAGGCGCAGAAAGCCGCCCTTATACACGTGCGACTAGCTCGCAGCGCTGTGTACGTGCTGGCGGTAAGCATAACGATTTAGAAAATGTGGGCTACACTGCTCGCCACCATACATTTTTTGAAATGTTAGGTAACTTCAGCTTTGGTGATTACTTTAAGCAAGAAGCTATTAAGTTTGCATGGGAGTTTTTAACTGAAGAAGTAAAACTACCAAAAGAAAAGCTTTTAGTAACTATTTACCACGATGACGAAGAAGCGTTTGAATACTGGTCAAAAGACATTGGCTTATCTGAGGATCGTATTATTCGTATTGCTACCTCAGACAACTTTTGGTCTATGGGCGATACCGGTCCGTGTGGTCCGTGTTCTGAAATATTTTATGATCATGGCGAACACATTTGGGGCGGACCTCCGGGCTCTCCAGAGGAAGACGGCGACCGTTTCATCGAAATTTGGAACCTTGTATTTATGCAGTACAACCGTCAAAGCGACGGCACAATGTTGCCTCTACCTAAGCAATCTGTTGATACGGGAATGGGCCTTGAGCGTATTTCTGCTATTTTGCAGGGCGTGCATTCAAACTACGAAATCGATTTATTCCAAGGCTTAATTGCCGCTGCTGCAAGTGTTACTAATGCACAAGACATGGACGATAAATCACTACGTGTAGTAGCGGATCATATTCGTTCGTGTGCGTTTTTAATCTCAGACGGTGTTATGCCATCTAACGAAGGCCGTGGTTATGTACTACGCCGTATTATTCGTCGTGCTGTGCGCCACGGTAATAAGTTAGGTGCACAAGGTTCGTTTTTCTATAAATTAGTTGCTGCGCTAATTGAGCAAATGGGTCAAGCGTACCCTGAGCTTGCTAAGCAACAAGAAATTATTGAAAAAGTATTACGCATTGAAGAAGAACAGTTTGGTAAAACACTTGAGCGTGGCTTAGCTATTTTAGAAGAAAGCTTAAGCGACCTTAAAGGCGATATTATACCGGGTGACTTAGTATTTAAGCTTTACGATACGTATGGTTTCCCTGCTGATTTAACAGCCGATGTTGCGCGTGAGCGCCAGATGACAATTGATCATCGAGGCTTTGAAGAGTGTATGGCTGTACAACGTAAAACAGCGCAGCAAGCAGGTAAATTTGGTGCAGATTACAATGACCAATTAAAATCAGATAAACACACTGACTTTAAAGGTTACGACAGCACACATTATAGCGCGACCGTTATTGAAATTTTTGCCGGTGGCGAAGCTGTTCAGTTATTAGAAGATGGTCAACAAGGTATTGTAGTACTAGACCGCACACCGTTTTACGCTGAATCAGGCGGTCAAACGGGTGACACGGGTACTATTACAGTTGCTGGTGGCGAATTTAATGTTACTAATACCACTAAGCTTGGTAATGCTTTTGCTCACCACGGTACTGTACAAGGCCGTATTGGTGTTAATGACAAAGTTGACGCAACTATTGATGATACGCGCCGCGACAGCATTAAGAAAAACCACACAGCTACGCATATTTTACACGAAGCATTACGCCAATTATTAGGTGACCATGTAGGCCAAAAAGGCTCGCTTGTTCAGCCTGATCGTTTACGTTTTGACTTTTCGCATTTTGAAGCCGTAACTAAAGATGAGCTACGTGAAATTGAGCGTGTAGTTAATGACGAAATTCGTCGTAACTTTGCACTTAATACTGAGCTTATGGCTATTGATGATGCTAAAGCGAAAGGTGCTATGGCGTTATTTGGCGAAAAGTACGATGACGAAGTACGTGTAGTAACTATTGGTGACTATTCTATTGAGCTTTGTGGTGGTACGCACGTTGAGCGCGCTGGCGATATTGGCTTATTCAAAATAGTATCTGAAAGTGGTATTGCCGCAGGTGTTCGCCGTATTGAGGCCGTAACTGGCGCCGATGCAGTTGCTTACGTTAGCGAGCAAGAACAACAACTTAGCGATGTTGCAGCACTTGTAAAAGGCGATAGCGCATCGGTACTTGAAAAAGTAACTGCGTTGCTTGAAAAGTCAAAGAGCCTTGAAAAGCAAATTGCGCAGCTTAGCGATAAGCTAGCAAGTGCAGCTGGTGCATCACTTCTTGATTCAATAGTTGAAATTAACGGCGTTAAGTTACTTGTAGCTAACGTTGAAGGCACTGAATCTAAAGCGCTTCGCGGTATGGTTGATGACCTTAAAAACAAGATTGGCTCAGGTGTTATTGCACTGGGTGTTGCCAGTGGCGACAAAGTAAGCCTAATTGCCGGTGTAACTAAAGACTTAACAGGCAAAGTAAAAGCCGGTGAGTTAGTTAACCACATGGCAGGTCAAGTAGGTGGTAAAGGTGGCGGTCGTCCAGATATGGCACAAGCAGGTGGTAGTGAACCACAAAACCTTGCTGCTGCACTAGATAGCGTTACAGCTTGGTTAACTGAGCGTACTTAAGCCTAAGTGGCGCTTATTGTTCAAAAATTCGGTGGCACTTCGGTTGGCTCAATAGAGCGAATTGAAGCGGTCGCCGACCTTGTTGTTAAAACCAGACAACAAGGGCATCAAGTGGTTGTGGTTCTCTCTGCTATGTCGGGAGAAACCAACCGCTTAATTAACCTCGCCAAACAAATTGATACTCGCCCGAGTAGCCGTGAACTAGATGTACTTATTAGCACCGGAGAGCAGGTTTCTGTATCACTGCTTGCTATGGCTATTATCAAACGTGGTCATTCAGCTGTAAGCTTATTAGCCGATCAAGTCAATATTCTAACCGACAATATGTTTGGTAAAGCCCGTATTGAAGACGTTGCCGCTACACGTTTAAAGCATGAGCTTGAGCATAACCGCATTGCTATTATTGCTGGCTTTCAGGGGCGTGACGTTGAGGGCAATATTACAACGCTTGGACGCGGCGGCACCGATACATCGGCTGTAGAAATAGCAGCGGCTATAAAAGCCGACGAATGCCAGATCTATACAGACGTTGATGGCGTATATACTACAGATCCTCGTGTTGAACCTAACGCGCGCAGAATGAGCCAAGTTACTTTTGCCGAAATGCTAGAACTGGCAAGTTTAGGCGCAAAAGTTTTGCATATTCGCTCGGTAGAAGCTGCAGGTAGACACAATGTGCCACTTAGGGTGCTTTCTAGTTTTAATCCTGATGAAGGCACATTAATAAGTTTTGAGGAGAACGATATGCCAAGCAAGGTGGTATCGGGGATTGCGTTTAATTGTGACGAATGTTTAATTAAAGTAGATGGTGTGCCAAGCGGTACGCAATATCTTTCAAAAATATTGAAACTTTTTGCTGATAATGGCATCGAAATAGATATGATTAATCAAGTTAATCATATCTTTGAAAAAATAGACTATGCTTTTACTGTGCACTCGAATGATTATCTGCAAGCACTTGAATTATTGAGCGAAGATCAAGCTCAACTCAGTGCTCAAAATATAAGCGGATTACCAACAGTAGCTAAAGTTTCTGCTGTTGGAATGGGTATGAAATCGCATTCTGGTGTAGCAAGTTTATTTTTTGATGCATTAGCGCAGGAAAATATTAATGTAGTTTTAGTCTCGACTTCTGAGATTAAAATTTCAGTTTTAATAGATGAAAAGTACCTAGAGTTGGCAGTTCGTGCATTACACAAAGCATTTTTAACAGAAAATGGATAGATTGAGAGTTTTTACTTACTTTTCAGTCTAATTTTCATTAGTATGTTTAAGCGGAATCTTATAATTTTTATTGGAACATGGGAGCAAGAGAATGCTAATACTAACTCGTAGAGTAGGTGAAACCCTAATGATTGGTGACGAAGTAACAGTTACTGTTCTAGGTGTTAAAGGAAATCAAGTTCGAATCGGTGTTAATGCACCAAAAGACGTATCAGTGCATCGTGAAGAGATTTACATGCGCATACAAGCTGAAAAGTCGAACCCTAATCCGGGCAATGCTTAATCAACACGTATACGTAGTTGAGTAATTAGCTCAACTAGACTAAAAGCCACTCACTGAGTGGCTTTTTTGTTTATAAAAGCGAGTATTTCAGGGGTTAGTATTTGTTTTGAAATGTACTGCATTCCGCTTTTATTTTTAATAATAATACCTTGCTGAGTATCTATTACTTCGCTTATGTTTTGCCAAGTTAGCTCAAAACTTTTGTAATGATTAGCCGACTTAATGCCTTCTTCATCAAAGGTAAGTGTTACCTCAGAGCCTGACGCTCTGCTGAGCATTTGTCTGGTTACCCACCAAGGTCTGCGATAGTAAAAAGCGACGCACTCTAGTACACCTAGCATGATCATAAACGATCCTAAGTAATGATCGTTTAAAACATAAATGCCAAATAAACCAAGCGCAACGAGGAGTACAAGTAAAAAGTACTTAGGTTTGGCGCGCTTACTGTA
Source organism: Pseudoalteromonas sp. NZS127_1 (assembly GCF_015864295.1). NCBI lineage: Bacteria > Pseudomonadati > Pseudomonadota > Gammaproteobacteria > Alteromonadales > Pseudoalteromonadaceae > Pseudoalteromonas > Pseudoalteromonas sp. NZS127_1. The sequence goes on along the minus strand of NZ_JADYXO010000027.1, from coordinate 24,706 downwards.
CGGGAGTGACTCATCAAAGCACTCGTAAAAGTAAGGTTTATCTAGTGTGTAGGTTGTTGTAAATGCCATATTGCCTTGCTTTAAATATCGTTTTTTTTATTTTAACAAGCTAGCCGCTAAATGAGCAGCTTTATAGTCAGTGATTTTATTACAGACACAAAAAAACGGCCCTAAGGCCGTTTTTTAGCGATACAAGAAGAATTAACAGTTAGTTTCTTCAGCGTTTACGCCTTCTTTAACATTTTCACATGCATCTTCTACTTTGTTTTGCACGTCAGTTACTGCTTCGTCAATACGTTCGCCTGCGTCTTCTGCATGATTGTCTTCACAACCCATGATAAAGAAACTTGCGAATAGACCGATTAGTGCTGCTTTTACAGTTGTTGAATTCATAATGTAATTCCTTGTAAGTGTTAATTAAATTTTAGTGTTTGTTAGTTGAATGCTTTATCTACCTGGGTGATTTACCACGTAGTGCACCTGAAACTAATGAGATCACTAAAAGTACTAAAAATATAAAAAATATAATTTTTGCTATACCAGCTGCGGCACCTGCGATGCCACCAAAACCTAACACTGCAGCGATTAAAGCAATAACTAAAAATGTAATTGTCCAGCGTAACATTGTTTTCTCCTTGGTTATCAAATTTGCTCACAATAACTAATGCCAGTTATATGCCAAAGTTTATTTTTGTTTTATATCAAGTGGTTATGGTTTTTAACTGTGTTTTTAGTTATTAGTTAGTTAGTAATTTTTACGCTTTGTTATGTAAGTTATTCACACTGTTACAAGTTACCGGTAAATATTCACTAAAAATAATCTTTTTGGTAAGACCAATTAACAATTGGTGTGTGTTTTTGTACTTATTATAAAATTTGGCGGTTATTTTTATTAAGTTGAATAGTTAATTAACAACTTCCATATAACTATTAGCTATAGTCGTTATTTTCTGTATGTATTGTAGGGCGCATGATTGCTGGGTTATGGCATGTAAATTTGTTGAGTGTTATGTTGTTTATAGTTTAATTGGTTTTACCAATTTACAAGATGTAGACAAAGCGACTAGTTTTGTTATTATCCAGTGAATAAATATTTAATTAAATCGATTTTTTATTTTCGATATGGGTTTCAAGGGGGAGAAAAATGGATATAGGTGCTCTACTCACAACGGCTGGTAGCTTAATGCTAACTGGTATGGTTGGGGTGTTTGTATTTCTGTCGATATTAATTGGTGCAGTAACGCTTATGTCTAATTTGGTGACGCGCTATAGCGAACCAGAGGCATCACCAGCTAAATCACCGTCTTTTAAATCTCAAGGTGTGCCTAATGAGCACATCGCTGCTATTAGTGCTGCCATTGCTCAGTACAAATCAAATAATAAATAAGGGGCACACACATGGCTAAATTAAAATTAACAGAATTGGTATTACGCGATGCGCACCAATCATTGCTCGCAACACGTATGCGCCTAGACGATATGCTACCTATTGCTAGCAAGCTAGATGATGCAGGTTATTGGTCTATTGAATCGTGGGGCGGTGCTACATTTGATTCGTGTATTCGTTATTTAGGCGAAGATCCTTGGGAGCGTATTCGCGCGCTTAAAAAAGCGATGCCTAATACTAAACAGCAAATGCTATTACGCGGTCAAAACCTATTAGGCTACCGCCATTACGCTGATGATGTAGTTGAAAAGTTTGTAGAACGCGCACATAAAAATGGCGTTGACGTATTTCGTATTTTCGATGCAATGAACGATGTACGTAACCTAGAAACAGCGATTAAAGCGGCTATAAAAGTAGGCGCACATGCTCAAGGTACTATTTCGTACACGGTAAGTCCTGTTCATACGCTTGATATGTGGCTGACTCTTGCTAAGCAATTAGAAGATTTAGGCTGTCACTCAATTTGTATTAAAGATATGGCGGGTTTATTAAAGCCGTACGATGCTGAAAAACTAATTAAAGCACTTAAGGAAACCGTGTCGGTTCCTATTGCTATGCAGTGCCACGCTACAACTGGTTTAAGTACTGCGACTTATCAAAAAGCGATTGATGCAGGCATTGATATGCTTGATACCGCTATTTCATCTATGAGTATGACTTACGGACACACAGCAACTGAAACTATTGTATCGATAGTTGAAGGAACTGAGCGCGATACTGACCTTGATTTAAATCATCTAGAAGAAATTGCTGCTTACTTTAGAGATGTACGTAAAAAATATGCGGCATTTGAAGGTAGCTTAAAAGGGGTTGATGGTCGTATTTTACTAGCTCAAGTACCTGGTGGCATGCTTACAAACATGGAAAACCAACTTAAAGAGCAAGGCGCGGCAGATAAGCTTAATGAAGTTTTGCTTGAGATCCCACGGGTACGTGAAGATCTTGGTTTTTTACCTTTAGTAACACCCACGTCGCAAATTGTAGGCACTCAAGCAGTACTTAACGTGCTAACCGGTGAGCGTTATAAAACAATTACTAAAGAAACTGCTGGCGTATTAAAAGGTGAATATGGCTTAACACCAGCACCAATGAATAAAGAGCTACAAGAGCGTGTGCTTGATGGAGCAGAGGTTATTACTTGTCGCCCTGCAGATAACATTGCACCAGAGCTTGCAACGCTTGAAGCTGAATTATTAAAAGAAGCACAAGAGCAAGGTTTAACACTTGCTGATGAGCAAATTGATGACGTACTAACTTATGCATTATTTCCGCAGGTTGGTTTGAAATTTATTAAAAATCGTAATAACCCTGATGCATTTGAGCCTATTCCTACCGTTGAAGATAAGAGCAATAAGGCAGCACCAAAATCAGGATCAAATAATAACAGCGTTAAAGCTGAGCAATACAGCGTAAAAGTAGATGGTAAAGTTTACGACGTAGTAGTGGCGCAAGGTGGTGAGCTAAAAGAAGTAACATTAAAAGACTCTGAGCACATTCCTCAGTCTGCTTCAGTTGCATCAGGTGAAACACTTAACGCACCTTTAGCCGGTAATATTTTTAAGATTAAGGTAAAAGCTGGGCAAGTTGTTAACGAAGGTGATGTAGTGATTATTATGGAAGCCATGAAAATGGAAACCGAAATACGCGCAATGCATACCGGAACTATTGCCGAAGTGTTGGTTGGTGAAGGCGATGCCGTAACTACCGGCGACGCTATGATTGCATTAGCTTAGGAGCAAATAGAGGATGGACGGTATTTTAAACCTCTGGAATGCGACCGGCATTGCTAACTTTACAATCCCATCGTTAATTATGATTGCGGTAGGGTGTTTATTACTGTTTTTAGCGATAGCTAAAGGCTTTGAACCACTATTATTATTACCAATTGGTTTTGGTGCAATTTTAACAAATGTACCAGTGGCAGGTTTGTCAGACTCAGGTGGGCTTTTGTATTACGTTTATTACGTGGGTATTGATACGGGGATTTTTCCGTTATTAATATTTATGGGAGTAGGGGCGCTGACCGACTTTAGCGCGCTTATTGCAAACCCACGTATGTTGTTATTAGGTGCGGCTGCACAGTTTGGTATTTTTGCTACACTGTTTGGCGCAATATTACTTAACTATGTGCCAGGCTTTGAGTTTACTCTACAGGACGCATCGGCTATTGCAATTATTGGTGGTGCAGATGGGCCAACAGCAATATTTTTAGCGTCAAAACTGGCTCCTGATTTACTTGGTGCAATAGCGGTAGCAGCATACTCATATATGGCATTAGTACCAATTATTCAACCGCCAATTATGCGTGCGTTAACAACCCCAGAAGAACGTAAAATTAAGATGCCAGAGCTTCGCAAAGTATCTAAAAAGGAAAAGATTATTTTCCCTCTTATGGTGCTTAGTTTAACGGCTATGTTTTTACCGGCTGCTATACCGCTTGTAGGTATGTTTTGTTTAGGTAACTTAATGCGAGAGTCGGGTGTTGTTGATAGATTAAGTAACAGTGCTCAAAACGAAATCATCAATGTTACAACTATATTTTTAGGTTTAGCTGTAGGTTCAAAGCTTGCTGCAGATAAGTTTTTAACTGTTGAGACGATTGGTATTTTAGTGCTTGGCGCACTGGCTTTTGCAATTGGTACTGCATCTGGCGTATTTATGGCAAAAGGACTTAACCGCATATCTAAAACACCTATAAACCCATTAATTGGGGCAGCAGGTGTATCGGCTGTGCCAATGGCGGCACGAGTAGTTAATAAAGTGGGCCTTGAAAGCAACCCACATAACTTTTTACTTATGCATGCTATGGGACCCAACGTAGCGGGTGTACTTGGTAGTGCAGTTGCTGCGGGTATTTTATTAGCACTTGTTGGCTAATAATTAACGTGGTAGTTAATAAATGATTTAGCGCAGTTTACTGCGCTTTTTTTTGTTCTTAATTTGTTCACCGCTAAATGGTTTCTTGTTCAGCGCTTTTTGTTTACAGTAACAGCTCTTCAAAATTTTAAGGATAGTTATCATGCTTCACACACCTTTAGCAAAGCACTTACCTCATGTTAGTAAACTTGTATTCGGATGCATGGGTCTGGGAGGCGGTTGGAATAAAGACGCAATCACTGATGCACATGTTAAGCAAACTCATGAATGCATAGATAACGCTATTGAAGGTGGCATTAACTTTTTTGACCATGCTGATATTTATACTTTTGGTAAAGCGGAGCAGGTTTTTGGTAAAGCATTAAGCGAGCGACCAGAGCTTAGAGAGCACATGTATATTCAATCTAAGTGTGGGATTCGTTTTGAAGATGACTTAGGGCCAAAGCGCTATGATTTTTCATCAAAGTGGATTGAGCAATCAGTTGAAGCATCCTTGAAGCGATTAAATACAGACTATTTAGACGTACTTATGCTACATCGTCCTGATCCACTCATGGAAGCTAACGAAATTGCTCGCATATTTAGTTGCTTAAAAGAAAGCGGTAAAGTGCGCAATTTTGCAGTATCGAATATGCAGCAACATCAAATGAATTTTTTACAGCATGCACTTGATATGCCGATTGTGGCTAATCAAATTGAGGCTAGTTTACAAAAACATCAGTTTGTTGATGAAGGTGTATATGCCGGTAACAGTGACGGTAAGGATCTTAATTTTACGCCCGGTAGTATTGAGTACTGTCGCCATTTTGAAATTCAAATTCAAAGCTGGGGCAGTTTATGCCAAGGATTATACAGCGGCAGTGATTTATCAAACGCATCGCAGGCTGATATAAACACCAGTCTTTTAGTTAATAAGCTGGCTGCACTTTATGATACGTCTGCTGAGGCTATAGTCATTGCATGGTTACTGCGCCATCCCGCATCTATTCAGCCGATTATTGGAACAACTAATGCCAAGCGTATTAAAGCCTCTTGTGATGCTGTAAACGTACAGCTAACTCGTGAGCATTGGTATGCACTTTATGTAAGCGCTAAAGGCCATGAGCTACCATAAGAAGGGCATTGATATGAATATATTCGTTATTTTAATTGGTTTGTTTGTCGCGCTAGCGATACTTATTCCATTGCTTGAAAAATATCAAAGTAAAATAGGGCTCAACGGTGCAACCAAATACAGCAAATATATTTGGCCATTAGTGATGGTGTCTTTAGTTATTCAGCTCATTTATGTATTAATGTACTAATGGTTTTTAGCGTACACAAAAAAGCCTTTGCAGGTTTAACCTGCAAAGGCTTTTTTAATGTTTATTAATAAACTTTATTTAAGTGCTAACTGTAGCTCGCGATTGCGCTCAAGTTGGGCAATAAAATTATCTGCAATAGGTTTAAACTTAGCAAGTTCTGAGCGAGGTAATGGCTCTGACTTAGGAAGTTTTACTGTTTTAGGATTACGGTGAACGCCATTTACTAAAAATTCATAGTGTAAATGCGCGCCAGTAACACGACCCGTAGAACCTACAGTACCAATTTGTTGGCCCTGTTTAACTTTTTGGCCCGTTTTAACTAGTTTCTTATTTAGGTGTAAGTACTTAGTTACATATTGTGTGCCATGGCTAATAAAGACGTAGTTACCGTTGTACTTGCTGTAACCCGCTTTAACTACCTTACCGTTCCCTGATGCAACCACCGGTGTGCCAGTGCGTGCCGCAAAGTCGATACCACGGTGCGCTCTAACTTGCCCAGTAACTGGGTGTAAGCGACGAGGATTAAAGCTCGAACTAATATACTTAAAGCTTACAGGTGCACGTAAAAATGCTTTTTTCATGCTACGCCCTTCAGGCGTATAAAAATTGCCGTCGGTATGGCGAATCGCTGCAAAGCGCTGACCTTGGTTTACAAATTCAGCGGCAATAATTTTACCGGTACCAATAAACTCGCCATCAACATAATGAGACTCGTAAATTAAGCCAAACACATCGCCTTTACGAATGTCGTTTGCAAAATCAACATCCCAACCAAATATGTCAGCAAAGTTCATTATTTGACGTTCGCTTAAACCTGCCGCTATTGCTGAAGTCCAAAAGTTGTTAGATATTTCGCCGCCAGCGGTTTTGGTTAGCGTTTCAATTTCTTTACTATCAATAGCTGTATCGTAGTTACCTTCTTCATTTAAGGTAACAAATAAAGTATCGGTTTTTGAAATCACATAGCGCAGTTGAGCCAAAGAGCCATCTTCAGCTGTCGCAAAGCTAAGTATTTCACCAGGGTGAATTTTAGTTAGCTTGCGCGTTTCTGCGTTAGTGTTAATTAGTTTATGGAGCGTTTGAGCTGAAAAACCAGCACGTTTGAAGATAATTGCTAAATTGTCGCCATTTTTAACTTTATGATCGACAAAGTCGTATTCTGGTAATTTTTCTGCTGCTTGCTCTGAATTTAACTCAGTTAATTTTTCGTTGTCATCAACTTTAACTTGTAACTCATAGCGCTTGCCTATCTCTAATGCATCTGCATTATTGTCTTTAGAAGCAGTCGCTTTTTCAGAAGGAAGAAATGCCAAGCCGGCAATAGCAGAAACTAAACCTAAAATAAGCAATTTGTGTTTTTTTGGGAGAGTGTTAACCACGTGAACCATAACGTGCCTTTTTCTGCTGTCAAGATAATAAATACATAATATTGCAGGATATACTTAATAATGTACGAATACTAGTGCTTTGTAGATTTAAACTAACCTTAAACTACGCTAAAATCAGGGTTAGGAAGCCTTTTTTAACGTCCTATCTAACTAAGACTCAATTCATTTTGTTTAGTTGCATTAATAACTTAAAAAGTTATTTTAATTAGGTAGAAATTTGTTATGTTAGCTACATATATATATTCGGTTTAAACCTATATTAAACCGTGATTACAAGTAACTAGTCCGCCCCTTCGTAGGCAGAATTTTGGAGTAACACAAAGTGGATTTACAAACCGCTCTAGCAGAGATAAAACGCGGTGCAGAAGAAATATTAATTGAAGACGAACTAGTTGAAAAACTAAAGTCGGGCAAAAAGCTAAAAATAAAAGCTGGCTTTGATCCTACAGCCCCTGATTTACATTTAGGGCACACTGTACTAATTAATAAAATGAAAACCTTTCAGGATTTAGGTCATGAGGTTATTTTCTTAATTGGTGACTTTACTGGCATGATTGGTGACCCAACAGGTAAAAACGTAACGCGTAAACCACTTACTCGCGAAGACGTACTAGCCAATGCCGAAACATATAAAGAACAAGTATTCAAAATTCTAGATCCTGCTAAAACCACTGTTGCATTTAACTCTACTTGGATGGAAAAGTTAGGCGCTGCAGGTATGATAAAACTTGCTGCTAACCAAACAGTAGCGCGCATGCTTGAACGTGATGACTTTAAAAAGCGTTACGGCAGCGGTCAACCAATTGCAATTCACGAGTTTTTATATCCACTGGTACAAGGTTGGGATTCGGTTGCACTAGAGTCAGATGTTGAACTGGGCGGTACTGATCAGCGCTTTAACTTGCTAATGGGTCGTGAGCTACAAAAAGTTGAAGGGCAAAAGCCGCAAACAGTATTAATGATGCCATTACTTGAAGGTACTGACGGCGTTCAAAAAATGTCTAAGTCGCTTGGTAACTACATTGGTATTACTGATGCGCCAAACGATATGTTTGGTAAAATAATGTCAATTAGTGATGTGCTAATGTGGCGTTATTACGATTTATTAAGCGCGCTTTCTATTGAAGAAATTGCAGCTCAAAAAGAACGTGTTGAGCAAGGTACTAACCCGCGCGATATTAAAATTGAACTAGCTAAAGAGCTAATTGCTCGTTTCCATAGTGAAGCTGATGCACAAGGTGCACATGATGATTTTATTCAGCGTTTTCAGAAAAAAGCGTTACCAGATGAAATCCCTGAGCTAACAATCACTATCGCAGAAGACACTATTTTAATTGCTAACTTGCTTAAAGAAGCAAATTTAGTAGTAAGTACATCAGAAGCAATGCGTATGATTAAGCAAGGTGCAGTTAAACTTAACGGTGAAGATAAAATCACTGACACCAAACTTGAAATAGCAAAAGGCACAACAGCTATTTACCAAGTAGGTAAACGTAAGTTTGCAAACATCACTGTAGCTTAAATACCGTTTGAAAACTAAAAAACCAGCCTAGGCTGGTTTTTTTGTGCTCGTATTTTGGGGTCTGTAAATAGTTACGAGGTAGTCACTAAATAGTCACTAAATCACTTTTAATATTTCAATACTTACAATTACTAACAACCAAAATACACGCGCCTGATTTAATCTATTAATTATTACAGGTACATCCTCGGGTGTAGGTAGTCTATCAGTACCTATACGCATTTTATTAAAGCGAGTACCTAAATAAACTGCAGGCCCGCCCAGCTGCACACCAAGTGATGCAGAGCATGTGCTTAGTAGCCAACCTGTATTTGTTTGATAAAAATGTCTACCATAATGCTTTATGTAGTGCATGCTTTGTTTGCTCGCTCTACTTGCTGCAATAGTTAAAGCGAGTAAGCGCATTGGAATATACTCAATAATAAACAAGAGAGTTTTAAGCGGTTTTAAAAAGTAGCTATTTGGGGATATATCACTACGCCAGGCTTGTTGTATTAAAGTAAGCAATCGATAGGCGAGGGCAGTAATTGGGCCAAAGGCTAAAAATATAAATATAACTACGAAATAGTATCGAGCAGTGCGCAGTATTAAGCTTTCAATTAATGCTTTAATAATACCAGGAGATGAAAGCCTATTAACTTCACGGGCAAGCAGTGGTTTTAGTAATTCGCGTGCTGTCGATTTTTGATTTTGTTTAGTTAGCTTTGCAATGCGAAGTGCTTTTTTATCAATACTCTTACTTTCTAAGCATAAGTATAAAATAAGACCTGCGAGTAATTCAGGGTAAAAAGCAAACTCGAGTAGTAGCACTACAATAATGAGAATGACACTTAAAATGAGCGTGCTTGCGAGTATAGCTGCCAAATATTGATAGCTTTTAGGTTCTTTGCTTTTGTATATGCGCTTGCCAATAGCACTAAAAACAGCATTTAACGCTGTATTAGGATGATACCAGCTAATAAGGGGAATAAAGCGCTCAGCAAGGAGCGCTAGTATGAAGGCAATAAAGTCCAAGTGGTTTTGAACAATATTGCTAAGCATTTACAGAGACACTGCAGTTAGCTTTTCTAAAAGTGCGACAACCATTTTAGATGAGTTGATTGATGCTGTTTCTAGGTATTCTTCAAATGATTGTGGTGACTCTTTACCTGCTATATCAGACATTGAGCGAATTACAACAAATGGTGTGTTAAGCGTAAAACACGTTTGTGCAATTGAAGCGCCTTCCATTTCAACGGCAAGCATTGTAGGAAAATCACTGCGTGCTTTATCGATACGCACAGGGTCACACATGAATGTGTCACCAGTACAAATTAAGCCAACAAGTGTTTTAACATCACTGATTTGTTCGATTGTTTGTTGTGCTGCTTCAACTAATTTAGGGTGAGCTGCAAAGCCTGCTGGCATTTGTGGTACTTGGCCAATTTCGTAGCCAAAAGCAGTAACATCTACATCGTGATGACGTACTTCTGACGAAATTACTACGTCGCCAACACTTAGAGAAGGATCGAATCCACCGGCAGAGCCTGTGTTAATTACGCAATCAGGTTTGAAGTTGTCAATTAGTAAGGTAGTTGCAATTGTTGATGCTACTTTACCAATACCAGATTGAACAAGTGTTACTGTGTTACCAGCCAATTCACCAGTATAAAAAGTGAAACCTGCTTTAGTTAAAATTTGTGCGTTTTGCATCGCTTCACGTAAAATTTTAACTTCTGGCTCCATTGCGCCAATAATACCAACATTCATAATGTTTAATTCCTGAGTTTGAATCACTTGATTATACGTGAAGTTAGCAATAAAAAACAAAAAAGCGAGCTTGTTTATGAGCTCGCTTTAAATACTTTTTAGGAGAGTATTTAATTTGGTTTTTAAATTTCAGCTAAAGCAGTTGTTTGTGCTTTGGCTTGAGAAGGTGAAAGTACCGCTGGCTTATGTGAGCGATTACGAACAGGGCGCTGCGTTTGTGTTGCTGCAGGCTTACCAAGTTTAAACATAATTGCATCGCGTACTTCAGAAGGACGGTAGCCCGATTTAACTTTCATACGAATATGTGGAATGCCCGCAGACTCTAGTGCACCGTTTACAAACCAGTCGCGTTGAGCTTTGTGGCCATCTTTATTGGCATTGTTAACTAGGTCAACGGCCGCAACAATAGTTAGTTTTTCTTTATCGATTAATACAAAGTCGAGTTGCTTATTTTTAGCTTTAGCTAAAGCAGCACGTTTAGATTTAATAGAAAGACCTTGCTTACAGTCAATAACGTCAATTAGCTTAACGCGACTAACAATTTTATATTGATCGCCAACAGCACGCTCGAGAAGATTTAAAAAAGCGCCTTCAACCTGCGTAAAAACAGTTTGCTTGCGGGTAAAAGGATACGGGTTTCCGCCATCGTCATTAAATTTTGACGCAACAACAGAAGCCCCGACAACTAATACTAGAATTAATAATAAAGCGAATTCCATACGGTAACTCCATAACAACAAATTGACACTGCTCAAATAAAGCAATTTACGTGCCTAAAAAGTATGAGTTATAAAATAATTACCAACTGTTTATAAAAGCTAAAACGATGTAGCTATTAAGCTTTGTATCCACCTTCAATACCTTTAACCGCAATAGCTACAGCATCGTGTGCATGGAGTGATTCATAATGGTTTATTTGCAGCCAGTAATCGCTGTAATTATCTGTTTCTAATAAAGCTTTAATTTTACGCGCTGCATCTTCACAAAACATAAGATTTTGACCATTTAAACGGGCAAATTCTTGCTCGTCTTCGCGTTTTACTGCCGCTTGTACAGGCGTTTTAAGTTCAGCTTCGAGGGTATTTATTAGAGTCACTACGTCAAATTCTTGAATATTGCTATCAAGCTTTACTTTTACGTTGGCAATAGAGCGCTGCGAGTGAGGTGTAGCTACTATGCCTTGTGTAGTGCCTAGCCATTCGTGCACATCTTTTTGGCTTAAGGTTTCTTGGTTAAACTTTTCGTTAAACGCGTTTTGTATAAGCTGGCGTGCAAGTGCTGCAGAGCAAGGGCATGTTGAAGAATAGGTAACATCTACGGTTAGCTCGTAGCTAATAATGTTATTTTCAATTGTACTGGTAAGTACAACTGGGTAGCTTTTCCAGCCCGCTTTACCACTTAATAGTGATTTACGGCGTAGCGGTAATTCAAATTTAAATTCAATTTGTGCTTTATCGCTCAGCCCTTCGTGGCTAGTTATAAAGGTATCGAGTGCTTGCGCTATTGTTTGCGGATTGACTTGCTGCTCAGTTGAAAGCAGGTCAAGTGCTAAAAATAGACGTGACATATGAATGCCTTTGGCATCTTCTTTATGCAAATTTACAAATGCACGAGCTTTGGCATTTACTGTAACTGGAGATAAGTCTCGTGACTCAAAAATAAATGGCAGTTCGATTTCGCCCATGCCAACCCAGTCTAATTTACCTGTTTGTAAAGCGGGTGCAGTGTCTGCTATATCTGGCATATTGGTTTGCATGTGCGCTACTCGTATTTTGGAGATAATAAAGCGGGGCATTTTACACTAAATAATTTATTGCTGAAATGATGAGTTTAAGAGATGAGCAAAATCAAACATGAAAAATTCTGTTTTTATCGCACAACATGGGTAGTGGTAGGAGAAAAATGCTAAAATCTGGGAAAATGGTATGTTTATACATGCGCATTGCCTTCTTTATATTTAAGCACACAGCTAAGAGATAAAATTACGTATGACCGATTATTCTTTGAGCCCTTGGGCTCGGGTACTTTCCAGCTCAATAACGCGATTTGGTGAATTTAAAACCGCAGCTATTTGTTACACTTTATTTTTAACTGTATCTCTTATTTTATCGAGCATGTTTTATTATGTTGCGATAGGCGAATTACACCTTGTTGATATTTTGGCTGTGGTATTTTTTACGGCTGTAGTTTCTCCTTTAATTATAAGTGTATTACTTAATTCAATTCGTCAATTAGATGCCTCGTATGCTTATTTAGATAGCGCAACCAAGCAGGAGAAGCTCTTAAACCAAACCCTAAAAGACAACATTAGTCGTTTAAATATTGAAATTGATGAGCGTAAAATGGCATTTCATGCCAAGCATCGCGCTATTGAAGAGCTGCGCCGAGAAATTGCTGAGCGTAAAAAAACACAACAAGAACTTGCCCAACAAAGTATGTTGCAACGCTCAATCGTTGATTCATCTCCCGATCTATTTTATTACCGCGATAACAACGGTGTATTTGCCGGCTGTAATAAAATGTTTGAAGAGGTAATGGGAAAATCAAGTAGTGAGTTAATAGGAAAAACGGTTGAGCAGATATTCCCGAGTCATTTTTTAGCTGAAGTTTTGGCAACCGATAAAGAAGTAGAGCAAAGCCATAAAGCACTAACTATAGATGTAGGCTATGAAGTAAATGGTGAAACACGTTGGTTTGAGCTGCGTAAATTACCTTTTATAAATGATGACGGTGACTACATTGGTTTACTGGGCTTTGGTCGTGATATCACTAGCCGTAAAGAAGCAGCACAAGCACTCGAAACTGCCTATAAAGACAAAGGTAAGTTTATTGCTACGCTGAGCCATGAACTACGTACTCCTTTAAATGGCATTGTTGGTTTAACGCGTATGTTATTAGACACAGAGCTTAATAAGCAGCAGCGTAGTTGGGGCAATACTATTTTTTCGAGTGCTGAAACACTCGGTAATATTTTTAACGATATTATAGATTTAGATAAAATAGATAGAGATCAGCTCGATATAGCAACCAATTCTATTAATGTGTCAGACTTTATAAACGATGTAGTTAATTTTGCAGGCTTAATAGCAGAGCAAAAAGAGCTTGAGTTTGATATTAAGCGCAATGGCATACTTGATGTTTACGCGCAGCTCGATCCGACTCGATTACGCCAAGTTGTTTGGAACTTAATTAACAACGCCGTTAAGTTTACTCAGCAAGGCAAAGTAACACTCGAATGCAGCAGAGAAAATCGCGTAGAAGGCCCATGGTTAGTTATTAAGGTACTAGATACCGGTCAAGGTATTCCACCAGAGCAACTTGCCCATATATTTGATATGTATTACAAAGCGCCGGATTTAAAAGGCACTAACGCGATAGGCTCCGGTATTGGTTTAGCTGTAACTAAAGCACTTGTAAGTGCAATGAAAGGGATAATTACGGTAAATAGTACTGAAGGCGAAGGAAGTTGTTTTACAGTGCAAATACCGCTTAGTTTATGTGTTGCACCAACAGAGCAAAGTTATGTTGGCCGTGGTTTGTATATTCTGCTAGTAGAAGATGTGCCTCTGAACGCCGAAATTGCTACAAACCTATTAGAGCAACGCGGGCATGAAGTGTTATGGGCTGAAACCGGTGAAGATGCGCTCTCGTTTGTCGAAACCGAAGATGACTTAGATTTAGTACTACTCGATATGCAATTGCCAGATATAAACGGTGACGTGGTTGCTAAACAAATACGCTCAGATAGCCACTTCGATAAATTACCTATTGTTGCTTTAACTGCCAATGTACGCAGTGCTGAAAAAGAGCTTGAAGGTATATCAATACAAGGTGCGTTGGCCAAGCCAATTAACACAGTTAAGCTTGATAAAATGCTGGCTGACTTATTTGGCATTAAGCAAAGTGAATGCACAGAGCCACAGCTAAAAGTAAGTGAAGAAGCGCTAGAGGGCATTGATGCACACTTATTAGATATTGAAACAATAGAAGACTTTGTAAATTCGATGGGCTTAGTTGTATTTAGACGCAGTAGTCAGTTATTTGAAAAGCTAAGTCCACAATATCAGCAAGAATTACTTACTTCATTAAATACCGGCGATAGAGAAGAGTATGAATCAGTAGCGCATAAACTTAAAGGTGCGGCTGGCTCGGTAGGTTTAAATGATGTGCAGCTTCATGCCAAAATAATGGAGCATGGTGCGATTGATGAATCTGATGAAGTGTTAAAGCAGTGGTTAGATGTTTTAGCAGATAAAATAAATGAAGGACAAAAAGCCCTTCATTTATTTTTACAGCAATTAGAGTAAAACTAATTAGCTCTAATTAAGCGTCAATTTTACCAATGAAACGGTAACCTTCACCATGGATGGTGCTGATTAACTCTGACGTTGAGTTATCACTCTCAAAATGCTTACGAATGCGACGAATAGTAACATCAACAGTACGGTCATTTGCACGAAGCTCACGGCCTGTCATGTGCTTGATTAATTGCTCACGACTAAAAATACGACCTGGAGAATCAAGCATTAAACGAAGTGCTCTGTACTCACCTTTTGGTAAACGTTTAGCGTCGCCATTTGGAGAAGTAAGACAGCGGCTATTCTCATCAAGTTCCCAACCGTTAAACGTAATAACACCATTTGTTTCTAGTGCAGACTCTTCACCGCCTAAAGCAGTACGAGTAATAAGGTTGCGAGCTCTAATAGTTAATTCACGCGGGTTGAATGGCTTAGTAACATAGTCATCTGCGCCAATTTCAAGACCTAAAATACGGTCAACATCGTTGTCACGACCGGTTAGGAATATAAGACCTACTTTACGCTTTTGGCGTAATTCACGGGCTAAAATAAGACCGTTTTTACCAGGAAGGTTGATATCCATAACTACAAGATTAACGTCATCGTTATTTGTAAGCTTGTCATGCATATCATCGCCATCAATGGCTTCAATAACTTTGTACCCTTCAGCTTCAAATAAACTAACTAGGTTCAGTCGAGTTACGTCTTCATCTTCTACGATTAGAATGACTGGCGTTTGCATTATTAATTAACCTTTTGGAATATTTTATTTATAAAAAAACCGGTGACGAATTTATAACCGATTACTAGAGATTATAGGATTATACCCATTTGTTAACAAGGAAAAAACAAATTGGATAAAAATAAAACAGTAGGGTGTCCAAAGTCTACTAAAAAGGGCAGTGCAAAAACTACTGTTTAATTGATATATACGTGGATGTAGCTATTTGAATCATAAAGTCGAAGCCATTTTCCTTTAATAATTGATACATCATTCAATCAAACAAGGTACTTAAAATAATCAGACTAATTCAAAGCAAAACTATATCACTTTCTAACCTTTCATCAATGTATGTGATACAGCAAAGATAAAAAAGTTCATAAATCGCTTGGTAATATTTATTTAATGCAATTAAATAATGTTACGCGCTTATCACATGCCTCATTAATGAGGTCATTAAATGCTAATTCAAGGATAAATTTTAAATATATGCACTTTTTAGTGATCTTTATTTAAGGAATAGTAATTATAAAGCGAGCACCGTGTTTTTCTTCAAGATCAAACATAACTCTTCCGCCAAGTGCTTGTGTTACTAGGTTGTAGACCAAGTGCATGCCTAAGCCGCTTGCGCCTTGTCCGCGCTTTGAAGTTACAAACGGATCAAAAATTCTATTTTTAATGTTTTTATCAACACCTTGACCATTGTCAGAATAAACTATTGTTAATTTTTTCCCTACCAGTTCTACGTCAAAGCGAATTTCATTATTTTCTTTACCTATAAATCCATGAATCACAGAGTTCATAAGCAACTGCTGAAACACTTGTTGCAGAGGTTCAGACTTACTATGAATAGCCAAGTCGGTCGGACAGTTAATAATAACGACAGGCTTTTTAGGCAGTAGTTCAGATTGAATCGATGTTAAAACATCACTTATTAATTTATGTACATTAATATAGGTATTAACACCGTCGTCTTGAATAACGGCCACTTTTTTAAAGTTAGATATCAGGTCTGCGGCACGATTTAGATTACGATAAATTAAGTCTAAGTTTTCAATACCTTCATCTATAAAGCGTTTTAGATGGCTTGAGGTAAGTTTTTTATCGTCAAAGCTTTGCTGTATATCTGCCAGTTTATCTCGAAGTAATGTAGAGCCTGTAATACCTAGCCCTATTGGTGTATTCACTTCATGGGCAACCCCAGCAACCATTTGCCCAAGCGATGCCATTTTTTCGTTTTCAACAATTTGCGTTTGGTACTGATGCATTCTCTCAAGGGTTGATAAAAGCTCTTGATTTGCTTCTCTGAGAGCGATTGTTCGCTGGTTTACTTTTTCTTCAAGGCTCTGGTTTAGTTGTTTTATTTCTTGTTTATCTTTTTCGTGGCGCTCAAGTTGCTTTTTGGTACGTGTAAGCATGATATTTAAACTATTTGAAAGAGCGGTTATTTCTTTTACATCGGTTATTGGCGCGCGTGCATCATAGTTATGATTTTTAGATACATCCTGCAATAGCATGCTTAACTGTTCTATTGGCTTGGCTATACGTCGTTGAACTTTTATAGCAATAAAGTAAACAACGATTAAAATTAATAGAGTTAATAGCACGTCTATTAATATTTTTCTCTCAATATAAGTCTCTAAACTTTCGAGGCTCCCTCGCATATATACATAACCTACCAACTTTTCGTTATCGTAAATAGGGCGGGTTAGTTCAATATGATCGCTCGTAATTCGTGGCGTTTTTAGCTCATCAACACTGTCTATTCTTAGTGGTACTGGAGGTGTTTTTTTTGCATTAAAGCTAATAAAAAAAACAGGTTTTTGAGATGCTTTTTCTATTGAATAAATATGTATGTTTTTTACAAGGGGGATATTTTCAAATGACTTGAGGCGTTTTTCTTCTGTTTTTCTATCATCTTCAACTACTGATTTACCAGCATCAAAAGCTACAATTTCAGAAAGTATGACGAGTTTATTAATGATTAATTGCTTTTGCTCTTTTACGCTTAAATAAGTAGATATCGAAATAGATAGCGACAAGCAAATAGCTGTAATAAGCATAATTAAATTTATGAGTGCTTTGCGAATGCTACTTTGATGAACTTTTTTAGGCATTATTTCGTTATCGCCTGAATTAATTTTGATTATTTAGAGTTTTAGTTTAGCAAAGACGGGAGAAAATGAAGGAAAAAAGCTAAATTAATTCTTATATTTATGCGAAGGTTAGCTTGAGCGCGTTTGCACTCAAGCATTTTTTAAAATAATACTAGCTGCTATATACGGCAAACTTGTTATTTTTAAATACCGTTTGGTAGCTTTCAAATTGCGTTTCTAAAATAGGCGGGTATTTTAAAAAGCTGTTAGCAACAATATTCAGCTTTCCTACTTTAGTTAAATGCTGTTTTGCATTTGCTAAAAATGTTTCTGCTACTGTGTAGTCGGTTGCAATACCTGTATGAAAAGGTGGATTGCTAATAATTAAATCAAACTTACCGGTAATGCTTTTAAGGCCGTCACTTAATATCGCTTCGCCTTTGATGTTGTTAAGCTTTAGAGTTTGCTGTGTTGCGTAAGTTGCCAGTGCACTTACATCACTACACACAAACTCAAGTGCTGGATTATGCAGCCCTAAAAAGGTTGCTATTAAACCTGCACCACAACCAAAGTCGAGAACCCTACCTTGCTTAATTGTCGGTGCGTTTTCGAGTAGAACTTTCGTTCCCATATCTAAACTACCGTGATTAAACACCCCTGGGACACTAATAGCTGTAAACTCGGTGTCGGCAACATTAACAACAAACTTTTTATGGTAGGTCGTAATATCAAAGTCAGGATGCTGGGTAATCTCAGCAAATGAGTAAAGAACGCAGTGCTTAGCTGAATCAATTTTGTTACTAAACTCAGCTTTACCAGCTAATTGCTTTTCAATTGATTTAACACCACTTTTGTTTTCACCTACCACCAATAGTTCGGCATCGTCAGTAATAGCAGATCGAATATTATCAAGCGCCATTAATAACTCAGGTTTTGATTTAGGATAGTAAAGAATAACTAAATCGTAGCCGTTACCAGGTATTGTGTGATTTACACAAATCTCAACGTCTTTGGTGTTTTTAGCAAACTCACCGTTAGCATGGTTGTAGCTAAATGCAGTTACCTTGCTTTGCGGGTTAAGTTTTTTAAGCTCTGTTAAAAAGCCATCTTGAACAAAGTTGACCACCAAGATAGATTTGCCCGTTAGTGCCTCGCTATTACGAAGTAACAGTAAACTTGGGTTGGTTAGTACGCTCATAAATGGCTTTGCCTTACAGTATGTTTAGTTTTATTAAAAATAAAAGTGAGTGCTTAAAGTTACAAATTACTCAGTACGTTCAAACATTAAATCCCACACGCCATGACCTAGGCGATGTCCGCGCTGCTCAAACTTAGTAAGCGGGCGCAAATCTGGACGTGGAACATAATCGTTTGTTTCTGATTGGTTTTTAAAACCAGGAGCTACATTCATTACTTCGAGCATATGCTCTGCATAGTTTTCCCAATCTGTTGCCATATGAAAAACGCCACCCATTTTCAGTTGGGCTCTTAGTTTTTCAACAAACTCAGTTTGTACAATACGGCGTTTATGATGACGCTTTTTATGCCAAGGATCAGGGAAAAACAACTGTAGTGTTGTTAAGCTTTCATTAGGTATACAGTCTGCAAGTACTTCAACTGCATCGTGTTCAAAAATACGTAAGTTAGTAATGCCTGCTTCATCGGCATCCATTAAACAAGCACCAACGCCTGGGCGGTGTACTTCAATACCAATAAAGTTTAGGTGAGGGGCATTTGTTGCCATTTCGACAAGCGATTTACCCATACCAAAACCAATTTCTACTACTACATCGTTGTTGTTGCCAAAAACTTCGCTTAAATCAAGCATACCGTTTTTATGCTCTAGGCCCATTGTTGGCCAGCATTTTTCGATTGCAGCGGCTTGGCCTTTGGTTAATCGACCTTCGCGTTTTACAAAACTGCGAATGGTGCGGATGTATTTACCTTCTTGCTTAGCTTGCTCAAGGTTAGTGTTGCTTGATTCACTCATATTATTGGCCTGACAAAAACAATGTGTTTAAAAATGGTTGCATATTATCCCTGACCGAGCCCGCAATCACAAGTATTAGCTGGTTTTACACGCCCTATAGCTTGATCTTTTTATTAACTACAATAGACTGAGCCGCCATTGAGCATCAGTAAAAGTACAATATGTTGGATTTAAATAAAAAACAGTCTAATTCGTTTTCTAATCAAGTCGTTGATTGGTATCACCTTCATGGGCGTAAAACACTTCCATGGCAGTTGGGTAAAACACCTTATAAAGTGTGGGTGTCTGAGGTGATGCTCCAGCAAACTCAAGTTATTACTGTTATCCCATATTTTGAAAAATTTATGCAAAGCTTTCCAGATATTATTGCTTTAGCCGATGCTGATGAAGATTTAGTACTGCATCACTGGACCGGCTTAGGGTATTACGCTCGTGCGCGTAACTTACATAAAACAGCTAAAATAGTACGTGACAAGTTCCAAGGCGAATTTCCGCAAACGCTTGATGAAGTAATGGATTTACCGGGAATAGGACGCTCTACTGCCGGGGCTGTTTTATCATTGTCGCTTGGGCAGCATCATCCAATTTTAGATGGGAATGTTAAGCGAGTCTTAGCGCGCTACTTTATGATAGAAGGTTGGTACGGTGTTAAAAAAGTCGAAAACCAGCTTTGGCATTTATCAGAGCAATTAACACCTAAAAATAATGTCACCGAATTTAATCAAGCTATGATGGATTTAGGTGCGAGTGTTTGCTCACGCAGCCGGTTTGATTGCGAGGCTTGCCCATTAAATTCAGGTTGTGGTGCTTTTAATGCAGGTAAAGTAAAAGAGTTTCCACATTCTAAACCTAAAAAAGCAGTGCCGAAGAAGAGTTGTCATCAGTTAATTATTCAGTGCGGCGATAAAGTGCTTATGGAAAAACGCCCTAACAGCGGTATTTGGGGAGGACTATTTGGTTTTTTTGAATTTAATGAGTACGAGGAGCTTCAAATATTTTTAGCTCAGCAAGGATTAGAAGCCGACTTAGTAGAGCTTGAAGCGTTTATTCATGTGTTTTCACATTTTGAGCTGACGATTAATCCGCATGTGCTCAATGTTAAGAACATTCCTGATGTAGTAAATGACAAACAATTAGTGTGGTATCCGCTTGATCAATCAATAGAGGTTGGCCTAGCAGCGCCAACTAAAAAGTTGGTTAAACAAATTACAGCAATAGTATAGAATAGCCCCATATTTAGCGTTAGAGAGAATCAATCATGGCACGTACAGTATTTTGTCAAAAGTTACAAAAAGAAGCCGAAGGGCTTGGCTTTCAGTTATACCCTGGTGAAGTTGGTGAAAAGATTTTTAATAACATCTCTAAAGAAGCGTGGGGTCAGTGGCAGCATAAGCAAACAATGCTTATTAACGAAAAGCATTTAAATATGATGGATCCAGAGCACCGCACATTTTTAGAAGAGCAAATGGTTGGCTTTTTGTTTGAAAACAAAGATGTGGAAATTGAAGGTTATCGACCGCCTGAAAAATAATATTTTGAACATAAAAAAAGGGCTAAATAGCCCTTTTTTTGTGTGCGATTATTTAATCACTTAACTCATCTTCTTGCTCAGAGATTTTAATTTGTTCTTTTAAAAATTGAGCTGCCTTAGAGTATTCAATTTCTAACTTATCTCTTAAGTCTATTAATTCATCGGTAGTGAGTTCACCTTTTTTACATTTATCTTCAAATGCACTTGAAAGTTCAGCCACCGTTAGGGCACCAATTGTTTTAGAGATCGATTTTAATTGATGACACCCTTCAATAATCTCATCTAAATCGTTAACCATAACGCCTGAATTAATCCCCTTAATTAGCCCTTGGCTTTGTTCTAAATACATTTTGAAAAAGCGTAACTGTTTAGCTTCGTCACCATTTACATATTTAGCAACTGCTTCCATATCAATAGGTAGCGCCATGGTTTGATGGATAACTACATTTGGGTTTTGGCTTTGCTTATCGCTCCAGCGTTTTAAAGTGTCCTCTAACGCGTTTAGCTCTATAGGTTTGGTAATGAAGTCGTTTATACCTACGGCTAAGCAACGCTCTTTTTCGCCTTTAAGTGCGTTTGCTGTTACAGCAATAATGTAAGGCTGTGCATCAATTGATTCTAATAGCTCTGCTTCGTTACGGATTTTTTCGACCATATCGTAACCCGACATTTTAGGCATGTGTAAGTCGGTTAAAATAAGTGAGTAATCACCTTTTCTCCACATATCTAAGCCTTCTTCACCGTTGTTTGCTATCTCAACGCCAAAACCTAGTATGTGTAATTGATCGGTCAGCACTTGTTGGTTTAGAAGGTTATCTTCAACAAGTAAAACCAATTTGTTTGATTTACGAGCTTGCTCAACATTTAAATAGTTATTAAGTGTTTTGGTTTTTTTAATTTGTTTAGGTGTATGCAAACCTGCAGCGACTAAAATAGACAGCATAAAGTTAGACTTACATAAAGGAGAGGCATTAATATAAAAAATATTATTATGATTTATAGCCGCTTCATCAAGCTTACTTAGTACAACAACTTGTTGGTTATAATCCTCTAATGAATAAAATAAGCGTCTTAGCAGCGCGTTTGTTTTATCCATATTGTCTATGCCATCAGCCACCCAAATAATATCTTGCGAATGTTGATGCTCTTCAATTTCTTCTTCTGTGTGTGCATAAACTATTTTAGCGCCCATAAACGATAAATAACGGTACATTGTTTTTTCACGTTCTAGGTGATTACTAACTACAACAATTTGCTTACCATTTAATGCACCTTTGTGTGCGTACTTAATTCTACCCGATGTGCTAAACGGCAGTTCAACAGTAAACTCACTGCCAATTCCTGTATGGCTAGTTACATGAATAGTACCTAGCATAAGCTCAGTTAAGCTTTTACAAATAGAAAGACCTAAACCTGTCCCTCCATATTCTCGGGTAATCGAATTTTCGGCTTGAATAAACGGATTAAATATTTCGCGTAGTTGTGCCTGCGACATGCCTTTACCGTTATCAGTTACGCAAAAGCGTAAGGTAAAGTGATCAGTCGTATTATGTACCACCTCTACTGATATTTTTACATGCCCTTGGGTTTTTTCATCAGTGCTCGTAAATTTAATTGCGTTACTACATAGGTTATAAAGAACCTGACGTACACGTACGCTATCACCGGTAAGATTTATAGGAATATCTGGTGCTATTGCTAGCTCTAAATCAAGCTCACGTTTTTTAGCAACAGATGAGAGCACACGAGCAACTTCTTCAATAGTATCGGTTACCGAAAATGGGATCGGGTCAATATTTAGCTTTCCAGCCTCAATTTTAGAGAAATCTAAAATATCATCCAAAATGCTCAATAACGAAAATGCTGATTCACGAATAATCGTACTTAAACGATGCTGAGCGCCATCAAGTTCGGTCTGGCGCAGTAAATCAATAGTACCTATAACACCATTCATCGGTGTTCTTATTTCGTGACTCATCGTTGCTAAGAATGTTGTTTTAGTTTCGCTTGCTCGCTCTGCTTTTAATGTGGCTTGCTCAAGCGCTAAGGTACGATTTTGCACTTCGGCTTCTAGGCCATTTTGTAATTTATAAAGCTCTTTTTGTGCAGAGTCATTCTCGCTCATTGCAGTTTGTACTTTTTGTAGCAATAAGTTGATGTTTTTTGCTACTACACCTAAACCAATATCAAGTTGCTCATCAACATTACTATTGTAATTAGCATCTTCAGTGATTGCCTGTAACTCTTGAGTAAGAGTGTCAGTACTTTTACGTAAGCGCGTATTAATGTACATATTAAACATTAAAGTAAGTATAAATAATGCAGCAACACTCGCTATCGCGATGATGTAAGCGATAACTTGAGAATCTTGAGCGCTTAAAGGCGTGGCTGGTATGTTTTGCTTAATAATAAGCTCGCCAATGGGTTGATCGTTTAACAATAGTAGGTGATGCAGAATACCTTCTTCTTTTAAGTGCTTTTCAGTTTTAACAGAAGCGATGGCTGGTTTACTGCTGCTATATACCAACTGAGTATCTGATGTAGCATTGAAGCGATATAGAGTATATTCAAAGTCACCGTCTAATAAGGAGGTTAAATCAAGTAACTGTTTTACTTTACCTTGACCATACATAGTTAATGCATCAACCATAGGTAAGTCTAATCTATCGGCAAGCGTTACAATATTAATAGATGATACTGGTTGGGCTGTCTTAACTTCAGTTTGTGTATAAAATGAGTGGGCAACAATAGCGAGCGCTGTTACAGCAATATTAATGATTAAAAAAAGTGGCAGTAAGCCTTTTACTGGCGATGAGAATTTACTCTGCATTGATTGTTTCCAATTGATGTGTTTTTACTACGATAAGTCCCTATCGTACGTATCTAAGCTAATCGTAACATTTACAAAAAATAATTCACTACGGTTTTAGTCTGATTTAGTTATATTTATTTATAGTTATAGCCCGATTTGTGGTAAAAATGAACGTTATTAATAAAAAATGTACTGAGTTGTCTGAAAACCGTTCAAACAGTTATAAAGAAGAAAAAAAAAGTTGACTTGTAAGGGCAAAACTCGTTTAATACGCCGCACGCCCAGATAGCTCAGTCGCTAGAGATGAGTGGGAATTGCATTAAAAATCCTTTAAGATTTTTAATTAGCACTGTTTAAGTGCCTCGATAGCTCAGTTGGTAGAGCAGAGGATTGAAAATCCTCGTGTCCCTGGTTCGATTCCGGGTCGAGGCACCATTTATTAAAGTAGTGGTGTTTAATCAACAGTTTAAACATTATTACGCGTGCCTTAGCACACAGTTTTGTGTGCCGACTTAGCTCAGCTGGTAGAGCAACTGACTTGTAATCAGTAGGTCAACCGTTCGACTCGGTTAGTCGGCACCATTTATTAAAAGTTAAATAATTATTTTACTTTTAGTTAGCACAGTTTATGTGCCTCGATAGCTCAGTCGGTAGAGCAGAGGATTGAAAATCCTCGTGTCCGTGGTTCGATTCCGCGTCGAGGCACCATTTGCTTTAAGTTCTCAATCTTTAAAATTGAACGTGCCTTAGCACACAGTTTTGTGTGCCGACTTAGCTCAGCTGGTAGAGCAACTGACTTGTAATCAGTAGGTCAACCGTTCGACTCGGTTAGTCGGCACCATTTATTTAAAGTTAATTGTAAAGTATTACAATTAATTAGCACAGTTTATGTGCCTCGATAGCTCAGTCGGTAGAGCAGAGGATTGAAAATCCTCGTGTCCGTGGTTCGATTCCGCGTCGAGGCACCATTT
>NZ_JADYXO010000026.1:0-51385 GCF_015864295.1 Pseudoalteromonas sp. NZS127_1 | reverse complement strand
TTGGGTACGAGCTCACTGTCTTCCCGATGTGACAAGTGCTAGCTAAACACTCATCAAGAAGAGATACAAGGTTGGGTAGAGCGTAGCGAAACCCAACGAATCTCCACTTCCACACCGTTTATAACAATGTTCTATAATATTTAAATACGTAGGTCGTTTATTTAGCTCGGATAAGTGAAGCGCCATCCGACAAACCTAAAGCTCATATCTTCTTCGCTAATAGCCATAACTAGTTTACTATGCGCGACTTAAAAATATTTTACTACTTACCACTAGGCTTATATGTCCGCTAATGCGCTTTACACCGACCTTTCTGATTACTACGACTTAATGTGCGCAGATATAGATTATCAAGCCCAAAGCAATTCTATTCACCGGCTGCACCAAATTTTTGGTAATGGCGCAAATACCCACCTCGATTTAGCGTGTGGCACCGGCCCGCATGTACGCCACTTTATTGATTACGGCTATAAAAGTAGTGGGCTTGATTTAAACCAACCAATGCTTGATAAAGCAAAAATTCGCTGCCCAGAAGCGCAATTTTCGTTGCAAAACATGAGTGAGTTTAAGGTAGCCGAGCACTTGGATTTAATTACCTGTTTTTTGTATTCACTGCATTACTGCGACAGCATTGATAAGTTAAAAGAATGCCTTGCCAGCGTACACAGTGCATTAAATACAGGTGGAATATTTTGCTTTAACGCCGTTGATAAAAACAAAATCGACAGCGATTCATTTGTAGAGCACACCGCAACAAGTGAAAATAGCTTATTCACATTTCGCTCTGGCTGGCACTACAGCGGCACAGGCAATAAACAGCTATTAAAACTCAACATAGAAAAAACCACCGCAGACAAAACACTCGTATGGCACGACGAGCACCCAATGGTTGCTTTTAGTTATACCGAGCTTAAAGAAGCCTTAAAGCCGTACTTCGAAATCCACATATTTGAACATGACTACGACAAAATAACCCCATGGGCACAGCGCTCAGGCAACGCCATTTTCGTCTGCGTAAAAATTTAAGACAAACACGTATGTTGGGTAGAGCGCAGCGAAACCCTACGACATCCAACGATCTTAAATGAACCCTCACTCCCCACGCCTCCAATAAACCAGCATTATATATTTGAAAACGTAGGTCGGATAAGCGCAGCGCCATCCGACACACTAACGTATTTGAGTTTCGGCGAATATAAACAGCTAATTAATTATGATGTATGAAGTCAATATTTGAGCCTTTTGGCTTTATCTTTGGTTTTAAAACAGTGGCCATATTTTATTGACCACTACAAGATGCGCAAGCTATTAATAGCAAAACGAATAGTGATAAAGAGGAAAATACTAGGATTCAGATGGTAGGCAGATTTCAGATGCAAGAAGAAGGGCGTGCTAAATTTAAGGCCGCTATGTTGGATGTTGTTAAGGGCACCGTAAATGAGCCAGGAGCCCTTGGAATTCGTATGTTTGAAGACGTAAATAATCCAGGCTTGGTTTTCGGGCAAGAGCGATTCAAAGACTTTAGTGCCGTTGAGTATCACCGAAAGCAACCCTATGAACTTGCTTTGATCGAGGTTGCAGGCACGGCCTTGTCGGCCGCTCCAGTTGCATTTGTATTTGGCCCTGCTGTTGTAGAAGAAGTGCGAGCAGCCGATGAGCGAAAAGTTGACCCAAGCGAGCTTTATGTGGTGGCGATTTTTGATATAAAACCAGATCAATTCGATCGTGTTATAGAGCAATATAAAAAGCAAATTCCTAATGTCCGAGAACATGAGGGAAGCATTTCCTTTAATGCCTTCACTGTACTTGATACCCCAAACCAGCTAGTCGTCATCGAATGGTGGAAATCAGCTGAGGTGGCACGTGCGTTCTCCACTACAGATCCGCTTTCTATCGAAACAGGGAAGGTTCTGACGGAATCTCTTGAACGGCCTATTCCTGAATATCTACATGAGTTAAGAGAAGTAAACCCTTAAATTGGTAAGTTGGCCATGACATCGGCATGCCGGTGTCATGGGCTGACTGTAGTTTGAGAACTGCACATCATTGATTAATAAACACAATATTCTGGCATTAACTACAAATAGGAACACTATGAACATACAAAAAAAAATTCTAGCGCTAATAAGCGTAACTGCCATTTTAGGTATTTCAAGTAATACAATCGCAGGGGAATCGAAAACGGATTCACATACACATACTCACAGCACTCTCAATAAAGGCAAAGCAATCGAGCAATACGGTTTACCTATTACGTTAATGAATACCATTTACGAAGGTAATATCACAGCAAAAGAAATGAAAACCCTAGGCGATATCGGCGTGGGTGTGAGTAACCATCTCAATGGCGAGTTAACGGCTATTGATGGTGTGGTTTACAGTATTGCCGCTGATGGTACATCAACAGTAGCACCTGATAATTTACAAGCGCCATATATGTCGATGGTAAAATTTGAACCCACACATTCAATTACGGTTAAGGGCATTACCTCATTTAAAGCGCTGTCTGATGTTATTTCGGCTGAAATTGAGTCGGTTAATAGTTTTTATGTATTCAAGGCAAAGGGCACTTTTGAGCTTGCTCGCTTAGCATCGGCTCACGGCGTTGAAGATGAAGATGTCGATTTTTTTAAATATTTAGGCGGTCGTCAAATGTATAACCTAGAGCAGACCAAAGGGACGTTGGTCGGTATTTACACGCCTGACTACTTAGGCACGATTAGTATTCCTGGTTTACATTTTCATTTTCAAAATGGCGATAACACAGTCGGCGGTCATCTTGAAGATATTCGCTTTGATGAAATGGAATTTGAAGTACAGGAGTTTGATCGAATCAATTTGGCTCTGCCTAATGTTGAAGAATTCCGAACGAAAAAAATGAAGATGATCAAACCTCCTTCAGGATCAGGTTCAGGAGGAACAAAAGACAGTAAATAATGTTAGCTATTGCTATCGATACGCATTTATTTCCTCACTTAGCGCAAATGTAATTAACTAAATAAGCTGCATTAATATGCAAGATGATGCAGTAAGAATAGGTTCAATAAATCAAGTCTACTTGCTAAAAGTAGACATTAAAATTATTACAGGATTAACACATGAAAAAATCAATTAAATTTACCTTAAGTCTAATAGTGACTGCTGTTATTACACTTGGCTCACCATTGGCGATTGCCCAAGATACAGTTAAAGAGCAGTCTTTAGAGTTACTAAATAAAGGCTTAGTACAGGGTGATATCTCTTTTATTAAAGAGAATGTAGCCGAGGGTTATATTCAACATAATCCAGGTGCACACGATAAGCTAACAGGGCTACTAGGCTTTGTTGGCTATCTAAAAACACTAGATACGCCGCTCAGTTACCATCCGAAGCGTGTACTTCGAGAAGGTAATCTCGTATTGGTTCACAGTGAGGTTGTTTTAGGCAGCAAACTAGCTGTATTTGATTTATTTCGTATTGAAAACGGCTTAATCGCGGAACATTGGGACGGGATTCAAGAAATGCCGGTTAAAACGGTAAGTGGTCGCAGTATGGTAGACGGCCCTACAATGATTAAGGATATTGATAAAACGAAAGAAAACAAAAAAATAGTCATACAATTCGTAACCGATGTATTGGTGAACGGTAAAGGTGATAAACTTAGTCAATATATAGGAGAAGTTTACCATCAGCATAATCCAGGGATTGCAGATGGCACTAAAGGTTTACTTGATTTTATGGGGAGTCTTGCTGAGAATAAAACGTCTTTTGGATACACAAAAATTCATAACGTGGTTGCCGAAGGCAACTTCGTGTTCACTCAAAGTGAAGGCGATTTTGGCGGCCAACCAACGGCCTTTTACGATCTTTTCCGTGTTGATAATGGGCTGATAGTTGAGCACTGGGACAGCATTCAGGCGATTCCATCTAAAATGGCTCACGAAAATGGTATGTTCTAAATAGTATTAATCCTTACAGTGATCTGTTCTTATGAGGTCACTGCAAGGATTATGTTACAGCTATTAATAAGCGACACCAATGCGCTTATTATGATGCTGAGACTTTTCAGCCTCATCGATCAATGCCACAGCATAATCTTCAACAGAAATTTTACTATTACCTTGGTCATCACTCAGTAATTGCTCTCCACCTACACGATAAATACCTGTACGTTCACCGGGGAAAATTTCAGCCGCTGGACTTACAAATAACCAATCTAGTGTACTATCACTATTGCGAAAAACGTCTAATGCCTGACCCTGAGCAATCGCTTCGTCTTTATATTCAGCAGGAAAGTCTGGAACGCTAACGAGTTTAACACCTGGAGCTACCTCTAAACTTCCGGCACCACCCACCCAAATTAGACGCTTAACATCGGATTTTGGTAGCTCTTTCAATAAACGCTGTGCCGTACTCGCAACTATTTCATGATTACTTTTTGCTCGACCACCAATAGCCGCAATAACGATGTCAGCATCGGCAACAGCGTCTTTAATACTTCCATCAGTAAGTAAATCAAGAGGGTGTGTGGTAACACCTTGTTTTTCGATATTATTTGCGCCACGACTAATTGCTATAACTTTATGATCTCTGTTTAAGGCTTCATTCATTAATGTAGAGCCAATCCAACCTGTTGCACCAATAATTGCTATTTTCATTGTATTCTCCAAAGTTTGTTTCATTTATTTAAGATGTCGTTATTATGAATAAATCTATTACTGTAATAAATATGTATTTAAGTACATGATTGTTACAAATATTGAAACAAAGGTTTTTTATGGATAAGTTTGAAGCACTACGCAGTTTTGTTGAAGTGGCAAGTACCGGTAGTTTTACTGATGCAGCAGAGCAATTAGACTTGAGTCGTGTAAAAGTAACACGACACGTTAAGGAGCTAGAAGACTGGCTCAATATTCGTTTACTACATCGTACAACGCGTAGTGTTAGTTTAACCTCGCCAGGTCGAGATATTATGCAACATTGTGAACGCATTTTAAGTGAGGTATCTGGTTTAGAAAGCTTAGCCCGTAGCCATAATGAAGAGCTTATTGGTGATATCCGTATTGCTACGCCCATAGGGCTCGGACAAAACCTGCTTTACGAGGTGGTTGCCATGTTTACCGCTTTACACCCAAAAGTTAGTATTAAATTAGTAATGTCGGACAAAAATGCATTGTTAGTTGAAGAACACATAGATGTTGCTTTGCGGTATACCGACCAACCCGATGAAAACCTCATTGCTCGTCGGTTAATGAGTATTGAAAGTGTATTATGTGGCTCAGCAAGGTACCTAAAAAATCATGATAAAATAAACTACCCACAACAGTTAATTGAGCATAATTGTTTGGTACATTTATCTCAAAATAGTTGGACATTTATTGAAGATAAAAAATATCACTCAATCTCTGTAACTGGCAGTATTCAAGCAAATGACCTCGGTGTTTTGATAAAAGCAGCCATTAATGGTGTCGGTCTTGCCTATCTTCCCTGTGACTTAGCAAATCCTTCGCTAGAAAAAGGTGAGTTAATACACTTATTACCTGACATATCTTTACCTACAATGGCACTTTGGGCTGTATATTTGTCAAGAAGCTACCAGCGACCTGTTGTCAGAGCATTTATCGATTTTTTGGCTGAACAATGGCAAGAGGATGTCAAAGTTGCTCGTACATAAATGAATCATTGTCATAATGTTGTTCAACAGGTAGCTGAACGAACTTAATTAATATCTTGATTTAGTCGAACCGCTTATTTATGGCGCCTATCAATATCTATTTTTAGGCTTTGTAGCCCTTCAGATTCAATTAATAAGTGAACCTAATAATAAATTACTCTCAAGCGGGCATTAAAATCTTTAAAAAAGAGTTACTTCAGTTATTATCATTTACTATTTGGGCTGGAGAATAAGAGCCATATGTCTATCACAAATCAATTATCATTATTTCTTGATATTGTTCAGCAGGGTTCTTTTGCCAAAGCTGCTGCACTTCACGATATGGATAATTCATCTTTATCAAAACAAATTAAGAAACTTGAAACCAGTTTAGGTATTCAATTATTAAATCGTTCTACTCGCTCATTTTCCTTAACACCAGCAGGAGAGGAAATACTTACACAGGCGCAATTATTGATTGGAACATTAGATCAAATTATAAATATTGCTGATTCATATCATAAAACACCTAAAGGTCATATTAGAATCACTTCTTCAATCGTCTTTGGCCAAATGTATTTACAGCCTGCTATTTCCTGTTACCTAAAAAAATTTCCGGATATAAAAATAACACTTTCATTAGACGATAAAAAAAGTGACATTATTGCCGACCATTTTGATTTAGCTTTTCGAATTGGAAAGCTTGCCGAATCAAACCTTATTGCAAAAAAAATAGCAAAAACAAATTTCGTCATTCTTGCTTCTGAAGAGTTCGTTAAGGTACATGGACAGCCGAAAACGCCAGAAGAACTTATCGCATTACCAGCAGTTATATACAGTAATGGTGATGTAACATTAGATCAAATGCAGCTAAGTGAATCACCTACTAGTGATAAATTTAACATTTATAGAATGAAAGGAAATTATAAAGTCAGTGATGTTAAATCGATGATGGGCGCTGTTAAAGACGGAATTGGCTATACCATGCTTGATTTATTTAATTTGGAACAACCAATAAATGTATCAAAATTAGTACCTTTATTAACCGATCATAAAATATCTATGATGGATACTGGCATTTACGCTGTTTACCCACATAGAAACCAAACACCATTAATTACTGAATTTATTGACATATTACAAACCAATATTGGCGAGCCTCCATTTTGGGAGAGTCACGTACCAAATTATAAAAAGCTGTATAATCTTAATAAATAGGAAAGTATTACAATAAATATTTTTGTTCGTTTAAGTCTTTCTTTTCAAAACTTAAATTAACATGTTCGTTAAGTTGAATATGAGCCTCCTCGAGTGTTATATCAATACTCTGAAGGTTATCTTGCGACTTTTACAATTGTAGCACCATGAAAATGTACTGTTTCGCCTTGTAAAATAGCACTACCATACAATAAATTAGTATTGAAATTTACATGTAAGGTAACATAATCACCGTATTCCTCTTCAAACCAAGCAGCAAGGAAGGTGTTTTTTTCAACTTCAAATGCAGTGTAAGGAAATGGTCCCCACCATGTATTGGGTTTTGATCCTGTTAAAAAACGATAACTGACACCTGATTTTTCGAATTTTACGTTATATGATCAACCGCTAGTGTAGTTGTATGTAATAGAAGTTCCATCAAGAGTACGTGTTGGCGATTTCAGTTCATCAGCAAATGTATAAACAGACATCAAGACTAAACAAAGTAAAATAGTTAATTTATGTATCATTTTCATTATAAAATCTCCTTGATTGAAATGAGTTATTTTACACGCTGAATTAGCACTTCTTTCAATGCTAAAGTGCCGTTTATTGCCGCAGGAAAACCTGCATAAGCACTTGTTAATATCATTATTTCGGCTATTTCTTCTTGAGTAACCCCTACATTTAATGCTGCATTAATGTGTGCTTTAAGCTGAGGTTGAGCATTTCCTAAAGCCGCTAAATTAGCAATTATGATCATTTCTTTGGTTTTTACTGCCAATATCTTACGACTAAGTAAGTCTCCAAAGCCATATTCTATTGCATATTTTGCAAGGTCAGGTGAAACATCTTTCAGTGCATTAACTATTTTTTCACCTGAGCCTTCACTGTTTATTTCATTTAACCGTTTAATACCTTCTGTAAATCGTTCTGAGATAGGTTGAGTCTCAACTAACGATTCAGCATAGGCGTATACACTAGTAACCTTACATAAACTTAATAACAAAACAGTCAAAATATATATGTTCATAGAATCAACTTTACAAATTTATGCCTAGTAATAAAATTATTTAACAAACGGTTAGCAATGATTAAAATTCAGTTACAAAATTCATGTATTGCTCTAATTCACCCACAACCGCTTCATTCATCAGTTTTCCAGTCTCTACTGCATAAGGTTGATTGAAGTGAATATCCCAAACATCTGACTCTTTACGCCAATGTTCATAAACAGCAAACGTATCATCTTGCCCTTCAACGGTATACAAATCGAAAATAATATTACCTGCTTCTTGTGCTCTAGTGCTGGGTATATGTATTTCAAATTGATTTAATATTTTTTCACGGTAACCTGGCTTTATCTTAAAAATGAAGAAAATAATAAAAATATCATCTTCTTCATTAGCACTCTTTGGGTTGTTTTCATGTAGAGGACTTGGCGTAGTATCGTTTAACTCCATGACTAACGGCTCAGATTGAGCAGACGTTTCAAGTAAATCAAATACAACTGCCGTATAAGGCTGAGAAGCATGGTGTGTTAATGCGTCGTTATTTTTAAACCGTTCATAGGCAAAAATAATATTCGGCTGTTTCTTATCTTGAAATAAACGCAACTCAAGGCATCCATCATCATTTTTTGAACCACGTTGGTCATTAAGAAGTGCCTCTTTAAATTCTTCAATTTTTTCCAACTTAATATCAAACTTTACTATTTGAGTAATCATCTAAAAAATCCTATTAGTTTTTGTCGTAGTAATACTTAATGAGCTTTCTGATAAAGCGATGTTAAGTCTAAACTTCCGTTAATATATCTGAGTAAGGTAAACGTGATTTTGGTAGTAATGCATTAAAGTCGTTTTCAGCATCACTGTAACCCAGTGGTACAACACATATGCTAGAAAAACCTTTTTCACGTAGACCAAATTCTTTATCTAAGATATCAAGGTCGACCCCTTCCATTGGCGTAGAATCAATACCTAACGCTGAGACACCCAATAAGAAATGTCCTAAGTTCAAATAAACCTGCTTGGCCAACCAATGAGGAACATCGTTAAATTTTTCTTTATGAACATTAATAAACATTTTACGTCCACCGTCCATTTTTGCTTTAAACACTTCAGGGTCAGCATCAAAACGCCCGTCTTTTTCTTCTTGAGCTAAAAGGCTTTGTAAGTATTCTTCTGGAGTATCTAATCTGCTCGCAAATACAACAACATGAGATGCCTCGCGAATAGAATTACTATTGAATGGATAAAGCACATCAGTTGCTTTAGCGATTCTATTTTTACCTTCTTCAGTAGAAGCTATTACAAAGTGCCAAGGTTGTGCATTAACACTTGATGGGCTGTAACGTAATAACTCTTTAATCTTTTCAATATTTTCTGCTGATATTTTTTTACTTGAATCGTAAGCTTTAACTGATTGTCTTTTTTTAGCATAATAAGTGATATCGTTATTCATATTCAAATCTCTATAGTTGTCGTTATTATTAAAATAATAGGTAGTAATAAGTGTTGTTTAGAAGCCTTCTAAAACAATTTTACCTTTCGCTTTTCCAGTTTCTAAAAATTGATGTGCTTTACGTAAGTTTTCCGCATTAATTTGACCTAAGTTCTCACCGACCGTAGTTCTAAGTAAACCTTTATCAATTAAAGTTGCAATTTCATTAAGGATGTCATGTTGAGATTGCATATCAGGTGTTTTAAAAAGTGACCGAGTAAACATTAACTCCCAATGAACCGAAATAGCTTTTGTTTGAAACGCTGCAATATCAAGTGTTTTAGTATCATCAATTAAACCGAATTTACTTTGAGGTTTAAGTACTTTTTCAATTTCTACCAAATGCGATCCGGTATGGTTTAAACCTACAACATAATCAACATTACCTAGATCTTGCTCTGAAAATTCTTCACTTAACTTATTTCTGTGATTCACCACATGATCAGCACCAAGCTCTTTTAACCAATCTGTTGTTTCTGGTCGAGAAGCGGATGCGATAATGGTTAAATTAGTGAGCTTTTTAAGCAGTTGTACCATAATAGATCCAACACCACCGGCAGCACCAATAACCAATATGCTTTTTTCTTTATCTTGTTTTGACACTTCTAATCGGTCAAAAAGCATCTCCCAAGCAGTTAATGAAGTAAGCGGAAGCGCTGCGGCTTCACCATAAGACAGAGACTCAGGCATTTTCCCTACAATACGTTCATCAACTAATTGCATTTCAGCATTACTACCTGAACGTGTTATATCTCCAGCATAAAAAACCTTATCACCCGGCTGAAACAACGTAACATTATCACCTACAGATTTAACTACACCTGCAGCATCCCAACCAATAACTTTCCATTCGCCATCTGGTACAGGCATACTTGAGCGTACTTTATAATCAGCAGGATTAACTGATACCGCTTTTACTTCTACTAAAATATCGTGTCCCTGTGCAACAGGTTGCTCAAGTTCAATATCTTGTAACGATAGTTCGTTTTCAATGGGTAAGTTATTTTGATATCCAATAGCTTTCATATTATTTCTCGATTTGTTTTACTTTGATAATTTTATTATAAAGAAAGCAGCAACGAAGAAAATGGCCATAAATGCAAAACATTATGGGTTTATATAGCCATAATGTTTTAACGTGGAATTTGATGATAAATAATAAAATTAAAGAAGTGCGAGCAAAATATAAAAATATTCGATTAAGAATTTTAGTTAATAACGACTCATAGGTTGGATCTTAAGGAATAAAACTTGAAAACATGCTCTGAATTTGATCTGATAGTAATCGCCAAACCACTATCTATCCCAAAAGCAGAGCATGAATAAACATAATACTGAGTTAAACAAAATAACGAAAGTGCTTAACGATTTTAATATTAACGAAATAGGTAAAACAAGCCGTTTTTGTAGCCGTAAACGAATAATAAAACCTTTCGA
This sequence comes from Pseudoalteromonas sp. NZS127_1, assembly GCF_015864295.1. Classification (NCBI taxonomy): domain Bacteria; kingdom Pseudomonadati; phylum Pseudomonadota; class Gammaproteobacteria; order Alteromonadales; family Pseudoalteromonadaceae; genus Pseudoalteromonas; species Pseudoalteromonas sp. NZS127_1. The sequence goes on along the minus strand of NZ_JADYXO010000026.1, from coordinate 40,617 downwards.
ATTAGTCATGTCGTTAATAACGGCTCTAGGCGATAAATCGGTAAACACCGTGACAGATTTACATCGCTATTTTGTGAAGTTGACGGAAACTGATGTTCAATATAAACCGTTTCACAATCAACTGAGTAAGCCTGAATTCAGCCTATTGATGAAATCACTGGTCGATGTGGCGTTAAATGAATGGCAGCAACAAATACTCGGTACAGACGCCACTCTTTCTGACTTTAAACGCATAGTAATGCAAGATGGAAGTTCGTTCGCAGTGCACGATAGTTTAAAAGATACCTTTAAAGGTCGCTTTACTAAAATAAGTCCTGCGGCAATAGAGGTTCATGTGAGTTGGGATGTGCTTCAAGGTTATCCCGAAGAAATCTCAGTGAGTCCTGATAGCCAAGCTGAATATGATTTTTACCTGATGCTAAATCGTTAGTCGACACCTTGTTTTTAGCGGATAGAGGTTATTTTAAGTTATCGTATCTTGAATCAATTGATACAGCAGGAGGCTTTTATGTTGTCAGGGCTAAAACCACGGTTAATCCAACCGTAGTAGCTGCTTTTAATCGTCACGGTAACGCGTTAAAACGGTTTTCACAGAGAAGCAAAAGGACGTTAAAAAGCATATTCGTCGTAGTGTTATTGTCGATATGGATGTGGAAGGTAAAACGAATTATCGATTGATTGCGAGCTGGCCTAAAGGAAAAAGTGAGCCTACTTATTGGGCAACGAACTTAAATCGAGAAAAATTTAGCGCTGAAGCGGTAATAAAGCTCTACAGTCTCAGATGGCAAATAGAGTTACTGTTTAAAGAATGGAAGTCTTATTGCAACCTTCAGAAATTTAACACCAGAAAAGCGAGCATGATGGAAGGCTTGGTGTGGGCAAGTTTATTGACGTTGTTAGTAAAGAGGCGAATAGGCATGAGTGTTCAACAACTTGCCGGTATTGAGCTATCAACATTTATGGTAGCAAAAAACACCCAAGGTTGGTTTTATCAATTAATGGAGTCGATAACACAAGGCGTGATATCGACACTGAATAAAGCATGACAAAAAACTATCAGTTTTTTGTCAAAATATGCACGAAGAGCGAACCCAAAAAGAGATAAAGAAAAAGGACGATTAAAATGCGGCCTGAATCCAATTCTCTCTTAATGTCTAACCTATGAGTTCATATTAATTAAAGCGCTTGAAGTTAATAAAACTTCAAGCGCGAATGTATGAAATGGTTTAAAAAACTGTCAACAATACGTAGTAGGTGAGTCTTATTAGGGACTGGTGGAACGGCTATAGTTCTTTCTAGGCAGTCAAAGTATGAAGTCAAAATTTGACCCCTCTGGTTTTTAAAACAAACCTGCAATACCCACGCCCCCAATAACCCGTATTATATATTTGAAAACGTAGGTCGGATAAGCGAAGCGCCATCCGATACAGTAACGTATTTGAGTTTCGGCGAATATAAACAGCTAATTAATTATGATGTATGAAGTCAAGATTTGACCCTTATGGTTATAAGTGCATAGTCGATTTACTTTGTAATTTCTTTGGTCGGAAAAAACATATAAGATCAAAATTGGCTGTGTACTTCAACCGTTTTTTAAACTAACTTATTGATTTATATCATCAAATTGTGGGGGTTCGTCAGGGCTTGACCCCCTTTGGTTTTGTTTGACCGGAACTTTCTAATGGGTGACCCCTTTGGATTTTTTACGATTTGATAAAATAATTTTAACTAACTCTCGATAAAGAGGGAATACTAGCTTAGCTTAGTTAACCATGGCTGCCAAAGCGGAAGTGAGAGCTGGGTTAGTGTGTTTTCAATATGTGTTAATTTTTCAGATGCCTCGAGCATCTCACTTTGCTCTATATTTATTAAATAAAGCTGATATACAGCAAAGGTGTTAGGGACTGTAGCCGTGTTACAAATTTTGTTTAGTGCGTTTAAAGAAACCGCGAACTTTGAACTGTTCCCAGTTTTTCGGTAAATAAATAATGAGATACACAACAAGCTCGGTAGTGCAATATCTTCGTCACTAACTAAGGCAATGCTCTGCGCTATAAGTTGCTCTGCAAGTACATAGTTTGCATTTGTGCAATGAATAGCGGCTAAGTATCCTTTTGATACCGCAACACAGCGATTATACCCAGATAGATTGGCTACGTTTAGTGATTCAGCGCAAAATATATACGCTAATTCAATATCGCCTTGTAACAAATAACACGCGCCGAGCAGCTGTAAAGCGGTACTCTTAAATAGATTCTTTTCTATTGAATCGGTTGTTATATCACATTCGTTTAAGCATAAATTAGCTGATTGGATTGCAGCGTTTATATCACCAGAATATAAATAGAAAAGTGCATTTGTGCTGTAATAGTGAGCCTTCTCTTGGTTCGCGTGTTGTAATGTGGCATTACATATTACTAAATAATGGTGTGATCTTTTAAACTCACAAGAAAATAGTAAAGTAATTGCAGTGCCTAAATTAGCAGAAAACACTAACGGAAGATCATTCACTTTAATTGCTTTATTAAGGCCTTTATCAAAATATTGTAGTGCTTTTTCATATTGACGATGAATAAGCGCGGCATAACCAAGTTTAATATAGAAGTTGGCCACAATAGCGCTTGGTAATGCGGAGTGAAATGTTGATTTAATTAAAGAAATAGCGAGCTTAATCTTACTGCTCATCATTAGTTCATACAAAAGCCCATCGTTATGCAATTCATTTACTAAAATATCTCGGTTCTCTTCACTCGGGTAAATATCCACTTCTGAACGGGCAATCAAGCTTCCTTTTTCACAATTTAAAGCACTCGCAAGCTTATTTAAATTACTCAGACGTATTCTTGTAACTGAGCCATTAAGCCATCGAGTAAGGGTTTTTTCGCTTACACCTATTTGATTGGCAAGCCATAAATGTTTTATCGATTGCTCTATTATATATTGCTGTAATTGCCCTCGATTTAGAAGGGCAGTTTTTGAGTTGTTCAATTTTCACTCTTGTAATTCGGTATTAAATATTTACGGCTTAGGAGGGATTTCAATTTTGACGAAAGGTTTCCTAACGTAATACTTAAAATGTCCGGTTATGTCCGTGGATTAATTTAGGCACACTTAATATCATATATTGAACACACCCTTGAAGCAACAAAGTGCCTTTTTAAGGTCAACTCAATATTGGATAATAAAATGAAAAAAACAATCTCACTTAGTGCATTCACATTGTTAATGAGTAGTTTTACTACACATGCCAATGAGGCTCAAATAAGAATGGGCGTTGAGCTTGGTACGGGAAAAATAAAAGTAGATAAAGATTTTGCAATTTTAAGCGAAGATTTTGATACTGGCGGATTCTCACTTGGTTATGTACTCGGTTATAAATTTGGAAATAATGTAGTCACAGAAGCTAACTTAGCCTATACATCAAGTGATGGATTATTTGGTACTCTAGATAGCTATGAAACGTATGAATTTAAGGCAATGATAGGATATTCATTTGATTTAGCAACGCACTTTAGGGTTGTGCCAATGGTGGGGTTATCGCGCTGGGAATTAGACACGAGAGAAGGCTTTTTTTTAAACCCAGGCCCTGAGGCAAAGGAAGAATTCACAGGAACTGACTTTACTTATAAAGTAAGATTTGAAGTACCGTTGGGTGATCTGGTTTTACTTTCACTTTCGTATGCGAGTACTGAAGTTGAGTTTGGCCGAAATGAAACAACTCAATTGGGTATATTATTTGAGTTTTAAAGTTCGTAACTAAAAAGCAAAAGGGCTCACCCATTAGAAAGTTCAGGTCAAGCAGGCAGCAGTGTTTTCTTGAACTTTTTATTCAAAAACCAAGTGTTCTTATTATTCAAACTCAATTTAAATATGACTACGCCCCCAGTAATGACGTCGATTGGTGTGAATATGCACCTTGGTTTGAATAAAGAACGCCATATGAATTTAGGCAGTTTAATTAAGGCCCTTGGCTTTCGCCTCAGTCATCGTTTAGTACCAATGTCAGTCCAGTTTCTGGCTGTGTTTACACACTGCGCTGTAACAAGACTGCCCTAGGGTCAAATCTTGACTCCATACATCAAAATTATGGATCGCCTAGTTATCCCTCGTTCATGCTCTTACTTAATCAAAGTTTGAGTAAATAACGTAAAAAAACGTTGCCCTAGAGTAGTACTTTTCTGTATCTTTTTACTAGCTCAAAGGCTATTCAGTCCTTAAATAAGTTTGGGGCTACTTAATAGTGATCTTTAGCTTTAAACTTACAACTATAAAATCAATACTCACAAGGAAGAACACTTGCATATTCAAATTGCAGAACACATTAAATTAGCTCCTTTAGTGGAAAGCGATGCTGCGGATATTTTGAAGACTGTTAATTTAAGTCGGGCAAGTTTAGGTGCATTTTTGCCTTGGGTAGAAGGGGTAAACAATATTGAATCAGCTAAAAAGTACATACTCGACAGAGTAAACAGCGGGCTAAATGGCTCGCGGTGGTTTAAAATTTATTATAAAGATAATCTGAGTGGTGTTTTTGCAGTTAAGTCTATTTGTCCTGATTTGAATATAGCGGAACTTGGTTACTGGTTAAGTAGTGATGCACAAGGCAACGGTATTATCAGTCAAGTAATCGCAAGATTGCCAAGCATACTTAAAAACACAGGCGCTAAAGTCATTGAGTTTAGATGCTTAGAACAAAATGAAGCTAGTATTAAAATTGCTTTAAAATTAGGTGCGAGTTTAGTTAGTACAATTCCAAACTTTGTATCGGTTGATAATACACTACAACAACTTAATATATACCAAGTGACTTTGTGAATAACCCCACGTACTAGACTCTCCAGTAATAACTCCGTCTACTTAATTACTTTTTTCATCAATTTCTTTCCCGCAATTATAACAATCGTTAGTGGGAAGCTTATAACTAGAAATAGAGCGCATTACTTGGTTTTTCTTGCAGGCAGGGCAGGCGTAATTAATTACAGAGATTATAAGCGCAATAGTAAAAACGAAACTACCGATATAAAACGGGTTTGAGTAAAATTGCATACTTGGCTCTGAAAAATTAAAACCGATAATACAGATGATTAAGGCAGTTAAATAAAGTTTAAATTTTAGGCTTTTATTCAAGATTTAAATATCCAATTGGTAAGGGGCTAATAATAAGTGCTTTAGCAGTTTTAACAAATTATTTACTCGATTACTATACTAATACCAACCTGCATAAATCTTTGAGCAATTTAACGAATTAAATTGCACTATAACGTCGTTAAAATTTTTTATTTACGACTGCATGGATGCAGGAGGTAGAGCAATGCAGGGAGCAATTGCCGAGAACAACTAGATACAAAAATTTTTGCCTAGTTCTAGCGTAATTTTCTTAACGTTAAATAGACCCTATATAAGCAGATTGGTATAATTTTTACATAGCGAAAATGTATAGGCATAAAAAAAGCGTTGCCCTTGAGCAACGCTTTTCTGTATTTGTCTAATAGCTGGTAGCTAACTTACTCAGCCGCTAGCTTATTCTGCTGCAAACTTATTCTGCTGCAAGATAGTCCAACACCACTTGATGGTGATCTTTGGTTTTAAACTTATCAAATAGGTGTTTAATTTTACCGTCTTGGCCTACTAAAAACGTCAAGCGGTGAATACCATCGTACTCTTTACCCATAAATTTTTTGTAGCCCCATACACCAAATGCTTCAGCAATGGCGTGGTCTTCATCGGCTAATAGGTCAAAATTAAGCTCTTTTTTAGTTTCAAAGTTTTTAAGACGCTTAATTGGATCTGGGCTAATACCTACAACGCGGGTGTTAAATTTAGCAAGCTGTGCTTGCTCTTCGCGTAGGTTTTCGGCTTGTACAGTACAGCCCGGCGTTGACGCTTTAGGGTAAAAGTACACAAGCACTTGTTGCTCTTTTAACAGCTCACTTAATGTTACTGTTTCGTCGTTTTGGTTTTGTAGGCTAAAAGCGGGTGCAGTATCGCCTGCTTGTAATGGACTAATTGTGTTCATGTTTAGCATCCTTAACGAATTCGTTTAAAAATATAATCTACGTTTAGCGTATGAGAAAGGCTCTCAAAACTAATTTTAAATTGATCTATATCTACATCAACAGGTATGTTGAATTCAAGTTCACAACGCATTTTAATGTTGTCTTCTTGAGAATAAGTGTCTGACTTAAGTGAGCAAATACTAATATTATTGTCGGCAAAAAAGCGCGTTACTTTGCTCAATGTGCCTGGGGTGTCTATGCCAGTGTATTCTAGTGTGTAACCTGCACAAAATTCGCTAGGAGTATGACTCGCTGTGCGCTTCATCATGGTAAGTAGGCCAAGTTCCATGGCTTTGGTTGGCAGTACGTGCTCAATGCGGCTTATTGCAGACATGTCGCCGCTTAGTAGCATTATGAAGGTAAATTCGCAGCCTAAAATAGCAATACGGCTGTCAATAATGTTGCAGTGGCAATCGCTAACGAGTTGGGTTAGTTCACTTACAATACCGGGTCTGTCTTCGCCAATCGCTGTTAAAACAATTTGATGATTTGAAAATGCAGTCATGAGTTCAAATACCTTGTTACTTGGATTATATCAACCGAGTTGGCAACACCAAAAATACACACGAGAAGTTGCACGGCGGCGAAGTTTAACACAAAAAGGGCTCTAAACTACAGCACACGCTAATTAAGCGCTTTTAAAGTACGGTGTTTCTTGTTTTTACTGGCACGGGAAAGTACCATAGCTAAAATTTGCTTATTTGCGCTTAGTTTTATTGCTAAGTTGAAGTGCTGAACTTTATTGCATTTAGGCAGCCAAATAATAAATGTAAAGTTAATATTGATTTTACACTGAACCAAATCGGCATTACCCACTCATATATTTGTTAAAACAATTAAAGGGTATGCTAAGGAGAAATATCTGTGCAGTATTGGATCCCAAAAGCACTTGCAGTAAGTGTATTGGTAAGTTTATCAGGATGTAGTGTATTTACTAATCAAGCACATAATGAGCGTAACTATCGTACGCATGAGCCTGTAAAAGCACCAACGTCGTTATCTCAACCAGCTCAAGACCCAGTTTATAAAATGGATGTAGGTCAATACGACAACAATCCTGAAGCTACAAATTACCGCCCACCGGCACAAGTATTAACAATTGCTAAAGGCAGTTGGGTAGAAGAGACAGATAAACAAGCGCGTATTTATTTTGATAAAAACGATGGCATTGCTGATTTAGATGAATTTCTTTGGGACACGATTCAATCAGTCCTCGCTGATAACAATGCAGCAACCACTAAAGAAGACAAGCTACTAGGTACTATTGAAACTGATTGGTACTCAATTATCAAAACGGAAGAAAGTTTTTGGTGGTGGGGCGATGAAGTTAACGATGACTTAGAAAAATTTAGATTCACTATTGAAGAAAAGTCACATCAGCGTACTGCGTCTTTACGTGTAGAGCTGATTGATTTTAAAGGCGACCATACGCTAACTGATTTGTTAAAACAGCAGTTAGAAGTACGTGCGCTTAACCAAGTAGTGAGCGAGTTTGATTACCGTTACCGTCAACTTGAAGTTGATATGCGTAAACGCCAAGGTATTATTTCTCTTGAAATGGGCTTTGATAACAAAGGTAATGCAGCACTTGTAACTGAGCAATCTTACGAAGCTGTTTTTGACCGTTTCTCTGGATTTTTAGAGCGCTTGTCGTTCACTATTGTTGAAATTAACCCAGATACGGGCTTAATTACTGCTGATTACACTAAACCAGAAACAAGTGTTTGGGATTCAATTTGGGGTGATGACGTAGCTCAACTACCTATTGATGAAGGCCAATACCAAATTTTAGTAAGTAAAACTAAAGAAGGCGGTACTAGCTTAACGTGGATGGATGACAAAGGCGAAACGCTTGAGCCAGGTACTATGAATGGTTTACAACAAGCATTAGAAGCAGCACTCATTCAGCGCGGCATTAAAATTTAAATAATAATAAGTTTTACCACAAAAAGAGCGCTATGCTCTTTTTGTGGTTTTTATAGGTTAATAAATATGTCTCAGCTACCTCATCGTTCACACTACACGTGGCGCACTTGGTTTACTTTTTTGGTTCCTTCGTTAATTGGTGTGTTTTTATTTATGACACCCATTAGTACCTCGCAAGGGATGACCATTCCTATTGCCGTTATGGCAAAAGCGGTTCAAGCAATGATGCTTGGCTCTGCTCAAGCAATTATTACTCTCATTATTTGTATTACAGGGGTTATTTCTGTAATTACTAAAGTGTTTAAACCCGCCGCTATATGTAACTCATCTTTGTTAAAGCATTTATTTGATGTGAGCTGGACATGGCTGGTGGTGCGCTTATTTGGTATGGCGTTTGGTTTAATGACGTACTTAAGCCTAGGCAGCGAGATGATTACCTCGGCCAATACTGGCGCGCTGGTATTAAATGACTTATTGCCGGTGTTGTTTTCGGTATTTATTTTAGCGGGCTTATTACTGCCGCTATTAATTAACTTTGGTCTACTAGAGCTTGCTGGTACGTTAATGACTAAAGTAATGCGCCCTGTATTTGGTGTACCTGGTAGAAGCGCGGTTGACTGTACTGCATCGTGGTTAGGTGATGGTAGTGTGGGTATTTTGATGACTGCAAGGCAGTACGATCAAAAGCACTATACACAACGCGAAGCGGCTATTATTGGTACTACGTTTTCAGCGGTTTCAATTACGTTTAGTTTAGTGGTGCTTGGGCAAGTTAAACTTGAATACCTATTTGCACCGTTTTACGCAACGGTATGTTTAGCCGGTATTGTTGCCGCTATTATTGTGCCGCGATTACCTCCACTGCGCTTTAAAAAAGACTTACTGATTGATGGCACTGAGCCAGATAGAGACGCTGAAACAATTCCGGGTCATAAAACCTTATTTGGTCATTCGTTAGATGTTGCATTAGCTAAAGCAGATAACTCAACGGGTGTTAAAGGTACTATAAAAGAGGGCTTACATAACGCGCTTGATATGGTGTTTGGTGTATTGCCTGTAGTTATGGCGGTAGGTACATTTGCACTGATCATTGCTGAGCATACGCCTATATTTCAGTATTTAGGTATGCCGTTTGTGCCATTTTTAGAGTTATTACAAGTACCCGAAGCGGCAGCAGCGTCGCAAACTATTATGGTTGGTTTTGCTGATATGTTTATTCCGTCAATATTAGCAGCAGGAACAATTGAAAGTGATGTAACGCGCTTTATTATTGCCGCAATGAGTGTAACTCAGCTTATTTATATGTCTGAGGTGGGCGCACTTTTACTTGGCAGTAAAATACCGGTAAATATTTTAGAGTTGTTTATTATATTTATTTTGCGAACGCTAATTACTTTACCTGTTATTGCGCTAATGGCGCATTGGTTAGTAGGCTAAATTAACGAAAATATAATTAAGCGAATTGGTATTATTAAAAAAGCCCTGATTAATCAGGGCTTTTTTGTGTCTGTTGTATTTTTAATATTGGCGTTGGGCTTTTTAAACTCCGTTTTTGCAGAGAGTTTAATCAGCGCAATATTACCAATGACAATAGTAAAAACAACGGCGACAATAATTACAATATGCCAAGTTTGCATCGCAGTATCACTTAATATTTAGTACGTTTAAGTGTGACCGTTTTACGCTATAACAGCAATTAAATTACTCAAAACATAATCAATAACTTTAAAAACAATCAATAACCTTAAAAACGTCTAGCTACCGAAAGCGTTAAAAAGTTAAGCCCTGGGTTTGGCTCTTTAAAGCCTGCGTTTGAATAGTGAATAACTCTAAGGGCAACGTTAGTATGACCAAAGTCGGCAACAAGGCCTATGCGGTCTTCAAACTGGTAGTGAGTACTTATGTTTTTACCGGCAAACTGCGTTTCATCAATCAGTGATACACCAATCCCTGCTTCTACATAAAATGGGGTGTTGTTAAAACTAAAGGCAGGAAATTGCAGCACAGGTGACATAGCAAGTACTAGGTTTGATTGTGTTTCATCGCCGTGGCGGTATTCCCACATATTTACGCTGGTTTCAAAGTAAAAGCGTGCATCACCAATTATATTTTGCATGCTAGGTGCATGATACTGATACGCAAGCTTAACGCCGTTTACGTTACCTTCGCCTTTGAGAAAATCAACGGCATAACCGTGGTTCGATTGAGCAAAAGCAAATTTGCCAAAAAGTGAAACTACTAATACAAAAGAGATAATAAGTGTTTTAAGTGACGTTTTCATAGGTGCCAAATGTCTGTTTGATTCAAGTGATAACTAAATGATAAGGGCGACCTATTAACAATTACAATGAGGACAAAATGCCGGTTGTATATGGCCTGTTAATGGAGTTTTCTAACTGCTTGAATTTATTTTAGTTATTTTATTGGTGCGATTTGGGCATTAATAAGTTGCTTATTTGTGCCTTTTTTATTGCGTATAGTTCGCGTAAATTACAGCCATCTTAATCACACAGACATATACAATTATGAAACTCTTTAAACTATTCGTTTTAGCCACTGCTTTTTTTAGTAGTTCGTTATTTGCACAAACTCAGCAATCGCCAGATCAGTTACTTGAATCAGTAGCCGATAAGCTATTTGCAGACATTGGCCAAGTAAATTCAAAAGGCACAGCAAGCAAAGAAGCGATGGCTGCCATTGTTGAAAAACGTTTAATGCCACATATTGATGTTAAGTTTGTGTCGTTTAAATTATTAGGTAAGCACATTAAAGGCATTGAGCGCGAACAGGCTGTTCAATTTATAGATGCAGTAGAGCATTACTTAACAGGCACATACGCTGGTGCACTAATGAAGTACACAGGTCAAAAAGTAGTATTTGAGCGTAATAACGCAAAAAGTGACTCTGAGTACGCAACAGTTAATACACAAATTATTGAGCCAAATGCGCCTACAATTGACTTAAGTTTTAAGCTTCGTTTAGGTAAAAATGATGAGTGGAAAGTATACGATATTGTTGCCGAAGGCATTTCACTATTAAGTGCTAAGCAAAAAGAGATTATTCAACGTATTTCTGAAGTGGGTTTAGATCAAGTTATTAGCGAGTTAAAAAGTAAATAGACTATTTGTCTGGCTCTGATTAAGCCCAACTCCAACCTCAAAAACGGCCAATTACTTATGTACTTGGCCGTTTTTATATTTGTAAGTAAAGGATTGTTGTTATTGCGTAATTTTGCGCTAGCAGCAAAACAAAGGTGTGCTAGAATATCGACACTTTGATTAAGCGTGGTGTCAGCTAAAAACTGATATAACTTACCACCCCCAAGCCACACTGGAGTTGTGTTGTTTTAATGGAAAATGTACTGATTTGGCCAAAGGAATACCCATTACTTATTAAAGGACTGGTAGAACAAAACGGTGCCTTTATTTTAGATGCTTTGGAAGCTTGGCCTGCTTGTCGTTCTACAAATGAAGACGATGGTGTATGCACCACCGTGTTACCGCCTATTTATTATTTGGCATGGCTAACCCCGCTAGAACCATTTGAAGAATGTTACTTTCAACATATCTCTGAATATGACGAAGACGCACAAGCGTATATTAGTGCGGTTAAAAGCCATTACTACGATAATGAATACACCCCTGAAAGCTTAGTGCTTATGCTATGCCAACGCCTTGAAAAATACGCAAGTGTGGCTGCGCAAAACACCATAGATACGCCACTGTCTTTAGTTGATTTGTTTTTTAGTAAGCGCTATTTCACGTTAATTGAGCATGCGCTAAATAATAACAGTAAGCTTTCGGCAAAGGATACATTAGCGCTTTGGAAAGAAGTTGATTTTAGAGAGCGTTTAAGTGCGTTTATTCCAGAGTCTATTGCTGATTTAGATACTCTTTCTGAACTTGCCAGCGAAAAAGTAGCAGCGGGTAAAGATTATTTTACGTTGCTTACACAGGTTTCTCCTGATGTTGACTCTGTTGTACTGCTAGAAAAAGCATTATTAACGCACCTGCGTAAAAAAACAGCCAAGCAAACAATGGCAATGCGCTTTATTGAGCAAGGCGCTACAGGTGTTCTTGCTGATGAAAACAATAAAACAGCTTTTATGTGGGCCGCCGAAAAAGGCTTTGTAAATGTGGTTGAAACGCTACTTGCAAAGCAAGACAAAAAAGCGGTTGATAATTTAGGTAATACAGCACTTCATTATGCTGTATTTGCTAAAAATGAATCACTTATGGTACTGCTAATTAAAGCCGGATACGACTTTAGAGCGCGCAATAAAGAAGGTTTAAGCTGTTACCGTTTAGCGGTAAGTATAAAAGCCAATAACTTAGTTAAATGCTTAGAACGTGACTTTGGTATTAAAGAGCTTTCGCCAGAAGGGCAGTTTGATCGCATTAAAAAAGTACATGTGCTGCACGCTATCGTCACTATACTGCTGCCTTTACAGTTGTTCTTCTTTTTTGATGAAACACTCTCTATTAAAAGTGAGCTGACGCTGGGTTTAACTATGGCGGCGGTGATTTGTTTTTTCTTTGCAACCACTTTAAAACGTTGCGCGTTATATCCGCATATTAAACACCCTTGGGGTTTATTTGTGCTTAGGGGCTTTTCGTTTATTAGCTTAGTGGCTCAAATAGGGTTAGCGAGCATTGTGGTGCTAGCTGCCTTAAGTGATTTAGTTTAGTCACTTTTAAACAGCTAATAAAAAACGCGCTTAAAGCAATTTAAGCGCGTTTTTTGTATTTATAACCGTTTATGGTTAAGCCTTATTTACCGTGCTCATTTGCTGCTTTTTCTTCAGCTAGTTCTTCTTTAAGCTTACGGATTTTTAACCCCTGCTCTTGTCCGCGATGCCTTGCATAATACGTACAGCCAATAAACATTGAAGAGGCAAACACAAGCTCTAGCAATACCCAAATTAACTCATCTGGCGCTGCCCACAGCATGGTAAGCCCGTGAATAAAATACAGCATTACAACAAAGTTAGCCCACGCATAAGTGTATGTACTGTCTTTAATTATGCCTCTTAACGGCAGTAGTAACGGAATAATAGGCAAAAATAAAGACACTAAACTCGCATTACCATTTAGAGGTGGCACAAAATACATCCACAGTGGAATAAGAACAAGTAAACCTACATAGCCAAATAGTGCGGCACGCTGAAACTTTACTGTAATCGGCTTTTTAGCTGGGTTGTCAGCGGTATTCATTTAAGTTTTCTCGCAATGTGAGTAAGGCGTTTACCAACGCTTTGGCATATTTTAATTTCGTCTTTGCTTAGCTGTGCACTATTAGCGCTGCCAGCAACGTGTGTTGCACCGTATGGTGTTCCACCTGTTTGTGTTGCAAGTAGTTCGGGTACATCGTACGGCACGCCCAGTAGCATCATACCGTGGTGTAATAGTGGCAGAGATAAGTTAAGTAAGGTTGCTTCATTACCACCATGCATACTGCTTGATGACGAAAACACACACGCTGGCTTATCTATTAGCTGACCTTTTAACCATAAGTCGCTGGTAGTTTCCCAAAAGCTTTTAGCTTGAGAGGCCATCATGCCAAATCGCGTTGGCGTACCAAATGCTAAACCATCACAATTTATTAAATCATCTTTGGTTATTACAATGTCGTGCGGATTTTTAGCTACAAAAGTACGCAGCAGGGCAGTTGCGCCTTGTTGCTCAATTGATTCTGCTATTTCGTGAGCCATTGCTTCAACTGAGCCATGGCTTGAGTGGTAAAGTACCACAATGGTTTCGCTCATTATAAAACGCTTAGTACGTTTTCAGGCGGACGACCAATAGCTGCTTTATTGTTATTAACAACAATAGGGCGTTCAATTAGCTTTGGATTTTGTACCATGGCGTCTATTAATGCTGACTCACTGCTTTCATCTTTCAAATTAAGCGCTTTGTAAGCATCTTCTTTAGTGCGCATTAGTTCGCGTACTGATGAAAAACCAAGCTGACTTACAAGCATTGAAATTTGCTCGTGAGTAAGAGGCGTTTTTAAATACTCTACAATATTTGGCTCTACCGCTTTACTTTGCAGTAGCGCCAGCGTTTCGCGCGATTTAGAGCAGCGAGGGTTGTGGTAAATAGTAACAGACATAAAATGATTCCAAAGTGTGAATTGCGTCTATTTTAGGGTAAGCGCTTGCAGACTTAAAGCCTCGCTAGCTCTTTTTGTAAAAGTCGATACTGAGTAAGCAGTGCTTTTAAACGCTGTTGTTTTACAAGTTCTGTTGATTCTACGAAATTAAGCGCTTTTTGGATTTCATCAGCGGCTTTTAAGTAAGCACCATATTGCGCTAATACATCAGCGTTAGCTTCGTGGTAAGAGGCTAATTTATCTTGTTTTTTATACGCGTCAGCAAGGAGTTGTTTACCTAAGTTGTGATCTGGCTTTTCAAGCAAAAAACTCTTTAAAATGTTTTCGGCAAGTTCATATTGCTCAGCTTCAAGTGCTGAGTTGGCATAGTTAAGTGTAATTACCTGATTATTAGGGCGATACTGATTTAAATCCGCTAAAAATTTAACGGCTTCATCTGCCTTTTTTTGTGCGATGAGTAAATCGGTATGAGTGTCTATATAGAATAGGTTTTTAGGATCGTTTTTTAAAAGCTCATCTAACATTGGCGCTGCTTCATCAAGCTTTTTTTGATCAAGCAAACTAATAGCTAAACCGTATTTTAATGCTGTATTGTTGTAGGTGTTTTCGCGAAGGAGCTTTCTAAATAGGTCTTCCGCTTTTTCTGGTTTGTTGTAATAACGTGCCAGTACGCGACTTTTTGCTAAACTAAACTCAAGGCTCGCGTTTATATGGCGTTGAGGATACTGCTCTGCCCGCAAGCGTACGTCTGATACGCGGCTCTCTGGTAATGGGTGAGTAAGCAAAAACGCAGGTGGCTTGTATTTATAGCGAATTTGCGCTGCAAGTTTAGTTAAAAATTCGCTCGATGCACGTGCATCAAAACCCGCATTATTAAGAGTTTGCATACCTATACGGTCGGCTTCTTGCTCGGCTGAGCGGCTATGCGTTAACTGACTAAAAGCAGACTGCGTTTGGCTCGCTGATATAATGGCAATGCCGGCGTCGGGTGCAACAACTGTTGCCAGTATACCGGCAATCATACCGGCAATGGTCAGCGCGCTGTTATCCTGTTGTTGTTGAATTCTACGTGCTAAGTGGCGCTGTGTTACGTGAGCAATTTCGTGGCCAAGTACAGAGGCAAACTGGCTCTCGTTATCGGCTTGTGCTATTAACCCTGTGTGCACACCTACATGCCCGCCGTAAAAGGCGAAGGCGTTTATTTCTGAGTTGTTTATCCAAAAAAACGAAAACGGAAAGCGCACATCGTTAGCATTAGCCACCAATTTACGGCCAATAGTCGTGAGGTATTCATCTAGCACAGGATCGTTTATAACTGGCGATGAACCGCGTATTTGCATCATCATTACTTCGCCAATAGCTTTTTCTTTTTCAAGTGGCAGCGCTTGTAATGCAGATGTTCCTAAATCAGGAAGAGTAAAGTTAGTTTGCGCTTTTAAAGGTTCGCTTACTAATAAGCTGAACGTAAGCGCGGCACTGCATAAAGTGATAAATGCTGATTTTAGCTGCATTTTATTCCTTGTTAATTGGTTCGCCAATTGCAATTTTGGCTATGTCTATTTCGTCACTGCTTGCACGGCTGTCTTTTTCGCACAATTGGTATAGTTCTTTTATTGTGACTCCATCAAGCTTTACAACGTTCAATTCTCGCTGCAAAAAAGTAATAATTTTATGTACTACTTTATGTGCATGTAAAATAATGGCTTTATCTGCTTTGTCGCCTCGTTCAAAATAAAAGCCAATAAACTTATGTAATTGATTTATTCTGATTAGATTTTTCATTGAATGCGGATCCCACACTCTAAATTCCATAAAGCGATTATCTTTTACGTATTGGTCAACAATAACATCTTTAGCATAAGGCTGTGCCCATAACTCAAAGCCTCTGTCGGTAAATACTTGGTGCAGCGCTATACGTGGCTTATGTTTAGTATGTATTACACCAAAGCTGTCTTCATGGCCTTCTAATAAATCTAAGTTCCAATTGCGTTTATCTATAAGTTGTTTAACTGCATTGTCGAATCCATGATCTAAAATTCCTTCTGATTCGCTTATTGATGAGGCAACAAGATGATAAAAAGGAGGAAGTTCGCCCCAATTAATTTGCTTTTTAAACCAATTAATCTCTTTGAGTGTTGGATTACTGGGTAGTTGCGCTTTATTATGCGTTCCAGGCATTAACTTATCCTTACTGCTAGTTATGCTATAAGGATAAACTATTGCAGGTGTTGTTTTAAGAAAAAGTTACAACGGTTCACGTTTTATAAATACGTAGACCGACAATATGCGACTTATTATTCATTTACTATACGGATAAAGTAGTTATGGTGGAGCGCGATTTAAAAGAGTTTGAGTGTCCTCAGCAATTTGTGCAGTTTAAACTTGCGCTACGAAGTGCACAGTCATCAAAACATCGCATCACCTTTAGTCTTAATAAAGGTGAAAGTGCGAACGATATTGAACGTTTTTTGCAAAAAAATGCTTATAGTTACAATTTTGATAAACAACGTGGGTTGTTATTAGTGGAGCCATTACATGTTTGAATACGTAAAAACATGGTACGAAAGGAAGTTCTCGGATCCTCATTCGTCTACCTTATTATTTTTATTATTGGCCTCTGTGGCCTTACTTTACTTTTTTGGCTCGTTAATTGTTCCTGTGCTTGTAGCATTGGTTATTGCTTATTTACTTGATTGGCCGGTTATTCATTTAGAGCGCGTTGGCTTAAAACGTTTTACTGCAACGATTATTGTAATGTTGATATTTATTAGCATTATGCTCACCCTTATTTTGGTTATTGGCCCAGTGCTTTGGAAGCAAACCAGTAACTTAGTGCAAGAAACCCCGCATATGTTAGAGCAAGGGAAGTCTTATTTAATGGCTTTACCTGAACAATACCCAAGTTTAATTAACATAGATCAAGTACAAGCTATTGTTGCAACGGTAGAAGCTAAAATCATTGAGTTTGGTCAAACTGTATTGTCGTTTTCACTTACGTCATTAAAAGATGTTGTTGCATGGCTTATATATTTAGTACTTGTGCCGTTACTGGTGTTTTTTATGCTTAAAGATAAGCTGGAGCTAACGGGGAGTATTGCTAAACTGATCCCGCAGCAACGACGCTTAATTTTGCAAGTGTGGCACGAAATGAATCAACAAATTATGAATTACATTCGCGGTAAAGTGTTTGAAATTTTAATTGTTGGTGGTGTGTCTTTTATTGCATTTACTGTTTTAGATTTACGCTACGCCGCATTACTTGGTGTGCTTGTTGGCTTGTCGGTATTAATTCCATTTATTGGCGCGGCACTCGTCACTATTCCGGTAGCGGCAGTTGCGCTGTTTCAGTTTGGATTAGAAACACAGTTTTGGACCATTTTAATTATTTACGGAATTATTCAGGCGCTTGATGGCAACGTGCTTGTGCCACTGCTGTTTTCTGAGGCGGTTGATTTAAATCCGGTATTTATAATTGTCGCGGTATTATTTTTTGGTGGCTTGTGGGGATTTTGGGGCGTATTTTTTGCCATCCCGTTGGCTTCATTAGTAAAAGCGCTAATAACAGCTTGGTCGTCAACGCATGAAGAGATAAGTAAAGAGGCCAGTGAATAATTAAGTAAACAGACTTTTAGTCTAAAAAAGAATAGTAAACGCACCTCTAGTGCTAATTGATTATTACTCATTACCTGTAAATTTATGTACTATTGGTAATAAGATATATTTTTTAGTAATAAGGTGCGTTTTTTAATGTCTGAGTTTTTATTGCACGATGAGCCAGTAAAACAAGTTTACCTTGATGCAAACGCAACGACCCCTGTGTTGCCTTGTATTGCTGATGTTGTTTCTCATACCATGCAAATATGTTTTGGTAATCCTTCAAGTCCGCACATTACAGGTATACAAGCCAAGCATTTATTAGAACAAACACGTCAAAAAGCACACACGGTTATTGGCGCAAGTAATGGCGATATTTTATTTACCTCTGGCGCAACAGAAGGCATTCAAACTGCGGTGGTTTCTACGCTAATTGATGCTAAAAAACACCCGATTAAAAACCCTGTATTGTTATATGGTGCAACTGAGCATAAAGCGGTGCCAAATACACTTAAACACTGGAATAGCGTACTTGACGTTAATGCTGAGGTGCTTGCTATTCCGGTTGATAGTAACGGTATTTTAGATTTAGATTTTATAGCTAAACATATCGATAACGCTTTGATGATTTGCACCATGGCCGTTAATAACGAAACCGGTGTATATCAAGATTTACCCGCTATTGAGCAGGTAATTCGTAGCCGTAATAAAAATGTATCGTGGATGGTGGATTGCGTGCAGGCGCTCGGTAAACAAGCGCTCGCGCTGAGTGATACAACAATAGACTACGCACCTTTTTCGGGGCATAAGCTTTATGCACCTAAAGGTATTGGTTTTTTATATATTCGTAGTGGCAGTGCGTACACACCTTTTATAGCGGGTGGCGGTCAAGAAAGTGGAATGCGCTCAGGCACCGAAAATCTACCCGGTATTGCAGGGTTAAATAAGCTATTTAGTATGTTGCTTGATAAATCAGACGATACATTTAAACCAATTAGCATACTTAACTCTTATCGAAGCCAGTTACAAAGCGCGATAAAAGACACCTTTGGCGATATTACATTCAATCATGATTTTGCTTATAGCGTGCCTACCACACTTAACTTTGCTGTTAACGATTTAACGAGCAAAGAAGTGATTGATTTATTTGACGCTGCGGGCATTCGTGTAAGTGGAGGCTCGGCTTGTAGTACAGGCGCATCAACAAGTTTTGTTTTAGATGCAATGGGTGCAAGTAAGTGGCAAAGCGAAAACGCGATTAGGCTATCGTTTGGACCTGCTGCAACACAACACGATATTGATGATGCTTGTGTGCGTATTTGCGCTCTTAAAGCAATACTACAGGCAAACTGTTTAATCGTATCTGACAGCACCACACCACAACAAGAAGTATGCGCACTGGGCCTTACTCAATTTAGGCACCAAGGTGCATGTAGTTGGCTTTATGTGAGCGATGATAAACACGCTGTAATTATCGATCCTATTATTGAGCTTATTCCGCGCTTTGAAAAAATAGCTAATACACAAAACTTAACTATATCGGCGGTGCTTAATACTCATCTGCATCAAGAGCGAGAGTCAGCGACTAATTTACTAACCAGCGTTCTTGACTCAAGAGTTATAAAAGGTGAGGTTGATTCGCTAGGTTGGCCGCTAAATACAGCAAGTATTAACTTGGCAAACGACGTACTTGAAAAAGTAGTTACACCTGGGCACAGCAAAGACAGTGTAAGTTATTTATTAAAAAACAGTAATGGCGAAACGCGTTACTGTTTTTGTGGTGATTTAATACTGCCTGCAGGGCTTGGCAATACATCGCTTATAGGTGGGGATGCAAAAGCAATGGCACGCTCTATTTTAGCAATGAGCGAGCAACTTAATAGCACCAGCATTATTTGCTCAGGGCACGATTACCAACAATGTTTTGCCATGAACTGGGCTGTACAGCAAAACCAAACACCATTACTTGATGCGTTAGTGAGCGGCAGTATTTCAGTTGATGAATTTGCAATACAAAAACAGCAGTACGACGCTTCAAAACAAGTAGATAACACGCAATTGTGTGGTTATGTAAATGCGTTACCTGAGGTTGATACACAGCAATTAAATTTTGATGACGCTAAAGTAATGTTAAACACCAGCGATACATATTTAATAGATACTCGGGAGCCGTATGAGCATGGAGCAAATAATGTTGCTCAGTTATTTAATACGCTAGATGAAAAAACATTAAATATACCACTTAGCAGAATGGCAAATGCGGTATTTGAAGGGCAATTAAACAAAAATAACAAGTACATTTTATTATGCCGTAGTGGTAACCGCTCAAAAATTGCTGCAACTAATTTAATGCAACTAGGATACAAAACGGTTTATAACCTAAGTGGCGGGTTAGCGCTTAGTAATTAAACAAAGATTGTAATTTATACAAAATCGGCTTTAGGGCCGATTTTTTTTGTTTTTAAGGTTTATTTGCTCGCAAGGTAAACAAGCCCTAGGGCCTGTTGACCTTTCAGGATTAAAATTTGTTCAATCTAGGGGCTATTTAATCGCGGCGTGAGGTTTATAACCTAGTGGGCTAAGTAAAAACCGAGTAACAAAGAGTAAATTGCCCCTAGGCAGAACCCTTCGGGCAGCGCATGTTTGGCATTTATTCCACGTTATCGCCTATTTATGGGGAATAACCACACTACATAGGCTCTGCCTTGCCTAAATGCCAAACACACTGCTGCAAATTTAACTTCGAAAGATAAACAGGCCCTAATAATTAGTGAATAACTATAAAAAGTAATTATTGTGCTGAGAAAAATTCATTAATATTTCATTTTGATTGATTAAGCTATCCCGTTGCCTTTAAAATTGCGGGTAAATTAATTTATAAAATTTTTATGATACCGGTGTCAAAAGCTAAAAATTGCGTTATCATCTGCATCTAAAATTATAAAAACAGCACTTTTTTTGCATTTTTAGTTATACTATCGGCGCTTAATTTTAGTGTAAATAAGCAGTGTTAAGAGTTCTGCTTTTATAAAAAACATTTTTAAATCAATTGATTGAAAAAACTAGAGGATATTTCCATGTCTAACCGAACGCAACTAGCAAGTTGGCAAGCACTAGAGCAAAGTGCAGCTAAGATGAAACAAACACATCTGAAAACGTTATTTGCACAAGATGACACGCGCTTTTCTCAGTTTTCGACTCAAGTACCTGGCGTATTATTCGACTATTCTAAGCAACTTATTGATAACGATGTTTTTGCAAACTTAATGTCGCTTGCTAAAGAATGCGATATTGCATCGTGGCGCGATAAAATGTTTAGCGGTGAAAAAATCAATATCACCGAGGATCGCTCAGTACTACATACGGCACTTCGTAATCGTGCTCACACTCCATTAATAGTAGATGGCGAAAACGTAACACAAGCCGTAGACAACGAATTAGCTAAAATTAAAGTGTTTGTAGAAAAAGTTCGTAGCGGTAAATGGTTAGGCTATACCGGTAAAGCGGTAAAAGATGTGGTAAGTATTGGCGTAGGTGGTTCTAACCTTGGCCCACAAATGGCAACAGAGGCATTAAAAGCACTTGCTGATGATACGTTAAATGTTCATTACGTATCTAATGCTGACGGTGTACAAATTTCGTCTATATTAAAAGCCATTGACCCTGAAACAACATTATTTGTTATTTCGTCAAAAACATTTACTACGTCAGAAACTATGACAAACGCTAAAACAGCGGTTGACTGGTTTTTACAAACAACAAAAGATGAAAGTACAATTGCAAAACACTTTGTTGCAGTAAGTACAAATTTAGAAAAAACGGCAGCTTTTGGTATCAGCGACGAAAACGTATTCACTATGTGGGATTGGGTTGGCGGTCGCTTTTCACTTTGGAGTGCGATAGGCTTACCAATTGCTTTATATTTAGGCTACGACGCCTTTGAAGCAATTTTAGAAGGCGCGTTTGAAATAGACGAGCACTTTAAATCTGCGCCGTTTGAGCAAAATATACCATTAATTATGGCATTGCTTAGTGTATGGAATACGAGCTTTTTAGGCTACACAGCGCAAGCTATATTACCGTACGACCAATCACTGCATATGTTGCCTGCTTATTTACAGCAAGGCGAAATGGAAAGTAACGGTAAACACGTTAACTTTGCAGGCGAAACGGTACCTTATACTACAGTTCCAATTATTTGGGGCATGACGGGTATTAATGGTCAGCACGCGTTTTATCAGTGTTTACACCAAGGTAATGTAATTGTACCTGCAGATTTTATTGCATCAGTTAAGCCACAAGTGAATGTTGATAAGCATCACGATATTTTATTATCAAACTTCTTTGCACAAACAGAAGCGATGATGAGTGGTGTAGATGCAACGCAAGTTACTGCTGATTTAACCGCTAAGGGTAAATCGCAAGCAGAGATTGATGAGTTATTAAATCATAAAATTCATCAAGGCAATCGTCCTACAACGTCTATGCTATTAGATACAGTAGATGCTAAAACAGTGGGCCGTTTAATTGCACTGTATGAGCATAAGATATTTTGCCAAGGCATTATTTTAGAAATATGTTCGTTTGACCAATGGGGTGTAGAACTGGGTAAAGGTTTAGCATCTAAAATTGAGAGTGAACTCACTGATGAAAGCGTTAAACATGCTCATGATAGTTCGACAAACGGCTTAATGGCGTACTACAAACAAAACCGTACGCAGTAAAAAATTCGCTTACGCAAGTAAGTAAACCGAGTACCTTTGAACGGGTAGCGCTGGAGTGCTTAGGGTCTGTATTTTTGTGAGAGGAGATACAGGGCCCCTAAGGCTCATTTAATAAGCGCAATGATAAAAATAATAATAAATCATCGATACAGAACAATTCAGCAGGCTTTTATTTAAATACAGCTATAAAAGCCATCTAATCTAGCAATAAATAGGCATACCCGCGCATTTATAAAGTGTACTGGGTATCACAACGTAGAGAGTAACTATGCTTAATCCTTTTGATATTATAATTTTTGGGGGCGGTGGTGATCTTGCGTTACGCAAATTGCTACCTGCAATGTACAGAGCATATCAAGAAGGTAACTTACCTGAAGGCTCACGTATCCTACCAACAGTACGCGAAGAATCGAAACGTGCTGAATACATAGAAACAGCGCATAAAGCATTACAAGAATTTTTAAGCAAAGGTGAGTTTAACGCTAAAGATTGGAAAACATTTTCTACTTTTTTAGTGCCAGTGGTAAGTAATGTTACAGAAGCAGACGACAACTGGGATGTGCTAAAAGGCATTTTAGATGAGCACGAAAGCACTAAGTCTCGCGTGTTTTATTTATCGCTTCCGCCTGCTGTTTACGGCACATGTTGTGAAATATTATCGACTAAAGGTTTAATTACACCTACATCACGCGTTGTTGTTGAAAAGCCTATTGGTTATTGCGGTGATTCTGCTGAAGCAATTAATGGAAAAATTGCAGAATTTTTTAATGAAGAGCAAATTTTCCGTATTGACCATTACTTAGGTAAAGAAACAGTACAAAACTTAATGGCGCTACGTTTTTCAAACTCATTGTTTGAAAATATGTGGGATGCTAAATCTATTGATAACATCCAAATTAGCTTATCAGAAACTGTTGGCCTTGAAAGCCGTGCTGGTTTTTACGATAAAGCCGGTGCACTTCGTGACATGGTTCAAAACCATTTATTACAACTACTTTGTTTAGTTGCAATGGAGTCGCCTAATAAGCTTAACGCTAACAGCATTCGTAACGAAAAATTAAAAGTATTAGAAGCACTTCGCCCACTAGTAGGTGGTGATGTTGATGAAAATATTGTGCGTGGTCAATACGTACCAGGTGACTTAAACGGTAAAATTGTACCGGGTTACTTAGAAGAGCTAAATGAAGGTTCTAGTAAAACAGAAACGTTTGTAGCTATTCGTGCGCATATTGATAACTGGCGCTGGGCGGGTGTTCCATTTTACCTTCGTACGGGTAAACGTATGGCTAAGCGCTGTGCAGAAATTGTGGTTGAATACAAAAAAGTATCTCACAATATCTACGAAGATAACGTGGGTAATATCGAGCCCAATCGTCTTGTTATTCGTTTGCAGCCAGAGGAAACAATTCAACTAACGCTTATGTCTAAGCGTCTTGATAACCTTCAAATGCAACTTGAACCAGTAACAATGAATATTGAGCTTTCACAAGCTTACAGCAATGGTTTTCACTCAGATGCGTACAAGCGTTTAATGCTTGATGCCGCTGCAAATAACCCATCATTATTTATTCACCGTGATGAAGTTCGTCAAGCGTGGAAATGGATTGATCCAATCATTGACCGTTGGCAAGACAAAGGCAAGCCTGCGCTTTACCGTGCTGGTAGCTGGGGTCCTGAGGATGCTGATGAACTATTGGCAGAAAAAAGCCACGTGTGGTTTAACACAGGCGATAAGGTATAAGCATGGCAACACTAGTTGAAAAATTTTTTGACGATAAAGATGCGTTAACAGCTGAGCTTTCTGCAACGCTTGAGCAATCACTACGTGATGGTATTAAAAATGATGGCCGTGCTGTATTAATGGTGTCGGGTGGCTCGTCTCCTGCGCCCGCTTATAAGCATCTATCAACGCTTGATTTAGATTGGCAACATGTTGATGTTGCTATGGTTGATGAACGCTGGGTAGACCCAAGCCATGAAAAAAGTAACGAAGCGTTTATTAAAAGCACGTTATTACAAAATTTTGGCAGTGCTGCAAACTTTATAACCATGAAAAACGATGCTGCAACCGCGCAGCAAGGCAGTGAAGTGTGTGAAGCCGCTTACAGTGCTTTAAAAGCGCCATACGATGTAACTATTCTAGGCATGGGCCCAGATGGTCATACAGCGTCGTTATTCCCAAATGCAGACGGTTTAGAGCACGGTTTAACAACTGAGCAAACAGTATGTGCAATTAATGCGATACAAAGTGATGTGACGGGTAGTATTACTGAGCGAATGACCTTAACGCTAAATGCCATTGCGCAATCTAAAGTGGTTAAGCTTTTAATTAGCGGTGAAGAAAAACTCGCTGTTTATAAGCAAGCAAAAGCGGGCGGCGATGTTCATGACATGCCACTTCGCGCTGTGCTTAATCACCCAAGTATAAATATTGAAGTATATTGGGCGCCTTAATTTAGGTGCTAATTTAACTTTTAAAGGCCGCTTATATAAGCGGCCTTTTTTATTTGCTCAAATTTAAGCCTAAACACTGCAAAAAAACAGTCCTGAACTGTTAACCAATGTTAATGAATAACTTTGGTTTGTATTAAAATCAACCATGAAGTGTGTTGTTTTTGAACAGAATTTATGAGTTTGAGCTGTATGTTTTTTAGCAACGCTCAGATTTGGTTAGATTTTATTTTTTCATGGTCGCTGTCATAAAAGTTTCCCTTCCTTTTTTAGCTCAAAAGCATTAGCCTAAAGGTATTAACAATGAAACATATAAATTAAAATAAACGGAGCAGTAACATGGCGGAGCAACAAGTACAGCCTTTACACAACGAAAAGCATGCCAACACTAAAATTCAAAACGGCATCAATGTAGAATTCATGAAAACTCAACATTTAGTGCCAGTAGTTGCACATGAGTTTGCACGCGTAGCAAACGAGTTTCCAATGTCATTCGTTAAAAACAACGAAAGCGGCACTTTTCAAGCTGTTGCTATGTTTGGCTTAGAGCCAGGCGAAAACCTTTTTGTAGAAGATGGTAAATGGACTGCAGCATTTGCACCTATGGCATCTACTCGTTACCCACTGGGCTTAGTTAAACACCCAGATCAAGATCAATACGGTATCGTAATTGACGAAGCAAGTGCGCTTGTTGGTGAAGACGAAGGTAATGCATTATTTGAAAACGGCGAAGAAACAGATTACCTAAAACGTCGTAAAGAAGCGCTTGTATCTTTTATTGAGTTTTCTCAAGTAACTGAAGCGTTCACTAAATTCCTTGCTGATAAAGAGCTACTAATTGCGCAAACGCTTACAGTAGACATTAAAGGCGAGAAAAAAGACATCAACGGTATTTACCTTATCGATGAGAAAAAGCTAAACGAGTTAAGCGATGCTGATTTCTTAGAGCTTCGTAAACGTGGTTACTTAGCACCAATTTATTCTTTCTTAACGTCTACTCATCAAGTAGCACGTTTAGCGCGTTTAAAAGCTAAACAAGCTTAATTATACCAATTGCATTAAATTAGTGATCTATTATAGCGATAAGAAAATAGCTCAATAACAAGGCTAAAATTATGATACATAGTTGTTCTATATAAATAATTTTCAACGTAGTTAGTGAGCTATTTAATACGCTAGAATGATCATGTTTTTAATAAAATTGGTATTACAAACACGTAAAATTTTAAAAAGCGCCTTAAGGCGCTTTTTTTATGCCATTAAACTCACTTTAGTTGAAATTAAGCCCGCAACCATTCACATTAGTTTATAACTTTCCCATAAAAGAACTCATTATGAAAACACCCTTATTAGCAATTTTTGCGAGCAGCCTTTTTGCTTTAAGTAATAGCGTATTCGCTGCAGAGACTCCTTTTGCCATTGCGATTCATGGTGGGGCAGGGACAATAGAAAAAGCACGATTTACACCCGCTCAAGAAAAGCAGTACCGCGCTAAATTAACAGAGGCTGTAGAGACAGGTTATAAAGTATTGCACCAAGGCGGTGAAAGTTTAGATGCGGTAACTGCGGCAATTACAGTATTAGAGCAATCGCCTTATTTTAATGCAGGGCGTGGAGCGGTATACACTTACGATGGCGGGCATGAGCTTGATGCATCCATAATGGATGGTCGAAACCGTGAAGCAGGCGCCGTTGCGGGTGTAAAGCATATTGAGAGCCCGATTAAATTAGCGCGTTTGGTCATGGATAACTCTGTACACGTAATGCTTAGTGGGCAAGGCGCTGAGGAGTTTGCTAAAGAGCAAGGTGTTGAACTTGTCGAAAATAACTTATTTGATACCGAGCCTCGTTACAAAGCGCTTTTAAAAGCAAAACAAAAATTAGATAAAGCCAAAGCAACCAGTAAAGAGTACCAAGCCGCGCACAAAGCATTGCCTAACTCTTACAAAATGGGCACGGTTGGCGCAGTGGCGCTTGATAAAAACGGTAATTTAGCGGCAGGTACATCCACGGATGTCAGATTTAGCTAAACATAGCCATTCAGGTTTATTAAAATAAATTGTTTTAAGTTCAATCTTCTAGCTACAAAAGTAAATTTTTTGATTGTAGAATCCTTCCCCTAAGAAATTTCATTCAAGATAACTCAATCACATTTAATTAAGATCTATACGGGTTAAATATGCAGAAAGAACTTAAGAGAGGTATGAACCTCGCAAAATTGTTACGTAAATACCATGCTGACTTCCCTCCTAATGGGTTGGCTATTTTTATCGAGGTAAGTAGTTCAGAGGGTATTAGCTCATCAGAGTTAGTAGAAAAGCTTGGTATGCCTAAGGCTACAGTTAGCCGTAATTTACGTATGTTAAGTGACAGGGCCACCCCTACCAAAGAGGGTATGTATCTGGTTACTTTAAGACATGATCCTAATGATTATAGAGTAAGACGAGCTTACTTGACCGACAAAGGGAGGGGCTTTTTATTAGAGCTCCTTAAAGCTTTGGATTAAGTGACACTGTGGGATTTTGAAACTCGTAAAGGTTTTTCTTTGGCATACATTGGAGTTTCAGGTTCCCATACTCAGCAGATATTTTAATTTAGCAAGCTTTAGTTTAGCTTTATGTACACAGCACCTACAGGTGGTATGACGGCAAAACGTTATGGCCGTGTAGGTGACGCGCCGGTAATTGGTGCTGGGACATTTGCTGAAAACGAATCGTGCGCAGTATCGGCAACAGGGCACGGTGAATATTTTATTCGCTATAACGTAGCGAGCGATATATGTGCGCGTGTTAAGTATCAAGGTAAAACCATAGCTGAAGCTGGAGATGAAGTTATAAACGGTGTGCTTAAGCCAATTGGTGGCACTGGTGGCGTTATTATTATTGATACTAAGGGGAATATTAGCTTGCCGTTTAATACCTCGGGCATGTATCGGGCAAGTAAATCGAATACGCAAGCGACCTACGTGGGCATTTTTAACGACGAATAAGCCAAAGTAATTTAATTAACCTCAACTCTGGTTAAGAGATTTACTAACATATTGAACCACAATGATATTTTAATTCATTTATTGCTAGCCAGTTATTTTCAGTGCAGTTAGCGCTGAAAATAACTGCTTGAGATAGATTTATTATTCGCAGTTTAGGTGAATCGCAGCGTTTATATAACAAACAACCCCGTGTTATGCATTTTGTAGGATTAACCCCGGCCGTTTAATTTGATACAATTATGGCTCTTTAACTAATTTTGTAAGGTATGCGGGTGGTAAACCTAGGTCAGTTGTTTGGCGAGCTAAAAACGTGCTTGAAAAAAGATCAATTCATTTTCAAAAAACGCTTACATGGCGTAAAAAAAATAACGGATGAAAACAAGCATGCCAACGCGCTTGAAAAAATAGCGGCTGATATAACCCGTAGCCAAGAATTACGCGATAAACGCTTAGCGGGCCTTCCTAAAGTGACTTACCCTGAGCAATTGCCAGTAAGTCAAAAAAAGGAAACAATTAAAGACGCCATTGCAAATAACCAAGTGGTTATTATTGCCGGTGAGACGGGCTCAGGTAAAACAACTCAAATACCTAAAATGTGTTTAGAGCTTGGTCGTGGTGTTGATGGCTTAATAGGCCATACTCAACCACGCCGACTCGCTGCGCGAACGGTGGCTAACCGTATTGCTGAAGAAATGAAGTGCGAACTTGGTCAGCAAGTCGGTTTTAAAATTCGTTTTAGCGATCAGGTTTCTAATAATACGTACGTTAAACTCATGACTGACGGTATTTTACTGGCAGAAATTCAGCAAGATCGATTTTTAAACCAATACGACACCATAATTATAGATGAAGCGCATGAGCGTAGTTTAAACATCGACTTTATTTTAGGTTACTTAAAAAACCTACTTCCAAAACGTCCCGATTTAAAAATAATAATTACGTCTGCAACCATCGATCCTGAGCGCTTTTCAAAGCATTTTAATGATGCGCCCATTATAGAAGTATCGGGCCGTACTTTCCCTGTTGATGTGCGTTACAACCCAACGGCCGATATTAATAAAGAAGATATGGAAGCCGAGGGCGATCAGCTACAAGGTATTTTTGATGCTGTTGACGAGCTGTGCGCGGAAGGTCCTGGCGACATACTGATATTTTTAAACGGTGAGCGTGAAATACGCGATACCGCTGATGCACTTAGCAAGCGTAATTTAAAACACACTGATGTATTACCACTTTACTCGCGCTTATCTAACGCAGAGCAAAACCGTATATTTGCGCCACATTCTCGTCGTCATATTATTTTATCGACCAACGTAGCCGAAACGTCACTAACCGTGCCTGGTATTCGTTATGTCATAGATCCAGGTACTGCGCGTATAAGCCGCTACAGTTATCGTACAAAAGTTCAGCGCCTGCCAATAGAACCTATATCGCAAGCAAGTGCTAATCAGCGTATGGGTCGTTGTGGACGTGTTGAAGCGGGTATTTGTATTCGCTTGTACTCTGAGGATGATTTTTTATCGCGCCCAGAGTTTACCGACCCTGAAATACTGCGTACTAATCTTGCCTCAGTTATTTTGCAAATGTTGGCACTCGGGCTTGGTGATATGGCGCAATTTCCGTTTGTGCAAGCACCAGATAGCCGTAATATAAGTGATGGTTTATCGTTATTAGAAGAACTACAAGCAGTAAAACCAGACAAACGTGATAGTAAAACGAGTTTAACCGCTTCAGGTAGAGAACTCAGCCGATTACCGGTAGACCCTCGTTTAGCTAAAATGGTGCTCACAGCTCACAAACTTGGCGCATTGCGTGAAGTGATTGTTATTGTGGCGGCGCTGTCGATTCAAGATCCACGCGAACGCCCGCAAGAAAAACGTGCTGCAGCTAACGAAAAACACGGTCGCTTTGACGACCCAGATTCAGACTTTATCGCTTTTTTGAACTTATGGAATTACTTAGAAGAGCAGCAAAGCGAGCTGACTAACGGCCAGTTTAGAAAGCTGTGTCAAAAAGATTTCCTAGCCTATATGCGTTTGCGTGAGTGGCAAGATATTGTTTATCAAATAAGTACTGTGTGTAACGAAATGGGCATGAAAGCAACCAGCCAAGCGGCTGATGGCGAACTTGTTCATAAAGCGTTATTAAGCGGAATGCTGAGCCATATTGGCTTTAAAGATGAGAAGCAAATATACAAAGGTGCACGTAATAGTCAGTTTCATATTTTTCCGGGTTCAGGTTTATTTAAAAAGAGTCCTAAATGGATCATGTCAGCGGAGCTGGTAGAAACCAGTAAATTATATGCCCGCACAAATGCAAAAATAGACATTAACTGGGTAGAACCATTAGCACAGCATTTAGTAAAACGTAGCTACACAGAGCCACACTGGGAGAAAAAGCCAGGTGCGGTAATCGCGTTTGAGCAGCAAACTTTGTACGGCTTACTTGTTGTAAATAAACGCCGCTGTGTTTATAGCAATATTGACCCTAAAGTGAGCCGAGAGCTTTTTGTACGCACTGCATTAGTTGAGCAAGAGCTGGGCTTAAACGAGGGCTTTTTAGCGTTTAACAGTGAGCTTATTGAAGATATTCAAGTACTGGAAAATAAGTCTCGTCGTCGTGATATTTTAGTTGATGAGCAAACGTTATTTGA
This sequence comes from Pseudoalteromonas sp. NZS127_1, assembly GCF_015864295.1. Taxonomy (NCBI): domain Bacteria; kingdom Pseudomonadati; phylum Pseudomonadota; class Gammaproteobacteria; order Alteromonadales; family Pseudoalteromonadaceae; genus Pseudoalteromonas; species Pseudoalteromonas sp. NZS127_1. Next base: position 10,113 of record NZ_JADYXO010000026.1, on the reverse strand, counting down.
GTTTTACGATAAAAAAATACCCAAAGAAATTAATAACCGCGCTGCATTTTTAAAATGGTATAAAACACAAAAACAACAAAATAAACATTACTTACACATGACCCGTGAAGAGCTAATGCAGCATGGTGCAAGTAATATCACTGAGTTTGACTACCCTGACACATGGCAGCAAGACAATATTATATTACCGCTTGCTTATCATTTTGACCCAGGACAAGCGGTTGATGGTGTTGCGGTGCAAATACCGGTAGCACTGTTGAATCAAGTACAAGAGAGTGGTTTTGACTGGCATATACCTGCATTTAGACATGAGCTAATAAGTGGGCTTATAAAGTCATTGCCTAAATCGCTTCGCCGTAATTTTGTGCCAGCACCAAATTATGCAGATGCAGTACTTGCAGCTATTGAGCCAATGCAAGGTAGCTTAATTGATGCTTTAGCTACGCGCTTATTAAGAATGACAGGTGTGAGAGTTGATGCAGAAGCGTGGGATTTAACCGCGCTTGCACCGCATTTACGATTGCAGTTTGAAGTACGTGATGAACACGATAAGTTACTTGCTCGTGGACTTGATTTAGCCAAACTTAAAGCAGAGCTGCAAGGTGAAGTAACCGAAACACTGTCTAAAGTAGCCGATAAAGGCATTGAAAAATCAGACCTAACACAATGGGACTTTGGTGAGCTGCCAGCGTCATATGTTAAAAAACAAGGTCAATACGAAATAAAAGCATACCCTGCGCTGGTGGATAAAAAATCAGCCGCTGCAGTGGAGCTTTTTGATAGTGAAGCAAAAGCGCAGCAAGCGCATCAACAAGGTTTGCGCCGTTTAGTATTGTTAAATGTGCCGTCGCCAATTAAGTACTTACAACAAAACTTACCGAATAAGGCAAAGCTGGGTTTGTACTTTAATCCATTTGGTAAAATAGCTGATTTAATTGATGATTGTATCGCCGCAGGTGTTGATAGCTTATTAGTGAAACACGGCGATATACGCGACGAAAAAGCATTTGAAACAGTAAAAGAGCAAATACGAGGTGAGCTAGGTGATGCCGTTGTATCGATTGCAACGCAAGTTGAGCAAGTATTAAGTATTGCGCACGCACTGCATAAAAAAATGAAAGGGCGCGTTGATTTAACCATGATAACCGCGCATGGCGATATAAAATCACAGCTTGAGTCACTTATATTTAAAGGTTTTGTGAGCGCGCATGGCGCAGATAAAATAACGGATTTAATTCGTTATTTAAAAGCGATTCAAAAACGTTTAGAGAAGCTGCCTGTGGATCCAAATCGTGATAGGTTATGCGTACTAGAGTTGGATAAAGTTGCTCAAGAGTACAAAAAAGTAGTTAATAAAACGCCTAAAGGCTTGCCTATTCCACAAGAAGTAACCGCTATTTTTTGGATGCAACAAGAGCTTAGAGTGTCGCTATTTGCTCAAACACTTGGCACGCCTTACCCAATATCTGCTAAACGGGTACTCAATGCGATAAAAGAGATAGAATAAAACTTGCATTTTCTATTAAGCTTAGTACCTTAATAGGAGGATTTATTTTTGTTTTGAAAAGGAAGTGACATAGTTATGTCCTCATCGATTGAACATAAAACAAAGCGACTTTTAGTGGTAGACGACGAGTATTTTAATTTTGAAATGCTCAAAGCAGCACTCGCGTCGAAATTTGATGTTAGTTATGCAGATTCAGGGCAAAGCTGTCTTGCATCGGCAATTGCGAGTCCGCCAGATATAATTTTGCTTGATGTTTGTATGCCTGGTCTTGATGGTTATGATACATGCCGAATGCTAAAACACACACCTGAAACAAAAAATATTCCTGTTGTTATGGTATCGGGCCTAGAGTCTCCATCTGAAAAACAAGCAGGGTTTGACGCTGGTTGTAACGCATATGTTGTAAAGCCATTTTCAGTGGGTGCTTTGTTGGAAGAAATTAACACGGTTTTTTAGAGGTAACGTATGTTTACTGATGATAAGCGAAATTTTAGACGCATGCAGATCAATACACCTGCAAATTTAACAACGATAGAACCAATAGCGGGTTTAAGTTTTGCCGCAGAGTGCGTGGATTTAAGTGCAACAGGTTTATCAATTCATTTAGATGAATTACTTGAACCTAATACATTACTGACGGTGAACATTGATTCGACTCACCCAAGTATTGCGCCTTTAAATGCAACAGCAAAAGTAATACGTGCCAGCAAAGAAGATGATGGCACGGTAACAGCAGGTCTTGAAATCATTCAGTTTAACTAACTTGAATCCAGTTAAACTCAATAGTAGATATTAAAAAACCTTACAGATTAAGCCTTTTAAGTAAAAGCCTTCAGGGTAGCTGCCAGCAATTGGGTGATCAGCTGCCTGGTTTAATCGCTCCATTATAAGTAGGTCTTTACCTGCATCAAGTGCTGCATCGGCTACTACTTTTTGAAATAAGTTTTGTTCCATTAAACCAGAGCATGAGAACGTTAGTAATGTTCCACCTGGTTTTAGTATTTGCATGGCAATCATATTGATATCTTTATAACCACGACACGCACCGGTTAGCTGCGCTTTATTATCAGCAAACTTTGGTGGGTCCATTACGATGGTATCAAACTGTCTACCTTCGTCGCGGTATTGGCGTAGTAACTTAAATACGTCCTGCTTAACAAAACTTACTTTATTTAAATCTAAGTTATTATGTTCAACATTACGTTTTGCTGTATCTAAAGCGGGTTGAGATACATCTACGTTAGTTACATGCTCACATCCACCACGCAGGGCGTACAACGAAAATGTACCTGTATAACTAAAACAGTTAAGTACCGTTTTACCCTTTGAGAAGCGCTCAAGTGCGGCGCGGCTATCGCGCTGGTCTAAATAAAAGCCCGTTTTATGTCCATCAATTATATCGACTTCAATTTTAAAACCGTTTTCCTCAATAAGTACCGGCTGTGTTGGTGCATTACCCCAAAGAGCGCCTTTTATTGGCTCTAAGCCTTCTTTAGTGCGTACTTCTACGTCTGAGCGCTCGTATATGCTAGAGCCTGGGAAAATAGACATCAACGCGCCAACAATCTCGCCTTTATGACGCTCGGCACCCGCACTTAGTAGCTGACACACTAACACGTTATCAAACTTATCGATTGTAACGCCTGGTAAGTAATCAGACTCCGCAGCACATAATCTAAAGCCTGTGAGCCCGCCTTCTTCAATTACTTGGCTACGTGCTTCTAATGAGCGGCGTAAACGGCGTTCAAAAAAGTTTTGATCGATTACTTCTTTTTCGTCAAAGCTCCAAACACGTGCACGAATTTGTGAGTGAGGGCTGTAAGCAGCAGTTGCTAAATACTTACCTTCGCTATCGTGAATCGTTACTGTGTCGCCTAATCCAGGTTTACCTTTAATTTTTTTGATGGCTTTTGAAAATAACCAAGGGTGTTTTCTTTTTAATGATTTATCGCGACCAGCTTGTAGGTAAACGGCAGATGACATAAGGCTTCTCAGTAGTAATAAATAAGCGCTGTATTTTAGTCAAGCAAGGAGCAACATACAATGAATGTTTTGCAAGGTGGGCATAAAGCACGGTAAAGTACGGATAATTTATCGATTCATTAGCTTTTGGAACCTAATAGTGCCTGACGCCGTTTTAAGCCCCGATTTAAAAATACTTAATTCACAATGTAGAGAATTTATAACCTCTTTAGTGCATGCCGATGTAGCTCACGATATTACTCATATAGAGCGAGTGGTGCGCGTTGCAATACAGTTATGTAATGCGGAGCAGGCAAACATGTCAGTTGTATTACCTGCAGCGTGGATGCATGACTGTGTGGCGGTGGCTAAAAATCATCCTGATCGTGCAAAAGCCTCTACTATGGCAGCCGATAAGGCATTGGAATTTTTAAAATCTATTAATTATGACGAGTCACTTTTTGATGAGATTCATCATGCCATTGCCGCTCATAGTTTCAGCGCAAATATAAAAATTAAAACAGTTGAAGCGCAAATAGTACAAGATGCTGACAGAATGGATGCATTGGGCGCTATTGGGGTGAGTCGCTGCATGAAAGTAGGCGGATCAATTTCTCGGTTATTGTATAATCCAGAAGACCCTTTTTGTGTTGAACGCGAGGCTGATGATAAAACATACACGCTTGATCACTTTTTTATAAAGTTATTACATATTGCCGATAGTATGAATACGCCATCTGCTAAAGCAGAAGCGAACAGGCGTACAAGGTATATGCATGACTTTTTAGAGCAATTAAAGTCAGAAATAGGTGAGTAACGTGAATAATACAAGCATACCTAAATTATCTGGGATTGATCATTGCCATTTAAATGTTGATAACTTGGTTGATGCCGTTAAGTGGTATGAGCGTGTTTTAGGTTTTAGTGTAGTACCCGAGCTTGCCTTTTGGGATGAGGACGGACGCGGCCCTTTAACACTTGAAGATACTAGTTCAACAACTCGTTTAGCACTTTTTGAAGGTGAGGGGCGTAGTAAAGGGATTGCATTTTTGGCCTCAGGGGATCAATTTATTCAATGGCGTAATCATCTTGAGGGTTTAAACATAAAAGCAGTGCTAGCGGATCATGGTGTAACGTTTTCTATGTACTTTAAAGATGAAAGCGGTAATAGCCATGAAATTACCTCACATGACTATCGTTATATAAAGTCTTACTATCCAAATGTTGAGCTTGGCTCTCACAGCGCTAAAAAGAATTAGCTTTCTTGATTTGAATTTTTTATAGCAAGAATATCGTCTAAGTTTTTCACAAATAGTTCGATTAGAGCGGGATCAAAATGAGCTCCTGCTTGCTCTTGCATATGCAAAACTGTTTTCTCTACACTCCATGCCTCTTTATAAGGGCGTTTTGAAGTCAGAGCATCAAAAACGTCAGCAACGGCAACAATTCTACCTTCAATTGATATTTCTTCGCCTTTGATCCCGTTAGGATAGCCTGAACCATCCCATTTTTCGTGGTGTTCAATAGCAAGTTTATGAGCGAGTTGTAATAATGGCGATGAAGAATTTGCTAATATTTGTGCACCAATTATGGCGTGTTTCTTCATATGTTCAAACTCTTCAAAAGTTAACTTTCCTGGCTTGAGTAAGATAGCATCAGGGATACCAATTTTCCCAACATCGTGCATTGGGGCGGCTTGGCGTAAAAGCTCTGCACTTTGCTCATCCATACCTAGCGCTAATGCTAATACTTTGCTGTATTGGCTCATACGCACTATATGTTCGCCAGTGTCAGTATCTTTATATTCAGCAGCACGGCCTAGGCGTTGTACTAAATCTACATGTGCTTGTTTTAATTGCTCAGCTTGCACTAGCGACAAGTGAGTTTTAACTCTAGCTCTTACAATAGCAGGGCTTATTGGCTTAGTAATATAATCTACGGCGCCTAACTCAAAACCTTTATATTCATCGCTTTCATCACCAAGTGCAGTTACAAAAATAATTGGGATGTGTGATGTTTTAGGGTTACCTTTAACTATTTGACATACTTCAAAACCATTCATATCTGGCATCATTATGTCGAGCAAGATTAGCTTTGGTAGTTCTTTTTCAAGTAGTGCCAATGCGGCATCACCCGATTTAGCAAACGACATACGATATTGATTACCTAACACTTCGCGCATTACTTTTAGATTTGCAGGCTCATCGTCAACAATTAATACTCGTGGCCTATCTGTTGTAAAATCCATTAATTAATACTCATTGTTTGTTAGTTTTTCAAGTAAGGTTTCTAGTATTACGTGTGCTTTATCAAAATCAAATTCATCAAAGGCCTCGGCTATAGCATCAACTTCATTTTTATAGATTGAAGGTGCGCCGCGTTGCAGCTTTGCTAATAGCTCATCATTTAGCTCTGCATTTTGTGCATCTTGATAAAGCGTCTTACACAGTGACTTAATTTCATCAATTGATAGCGTGTCAGAACTATTATCTTCAGGCTTACTACTTGGCTTATCGCAAGTATTAGATGATAGCAATTGTGAGATGACAAGTAGCTCGTTTTTTATATCCTCTAAAGTACTAATAACTTTAGCGTCACTTTGTTTTTGCTCTAAATCGGTTAATAACTTCATTAATGTTATTAGACCTAAGTTACCAGCAACACCTTTAAGTGTGTGAATGGTGCTATCGACATCTTTTATGTTTGATAATTTATCACTGAATAATGTTTCGAACCGTTTATTACTGTCACTAATAAATTTAGTAATCTCTGTAAGTTGTTTACACTTAGAACCCCAAAGGGCTAACCCTTTTTCAAAATCTATATGCTGCGCTTTAGGATCGCTTTGCGATATAACCATTTCTTTTGCAATACCAAGACCAAGCACTTGTGCTATTTCTTGGTTTAGCTGATTTATATCGACGGGTTTATTTGCAAAGCCATTCATGCCTGCTTTTTTAGCCGTAAGCTTATCTTGTTGTAATACACTGGCTGTGAGCGCGATAATTGGCGTGTATTTAATTTGTCTTTGATTTTCTATTGCTCTTATTTTTTGTGTTGCCTCTATGCCATCACACAATGGCATATGTATATCCATTAAAATGACATCAAAGTCTTGTTCTTCAAATACTTTAATCGCTTCAAGTCCGTTAGATGCCTTGGTAACTGCATGTTGATCGCGTGACAGGAGTAAAGAAAGTAGTTCTGTATTTTGCTCTATATCGTCAACTACTAACACCCTAAGTGCAGGCAGTTGTGTGTGTAGACCATCAAAATGATCTATTTTAGTTTCGTCACCTAAAGTAAGCGGCAATGAAAAGTAAAAGCAGGTGCCTTTACCTAGCTCACTTACTAAGTTTATTGTTCCGCCCATAAGCTCTACAAGTTGTTTGCTTATGGTAGTACCAAGACCTGTACCACCAAAACGGCGAGTAGTAGTACCATCGGCTTGTTCGAAAGGTTGAAACACTGCTTGAATACGATCTTTTGCAATACCAATACCGGTATCTTGCACTTCAAAAAACAGATGCTGATTTTGTGTTATAGCAACAGTTACGGTAACAGAGCCTTTTTCGGTAAACTTAATAGCATTACCAATTAAATTAGTAAGTACTTGCCTGAGTCGATCTGGGTCACCGTAATAAGTAGCACTTACTGATTCTTTAATATGAAGTTTAAGTTCTAAATCTTTCTTTTTAGCTTCTAACCAAAAAGTAGAAATAATACTGTCTATTACTGGCTTTAAACTAAAGTGTATTGGCTCAATAGTGAGCTTACCGCGCTCTAGTTTTGCGGAATCGAGAATTTCATTTAATAATCTAAGTAATGAACGCGCTGCATTATTTACGGTCACTAAATGTTTTTGTTGTTCTTGATCAAGTGGGGTATCCATTAACAAGTCACTAAAACCTATTATAGAATTCATAGGGGTGCGTATTTCATGGCTCATATTAGCCATAAAAGATTGCTTTGCATAAGCAGCTTCTTCAGCTTTAAATTTAGCTTGCTCTAGTTTTTCTTCATATTCTTTGCGTTCTGTAATATCGACTAAAACACCATCAATCCACTTTGCTTGGCCTTGGGGGTCAAAGTCGATGCTGCCTTTATCTAAAAGCCATAAGATTTTACCGCTTCTGTGGCGAATTCTGTATTCGATTGAATACTGACGTTTCTCTTCTACGGCTTTTGTGACGGCATCTACAATAGGTTGCTGGTCTGATTTTAAAACTAGATCGTTAAATTCAATGCAATGTTCAGTAAATTCATTAGGGTTATAACCCGTTAACTCGTTGATGCTCGGGCTGATAAAAAGCATGGTCCAGTTATCATCAAATTTACACCTAAAAGCCACACCTGGCATGTTATCCATTAAAGAGCGATACTTTTGTTCTTTTTCCTCTAGGCTTTTTTGTAAAGCTCGTTGCTCTGATAAGTCTGTTATGAAGCCTACGTATAGAGGATTTTGCCCTGGCTGATTAACTTCTCCAATCCCCAAACGAATCGGGAATAAGTGGCCATTTTTATGCTTTGCAAAAATTTCACGGTTAACACCGATTACTTTACCTAAATCAATATTTTTAGCTTTAGAAAGGTAGCTATCGTGATGCATCGCGATAGCATCATCCATTAGCATTTTAATATTATGATTTTGTACTTCATTTTCGTGCCAGCCAAAAATTTTACTGGCTGATTCGTTAAAGCTCAAAATAATGCCGGTGTGATCAATCGTTACGATTCCATCAATGGCTGTGCCTAAAATTGCGTTTAAGCGAGACTCGTCGGCTGACTTTTCTTCAAGTAACATTTTATATCTGACCATGCCATTAAGTACCGCTACTACGCTTGTAATGGCAATCGTTGCAGTTGCAACCGCGATGGCTACAAAAGTGAGCCCAGCAGAAGCATTTGCGTCGTCATATAAAAGAGGAGATGTTGCAACAAAGCGTGTAGATGCCATGCCCATATAATGCATAGCAGCAACAGCAAAGCCTAATATTGTAGCGCTGATGGCTCTATTTTGTAGGTATGATAGTTTTGGAAAAAATTTTTCAAGATTAAAGCGGCTATATAACGCTATAAACGAAAGAGCGACGGCAACTAAAATTGAAAGGCCAAAGGTCAGTGGGTCATAGCGCAACATTGGGGAAAGCTCCATTGCAGCCATACCGCTGTAATGCATTGTACCAATACCAGCCCCTAGTAAGATGGAGCAAATGCTGAGCACTCTAAAGTTTCCATCACTATTTACAAGTATTGATACTGCATACTGACATGCTAATAAAGCAGGAAGAAAAGAGAGTAGTGTGATTGTTGGATCGTAGCTTATATTAGTACATAGCGAAAAAGCTAACATACCTATAAAGTGCATACTCCAAATACCAGAAGAAAATACAGTTGCTGCGGTTATATTTGCTAAACGTTGATAACGAGGGAATTTAGTCTCTTTTGCTAAATCAATGAGCTTTGTAGTAAAAAAAGCAGCAAAAATGGCTATTAATACAGACATTGAGACTAGAAGAGGGTCGTAAACCCCATTGAGTATTAGGCTTGGATCTTGGTCTGTAATGAAGAAAGCTGATAGCATAACGGCTCGAAATATAATCTTTATTTTACAAGTTTAATCTAATTTACTAATAAATGAACCGTTATTTCTAATCGCGCTATAAAGTGACGAATTCTAACCAAGTTTATTTATTTTTTGTTATTGAAGTAAATAAAATATTTTAACTTTCAATTCAAATAAAACAGACGGCTCAATCTATAGCTTATTATAATAAAGTGGATTAGGAGTTAGGTGCGACTGTATGCCTAAGAGTTTAAAATTGATGGTAATATGGATTATATAAACGGATGCAATATTTAGAGTTTAGGTCGTGTTTGAATATCAACTAAAAAAGAGTACTAGACGCAAAACAGTCGCAATAAAAGTGCATAGTCAAAAGGTAACTGTGTATGCGCCACATTTTGTCGCAAAAAAACACATTGATACTTGGTTATTTGACAAACAAGAGTGGGTTGCAGAACAATTAAAAAAACAATTGTCAATTGATGACACTAAGCAGTACCCTTTTGAATCTAAAAAAATAAGTGTTTTTTCAGAAACTATTTATTTGAAATTGGACTCAGGCCAAGATTCCAAAGTAACCCCGTATGATGACCACTTACTTATTACAATATCTCCTCGAGTTAAAAACACTAATCAAAAGTATCGACAGCTATTAGAGACTTATTTAAAAGAGCAGCTTATTGCTTACATAGAAATGCGTTTAGCGTATTTCTGTACTCAAATGGGTGAAGAGTTGCCAAATGATTTAAAAATAGGTGTTTATAAACGAAAGTGGGGGAGTTGTAATAGCAAGCGAGAACTCACTTTTAATTTACATCTTATAGGTGCTCCTTACCACGCTATAGATTATGTGATTGTTCATGAGCTTGCCCATTTAAAGTATTTAAATCATAGCAAAGCTTTTTGGCAGCGAGTAGAGGCGTTTTTCCCCGATTACAAAACATCATCTAATTGGTTAAAACAAAATGGTATGAGTTTACAGTGGGTGTTTTGATGTTACTGAATATAGGAATATAGGAATATAGGAATATAGGAATATAGGAATATAGGAATATAGGAATATAGGAATATAGGAATA
>NZ_JADYXO010000025.1:0-54927 GCF_015864295.1 Pseudoalteromonas sp. NZS127_1 | reverse complement strand
TGTGAAGAATCAAACTGAATATCAGCCCCAAGCTATTTAAAGAAAGCTTGAGGCTGGTTAGAAGAGATGGTATCTACCTACTATCACTTTAAACTGCGCTTTAACTAATTCCTAAATACTTATGTACTTGTATAGATAGGCGCCAGTTTTTGGCAATGCAGGTGTCGATTGCTAATTTGGTTGCCGATACTTTTTGGCTAATTGGCTGCAAGTAAACAAGCTTTGGGTTAACACCTGTTTTAACAAATAGTTCTTCTAACTCTTCTACGTGCTTTTGCATAGCAACGGGGTGTTTAATCTCGTTTGCACGCTTCATTGTGCTGGTAAGTACTTCATAACCACCGCGCATATTAATTTTTGGCGATACCGTTACCCATGTTTGCTCTGGGGCGAGTATTTCAAACGTACCGCTGGTTTCTATTTGTGTACTAAAGCCGTGTTCGTGTAATAAGTTACATACTGGGTTTAAATCAAACATGCATGGCTCGCCGCCGGTAATTACTACATGCTTTGCGGTATACCCACGCGATTGAAACAACGCTAAAATTTGCTCTGCACTGGCGTTAGCCCAATGATCTGAGTCGGCCTTTTTTTCTACGGTTTCGTCCAGCGATACTTTATATACGTTATCAACATCCCAGGTTTGCTTAGTGTCGCACCAAGAGCAGCCTACAGGGCAACCTTGCAGACGTAAAAATATTGAGGGTGTGCCAGTAAAACTAGCTTCACCTTGAATGGTTTCAAACACTTCATTAATTTTGTACAAAAGAGATCTCACTTACTACCTAGCAGCCAAATTGCTACTATTAAAAAACCAAAAAGCGCTGTGCAAAAATTGTTATTTAAGCTGCGGCCGTGTAGTATATCGCGCCCTGATATAAACCTCTATTAAAACTAAGAGCAAAACAGATATGACGCAAAAAGTAGTTGTTATTTATTCCGGCGGTATGGACTCATTTACCGTATTAAATAAAGCCCTGCAACAAGGCCATGATGTATATGCCCTATCATTTGACTATGGTCAGCGTCATGTAAAAGAGCTTAAAGTGGCGGCAAGTGTGTGCGAAAAATTAAACGTTCCGCACAAAATTGTTGATATTTCGGCGATTAACCAACTTATTGGTGGCTCATCACTTACTGATGATATTGATGTACCTGAAGGCCATTACGAAGAAGAAAGCATGAAAAGTACGATTGTACCTAATCGTAATATGATTTTGCTCTCGCTTGCTGTTGGTTACGCGGTATCGCTTAAAGCTGGCCAAGTTTATTACGGCGCTCACTCTGGGGATCATGCTATTTACCCTGACTGCCGTCCTGAATTTGTGCAAAAAATGGATGATGTGTGTCGTATTGCTAACTACGACGCTGTAGAAATTTTTAGCCCATACTTAAACAATACTAAAATTGGTATTTTAACCGACGGTATTGAAATGGGATTAGATTACAGCCAAACGTGGACTTGTTATAACGGCCGTGAAAAGGCCTGTGGTAAATGTGGCGCGTGCCAAGAACGCCTTGAAGCATTTGCACTAAATAACATTACAGACCCGTTAGAATACGAATAAGCAGCAATTAATTAGTAATACAGTTGCTACAAACAAAAAAGGCTATCATCGATAGCCTTTTTTGTTTGTTTAATTTTAACGAATGGGTATAAATTACAACCAGCGCTTTACGCGCGCTTTGTAAGCCGTAAACTCTTCACCAAATAATTTAGTGAGCGCACGCTCCTCGGGTATTATTTGAAAAAACGTTAAATACGCAATAAAACCGATAATACATAAAAGTGCCCACAAGGAACTTAACCAAATACCCCACCCTGCTAAAATAAATGCAAAACCCACATACATAGGATTACGTGAGATTTTATAAATGCCACTGGTAATAAGTTTTGATGCTTGCTCTGGTTTATTAGGGTTTACAGTGGTGTTTGCTAGTTTAAAACTCACCACCCCTGCAATACAAAAAAAACACCCTATAATGACCAAACTTGCTGCTAGGTAGGTAATAAATACGGTGAAATCAATAACACTGTAATGCGCAATAAGCGCCATTATGCCTGCAAAAAACAGCACAACAATAACGGGAGGTATTTTATTATTTAACATGGCAACTCACTGTATTGGCTAAAATATGTTTATTATATGGTGACACTGACGTTATTAAACAATATCTAAAGTGTATAAATGATGAACACACTCAAAGCTGAGCTTAAGTGAACTATACAAATTAAGTTACAATTGTCAGCTTTATCAAAAGCGCTTAAAGGTTATACTTTAACCATAAACGAATAATAAAATGATAAGGAATGAGATTATGTCTGGAACTACGATGATTGTACTTATTGTACTAATTTCGGTTGGCTCAGGAGTGGTTTACGATATGTATAAAAAGCATCTTGAGTTTAAGCATAAAATGCAAAACAACAACAGCGATGCTCACAAACAATTAGCTGATACAAACGCACAAGTGCTTGCACTAAAAGAGCGTGTACAAACACTTGAGGCTATTGTTACTGATTCAAGCTTTAGCGTTAAAGATGAAATTAATAAGCTTTAAATTGTTATAAATAATTTGGATATAAATGCGCGTTTTCTGGCTGCTCAATACCATGTGCAGCTAAAAAGCCACCAATAGCTTGCCCGCAGCCCTGTGGTGCTCGCCCGCTGTCTATCTCAAAGTTTAACTGGTTAGCATGTTGCTTACCCATAGAGCAAAGCCCTACGGTACTTGGCGAGCGCATAGCGATACTTAAGTTACCTATTTGTTCAACCACAACGTGCTTACTAAAGCGCGCAAAACCTTTGTACTTAAATTGCTCGTTTACGTAGTCATTACTTGTAGCTACTAATGCCGTAATTAAGCCATGTAAAAAACTATTAGCAGATGAGTCTGCTGTTAAAAACGAAATAGTTTTGTTATTAAACTCGCTAAGTTGGCAATCTTTACATAAAAGCTCAACAGTATATAAATGTTGCTCGGCTATTTGCTGCTGGCTCTTAAGCTCAATACTTTTCCCTGCAAATACAATACGTTTAAGCACTTCATCAACACGGCTTTTTGCACTTGCGCTTTTAACAAGCTCAGGGTTTTGCGCCATTACCGGTAAGTCGTGATGGTTATTAAATGGCGTACTTATTGCGCCGCTTTGCATTAACTGAAAAAGCTCTCTTACTTCATGTTCACGCGCTACTTTTAACGCTAAAAATGCAGTTTGAATAAGCTCTGAAGTAGGTAAGTTTTCCTCTACTATCCAGCGTCTGCCAAATAATAGCTTTTTAGCTTTGCCTTCATTTGCAGATGCGCTTTTTTGATAGTTATCTGGGCTGAGCACTGCTACTTGCAGGTAAATTTCTTCACCTTTTTGTGCAGCAAGCACTCTAAAATGAGCCGAAAATTCTATACTCTCAAGCACTTCGTTTACGCTTTCAAGCGTGTGCTTGTAACGTAAAAAATGTTGTGGCACCACCCAGCTACTATTAGCCAATTGCACAAGGGGTGCATAAGAAATAGGTTGCTCGTAACTGTGTTGCCATTTTTGCTCATTACTAAGCAAATGATTAATGTGACTCTTGTTATCTGACATAAATAAACCAAATAAACTCGCGTTGTGCGATATAAACTATGAACACATTACGTCGTCAATGTCGTAATTAGATCACATGTACGCCCTACTTTCGGGCTTTTTTAACTATCGGTGAGTTCTTGATAGTCTGTTATAACTTTTTGATAGTATGGCTTATCTTTATTGATCATTTTATTATAATGATTTATGAGTTGGCGCTGATACATAGCGTGTTCTCTACTCGCAAAGTCCCACATTTTATTACCGGTGTGACTAATCTCATTATTGCTACTAAAGCTCACTTCAATCACTTCATAAAAACGTTTGTTGTCGTAAACTATTTGCTCACTTACAAGCCCTAAACCTAATTGTTTTAAACCGACTCGCAACTTATAAGTGTGATGCACTGGGCACAAAATAAAACGAACATTATTTAAATGCTCACTTACGTTATTAGCAATAATTTGTTGTATTAAACTTAACAACAGCTCACCGCCAACACCTGCTATTACAACTACTTGGCTTTTACTTTGAGCAATTTCAATTTTGCCTACATCCTGACATAAGACCTGCCACTGCGGATTTTTATTACAGGTTTTTTGTAATTTATTTATAGATGATAATTGCGCTTCTAGGTCGTTCATTAAAGTGGCGACTATATCTACAAAAATAACCTGGTTTGCAGCTGCGCGTTTTAATAGCGCCATGCCTAAATAACCATGGTCGCAGCAGCAATCCCAAATAATATCGTGATGCTGCGAAATTAATGTATCAATGGCAGTTAGGCGTTTGCTGAGCTTCATTTAATCAGGTATTTGTGACGTTTTGTAGATAAGTGCTTTTAAGCTTCTGTCGCTGTCTACTTCAATAAAACGCTCGGTAGGGGCTAGGCGCTCAACAAATTCAATTGCGCCTTGGGTGTGCTCGTTTATTAACGCCTTAAACGCCTCTTCGCTAAGCTCTGGGCTATTAGCGCACAATAACAATTGTGTGGTATCGCAAAGTAGCTCTGGCAACCTGCGCAGCACTTTTTGATAGTCTTTAGTTAAAATAAAGCTGCCTTTTTGAAAGCTTGGCGGATCAACTATTATTAAGTCAAACGGGGCTGCTTTTTTTAGTTTTCCAAACGACTTTAAAATATCATGAGGTAAAAAACTCACGCCGCGCTCAAAACCATTTAATTGATGGTTTTGCTTACCGACTTTAAGTACGCCTTTGCTCATATCCATGTTCATTACATGATCCGCTCCGCCTTGCATGGCTGCAAGCGAAAACCCACACGTGTACGAAAATAAATTAAGCACTTTGCCATGCTTACTATTAGCCATTACAAACTCACGGCCGCTGCGCATATCGGGAAATATTCCGGTATTTTGGCGGCTCTGTAAATCAACCAAAAAACGAATGCCGTTTTCGGTTACAACATGCGGGTTAGGTAATTGCCCATAAACCACGGTGTTTTGGCTTTGTACGCCAGCGCGCTGCTGATAAACAAGTGACGTAATAAGTTCTGGCTGGTTTTTTTGTGCCCACTGCCACACAACATCGGTAAGCTCGCTTAGTGTTTGTTCGTCAATTTCGTCGTACGAAACCAAAAACAAACTTGGCGGATAAAAGTCTAAATTAATATGACTTAACGCCTCAACACTGTGGCCTCGACCATGAAAAACACGGCACAGTTCATTTTTTAAAATTGGCGCATCTTTAAGCGCAGTAATAAGAGGAGTAAAGTTTGCTGTCATTTTTAATTAATCAACTGTTGTTGTAGTTCATGTATTTCATCGCGAACAGAGCCCGCTTTTTCAAATTCTAAGTCGCTTGCGTATGCATGCATTTTGGTTTCAAGCTGCTTAATTTGTACGGTAATTTCTTTGGCGCTAAGTACCTTTTTAGAGTCTTTACGAACAAGTCTAAGGTTATCTTTAGGGCCGGCTTCTTCGCCTATATCCATCGCATCAAGAATCTTTTTGGCTAGTGAATGCGGTTCAATACCGTGTTCAATATTATAAGCATGCTGAATTTCGCGTCTGCGCGCTGTTTCGTCCATGGCCTTAGCCATCGATTTTGTGATTCTGTCGCCATATAAAATAGCGCGACCATCTAAGTGACGTGCAGCACGACCAATGGTTTGAATAATTGAACGCGCCGAGCGTAAAAAACCTTCTTTATCGGCATCAAGTATGGCTACTAGCGCCACTTCTGGCATATCCAGGCCCTCTCGAAGTAAGTTAATACCCACTAACACATCAAACACGCCAGCACGTAAATCACGAATAATTTCAACGCGTTCAACTGTGTCTATGTCTGAATGTAAGTAACGCACTTTTACGTCGTGCTCACTTAAGTAATCGGTTAAATCCTCCGACATACGTTTGGTCAAAGTGGTTACAAGTACACGCTCGCCCTTCTCTACACTTTTGTAAATTTCTGATAGGAGGTCGTCTACCTGATCGCCTACTGGGCGAACTTCAATAAGTGGGTCAAGCAGTCCTGTTGGGCGAATTACTTGCTCTGCAATTGCGCCCACACAACGCTCTAATTCAAAATCACCAGGTGTAGCCGATACATAAATTGTTTGTGGTGAAATAGCTTCAAATTCTTCAAAGCGCAGCGGCCTGTTATCCATTGCAGAGGGCATTCTGAAGCCATACTCAACTAAGTTTTCTTTACGGCTTCTGTCGCCTTTATACATCGCGCCAATTTGCGATACGGTTACGTGCGATTCATCAATAATCATCAATGCGTCGTCTGGGAGATAATCAAGTAACGTAGGCGGCGGATCGCCTGGCGTACGACCCGACAAATAGCGGCTGTAGTTTTCTATACCAGAGCAATAACCTAGCTCTCGCATCATTTCTATATCGTATTGCGTACGCTGTGTTACACGTTGTTCTTCTACTAATTTATTAGCACTGAGTAACTGGGCTCTTCGATCTTTTAGTTCTTCTTGTATTTTATCGATAGCACCGAGTATTTTTTCACGCGGGGTAACATAGTGTGTTTTTGGATAGATAGTGGTGCGTATTATATGCTTTTCGACGGCGCCAGTAAGCGGATCAAAAATACTCAAGCGCTCTATTTCGTCATCAAACATTTCTACGCGAATTGCGAAGGTGCTAGATTCTGCAGGAAATATATCAACCACTTCACCGCGTACACGATACGTACCACGGCTAAAATCTATGTCGTTACGCGTATATTGTATTTCGGCAAGGCGACGTAGCATGTCGCGTTGATCTACTTTTTCGCCCACTTTTAAAAGCAGCATCATTTTCATATATGACTTAGGGTCGCCCAAACCATAAATAGCCGATACCGACGCCACAATAATGGTGTCGCGGCGTTCAAGCAGTGCTTTGGTTGCACTTAAACGCATTTGCTCTATGTGCTCGTTTATCGAGGCATCTTTTTCAATAAAGGTGTCGCTTGATACAACATAGGCTTCTGGCTGGTAGTAATCGTAATACGATACGAAATACTCAACCGCATTTTTAGGGAAAAACTCTTTCATTTCTCCGTATAGCTGCGCGGCAAGTGTTTTATTGTGCGCCATTATTATTGTTGGACGGTTTAAATCGTTAATAATATTAGCCATGGTAAAGGTTTTACCTGTACCAGTGGCGCCTAATAATGTTTGATGTGCAAGCCCTGCTTCTAGGCCTTCGCACAGCTGTTTAATCGCTGTTGGCTGATCGCCTGCTGGTTTAAAATGTGATTTCAACTGAAAATGGTCGCTCAATTATTGCACTCCTGTAACGATTCGCCGCTCAGCGTTTCTAGTTTTTTCATAAACCATTTATACGCCACTATTGCTGTAAATAAGTTACCTAAAGCAGCGCCAATAAACAGCCCTAATAATCCGGCTATTTCGTTGCCTACATAAGCAAATGGTACATAAAATATGAATAACCGAATGACACTTAATACCAGTGCGTACATTGGTTTGTGTAAAGCATTAAACGATGAGTTTGATAATATGATCACCCCTTGTAAGCCATAGCTTAACGGGATGGTATAAATAAAGAGCTTAATTACATCTATTACGGCTTGTTCTTTACCAAACAATTGGCTTATAACACCTGAAAATGCAATGAGTAATACGTAAATAGCAAATTGCCATACCATCACAAATTTTAGTGTACCGGTATACGCTTCTTTAACGCGGCACAATTTGCCAGCCCCAAAATTTTGGCTAACAAACGGCGGCAAAGTCATAGATAGCGCAAGCACTAATATACTTGCAATAGATTCTATTCGGCTTCCCACTCCAAATGCGGCTACGGCTTCTGGCCCGTGGTGCGCAACCATAGCGGTCATTACGGCCATTGCAACCGGTGTAAGCATGTTTGCGCCGGCAGCAGGCAAACCAATTTTTAATATTTTACGAATAGCGCCAGTCACTGTTTGCTTGCCTGCTTTTAGGCTCAACAAGCGTTTTTTAACCGCTAATATATATAAAATAATAACCACAGCAACCGACCATGCAATAACACTTGCTATGGCAGCGCCTTGAATACCTAAGGCAGGTATTGGCCCAAAACCAAATATCAGTATAGGGTCGAGTACGGCGTTTATCAGCCCTGCTCCACCCATTACTATACTTGGCGTTTTTGTATCGCCACTGGCGCGCAGTACCGAGTTACCAATCATTGGGGTTATTAAAAATACACTACCGATAAACCATATATTCATGTATTCGTGTATTAACGGCAATACTTGTGCGCCCGCTCCTAGCAAAGTAAATATGGGGTCAATCAGTAAATACCCAACAGATGACAACACAATAACCAGAACCACACCAACCATTAAAGAAATACTGGCGTCAAAACGCGCTTCATCTATTTTATTACTACCGAGCGCTTTTGCTATTACCGCCGATGTACCGATCCCCAACCCTATTGCTAAGCTAATAACGGTAAAGGTAACCGGAAATGTAAAGCTCACCGCTGCAAGCGGCTCAGTGCCTAGTAAACTTATAAAGAATGTATCGACAATATTGAACATCATTAGCGTGATCATGCCGAATATCATCGGGATGGTCATCGTCTTTAATGTGGGCAAGATGGGATCGTTTAGTAAATCTGGGCGAGTCTGGGATTTTGAAATTGCGCGCATGAAATAAATAGGCCTCTTTTACTGAACGAATCATTTTAAAGCATCAAGGCAGTTCAAGCCACGGATTTATCACTACAATTGAAGTAATTAAAGAAGTAAAGATTCGAAAAAATAGTAAAACTTAGTTTTTGCATCTTTTTGTTAAAATAGAGCCTAAACACACCAAAAACCAATTAAAACACATTTTTATAACTTTTATTACAAACACCCAGTGATATATGATGCTTTTTCACACAAAGGTACTGCTTGGTTTATCGTTACGAAAAAATTCCCTCATCGAGTTGCATACATTCAGCATCAAATCATAACCCATTGTTTTATATTGAATTAAAAATAGTGATTTAAAAGCTTGAAATCGTTGTAGCACCCTAAACCATTGGTGCCGATGATGTTCTTAAAGTTTCATAAACAGAGTTATCCACAGAAACCGTGGATAACTCATTCAAACCCGCATTTATAAAGGCTTTGAGAGAGCCTCCATTTTCAGTGATATCCAACCAATTGACCATTTGTTAATTGTGGCATTTTTATAAACTCACGCTAAAAACTGTAGCTCACCAATTTTTCTTCTTAACATAGTTGTACGTTAGGTATAAAAAAACGTTTAATACAAAGTTAAGTTATTGATTGCTCTATTTTTGAACGGATAAAAAAAATACTCATTTTATACATAGTGATTAGATCACAATTTAGATCAAAAAATATTTCTGTGAATATACGCATAGATATATTTTTAGAAAATTAAAACAAAAACGAATTAAATACGAGAAATATCGCTAAGTAAAAAATGAGTTTTTATGTTTTTGAGTTGTTTTTTAATAACAAGCCACTTTAATACCGTGTTTAATTTAACCAATTTGAAGGCTCAGCAATAATAAAAGTCACATTGTTATTCTTAAATTTTTAAAAAAGTAACTTTAATAGAGCTATAAAACACGCAGATCGAACACAAAAACAACGAATAAACCTCTTTTTTCAATTTATGACTTTTATATGTTGACACTTTGCGGCGCGGTCATTAATATTTCGCCCCGTTGAAAGGCAAGACGCTTCCCCCTTAGCTCAGTTGGTTAGAGCGACGGACTGTTAATCCGCAGGTCCCCCGTTCGAGTCGGGGAGGGGGAGCCAAGTTTATGTTTACGATGTAGTTCCCCCTTAGCTCAGTTGGTTAGAGCGACGGACTGTTAATCCGCAGGTCCCCCGTTCGAGTCGGGGAGGGGGAGCCAAGTTTATGTTTATGATGTAGTTCCCCCTTAGCTCAGTTGGTTAGAGCGACGGACTGTTAATCCGCAGGTCCCCCGTTCGAGTCGGGGAGGGGGAGCCAAATTCATAATTATCATTTAGTTCCCCCTTAGCTCAGTTGGTTAGAGCGACGGACTGTTAATCCGCAGGTCCCCCGTTCGAGTCGGGGAGGGGGAGCCAATTCTAAGAATTTCATAGACATCTCAAGCTAATTCCACTACTCTTCCTTATATAACTAAAGCATTAGTTTATTCCTTAATGCGCTGTACTTAGTTTATTAATCAAGGACTTGATTCCTTCCCTTTTGAATTATTAAAAGACTGAAAACATGGCTGGATTTAAAAAACTTATTTTTATACAAATTATCTCTTGGTTATTGTGTGTTGCAGCAGGAAGCTACTTCATATCTATAAGCTTTGATACTGCGGTAAGTGATGCACAAAAAAGTGCGCAAACTACTGTTACTAAGTATATTAATGACCTTTCTTTAGACGATATTTCTGCTCAAAATTTAAAACAATCAATTGCAGATGGTAAAACGTTTTCAAGCTTCACTCTAAGAGATTACCAAGGGGCTGAAATATTTAGTATTAACCCCCCTACTCAATTACCAATGTTTGCTGATTTTGTACTCTCTAACTTTAACTCAGTGCGTCCTCAATTTGCTGTAAATGACGCCTCAGATATAAAAGTTGAATTTGTACTTAACATTGAGCATTTAGCGTCGCAGCTACAAACGTCCCTTTTTATTGTTATTTTGATTTCTGCCATTTTAGTTATTATTCCAATAATTCTAATGAAATCTATTTTTTACCACTTAAATAAAAACATAAGTACAACAGTTGCTGACATTATCGATATTTATATCAATCAAAACCAAGTTGATAATGATTTAGAAACAGCACTAGATGGCACTCGATTGAAAAAAATGGGAAAAGATTTAGTACCTAGCTTTAATCGATTATCACATTTCTTAAAAAACAAAAACGAAGACATACAAAGCGCTGCTATGACTATTAAGCATGAAGCGTACAAAGATGTAATTACCTCGCTTGGTAATCGTAATATGTTTGTTGAGTACTACGAAAAAAATATTGAAAACACTGAGCAAAGTACATTTGGCTCTTTAGCTATGGTTCGTTGTAGCGAACTACAAGCTATAAACCAAAGCCGTGGTTATCAAAAAGGTGATGAGTACGTAAAAGGCGTTGCCGATATTATTAAGCACATAAGCGGCACTTACACTGGCAGCCAAATATTTAGATTAAACAGCTCTGACTTTGCTGTCGTACTACCCCACATTCCTTTAAAAGAAGCTGAGCGCTTTGGTGAAAACCTGCAATCGCGCTTCACGCAGTACCAACAAAACCAAGAGTTAAGCTCGGTAGCTAATACGGGTATTGTAGGATACGAAAAAGGTAAGCCGTTAGGCGAATTGCTTTCTGTTGTTGATAACGCAATGAGTATGGCGCAATCAAAACAAGTAAACGCATGGCACGTACAACGCGAAACCGATTTAGTTAATAACGTAAGTGCGGGTTTTGGTAATCAAAACTGGCGTAAGGTTATTAAAGAAGTTATTGAATCTAAGCGTGTGCATTTGGTAATGCAAAACATTATGCCGCTTGGTAAAAGCATAAAAGCCTACGCTGAAGTACAAGTTCGATTTAAAACAGAAGACAATCAAGTACTGCCTACCGCTTCTTTTTTAGCGATGGCCGAAAAGCTTGATATGGCAATAGAAATTGATCGCCTGATCATAGACTCTTCTCTTGAAAAGGTTAAAAGCCGTAATTTATCTGAAAAGTTTTTTGGTTTAAACGTGACAGCTTCTAGTGCACACAACGATCAGTTTGTAATTTGGCTAGAGCGCCGATTATTGAAAGATACGCATATTGCATCTAAACTAGTATTTGAAGTAAGCGAGTTTGGTTTACAGCAAAACATCAAGGCTAGTAAGCGCTTTATCGACATGGTTCACCGTGTTGGCGCACGCGTTACAGTTGAACGTTTTGGTGTTGGCTTAACTTCGTTTAAGTTTTTCCGAGATTTAAAACCTGACTTTATTAAAATGGACGCAAGTTATACTCGCGGCCTTGAAGACGATAAAAACAATCAGTACTTTATGCGCTTAATGGTCGATTTAGCCCACCGCATTGGTGTTAGTGTATTTGCTGAGGGCGTTGAGAGCCAAGAAGAAAAGCACATTATAGAAACGTTGTGTTTAGATGGCGTTCAAGGTTATTACATAGAAAAACCTAAAGACATATAGTCTATTGGAGGCATCATGAAAAGAGTAATTACCTTTATTATACTTTTTATTATGCCTTTGAGTTTGTACGCAAACGCCCCGCAAAAAGTATTAGTTTTTAGCACTCATAACTATCCTCCATTTTCATTTGTTGATGAACACGATAATGCCGCTGGCCCCTTTGTTGATATACTTACCTTAGCGTGTAAACGCCTCAATTATAAATGTGAGTTTGTCAGCGTACCAAATCGTCGCTCTAAGCTCATGTTAAAAAACCTGCAAGCTCAAGGAAACTTTCCTATGGGCTGGAATCTTGACCGTGACGAATGGCTTTATTTTTCGATCCCGCTTATGAAGATGCAATATGCCTTTTTTCAACCTGAGGGTGCAAAAAAAACCATCAAAAGCCTCAATGATCTACAAAAAATGCAAATTGCTGTTTTTGGCCCTTCAAATGCATCTTTTCAACTAGTTAAAATACAGCAACAAATGATTAAAGACGGATTGAGGGAATTTGATATTGTTTTACTCACCGATGCCAATGGCACGGGTGTAAAAATGATAGAAAACAATCGTATAGATGGGTACTTTGCCAATACTTTACAAGCACGCGCTAGGCTAAAACAATTTAACTTACATCATGTTAATTTGGCCTTTTTACAAAGCGAATCCCCCTATTTTATTGGTTTTAATAAAATTCAATTATCTCCTGAACAAATTGCCCTATTTAATAAAGCACTATTAGATTTATACCAAGAACACGATCAATTTAAAGATATTTTAAAGCCATATAATATCGATCCTATTCTAATTACACCTGAAATCTTAAGTCGCTTTAATATCATTACTGATTGAGTCGTTTATTTGCTTCTCATGTGTTGTTAATCGATAAAGAAAAAAGGATAATACCCACGTTTATTATAGCGTGAGGCACACATGACAGAATATGTCTTGTTATTGATTGGAACCGTTCTGGTTAATAACTTTGTATTAGTACAATTTTTAGGCTTATGTCCGTTTATGGGCGTATCAGGTAAGCTTGATACGGCGATTGGTATGTCTTTGGCAACCACGTTTGTGCTTACCCTTGCCTCTGTAACTAGCTATTTAGTTAATCAATATATTTTAATCCCTCTGGATATCGCCTTTTTACGCACCATGAGCTTTATTTTAGTGATTGCCGTTGTAGTGCAATTTACCGAAATGGTTGTGCGTAAAACAAGCCCTACTCTATATCGTTTATTAGGCATATTTTTACCGCTGATCACCACTAACTGTGCGGTATTAGGTGTGGCTTTATTAAATATCAAAGAAGATCATTCGTTTTTACAATCTGCAGTGTATGGTTTTGGTGCTGCGGTTGGTTTTTCTTTAGTGCTTGTATTATTTGCAGCACTACGAGAACGTTTAGCAGCTGCTGACGTTCCTACGCCTTTTAAAGGCGCCTCTATTGCAATGATCACTGCAGGCTTAATGTCGATGGCGTTTATGGGTTTTACTGGATTAGTGAAGTTTTAATATGACCTTGTTTTATGCCTTGATAGCGATTGGTTCGCTAGCACTCATTTTTGGACTTATTTTAGGGTTTGCAGCAATTCGCTTTCGCGTTGAAGGTAACCCTATTGTTGAGCAAATTGATACTATTTTGCCGCAAACTCAATGCGGACAATGTGGCTACCCGGGTTGTCGCCCTTACGCCGAAGCCATAGCCAATGGCGATGAAATAAATAAATGCCCACCGGGCGGCGAATCAACCATGAAAAAGCTTGCCGGCTTAATGGGTGTTGATGAAAAACCACTTGCCGGTGGCGAGCAAGCAGAACCTATAAAAACAGTGGCTTATATTCGCGAAGATGAATGTATTGGCTGTACCAAATGTATTCAAGCCTGCCCGGTTGACGCCATTTTGGGCGCAACTCGTCAAATGCACACTGTATTAATTGATGAATGTACTGGCTGTGATTTATGTGTTGAGCCTTGCCCTGTAGATTGCATTGATATGCTACCTGTAGCCGAAACTAAACAAAACTGGAAATGGCAGCTAGATGCTATTCCTGTTACACAAATAGATTAGAGGTTTGAGTGGACAAGTTACTTGAACAAATAAAAAAAGGCACCGTGTGGGCATTTCCTGGCGGCATACACCCACCACAACAAAAATCACTCTCTAATAGTGCGAGTATCACTCGCCTACCGTTGCCCGACAAACTCATTGTTGCGCTTAAGCAACACATAGGCGCAAACGGTAAGTTACTTGTAGAAAAAGGCCAACACGTCTTAAAAGGCCAACCACTTACAGCGCCTGCTGCTAACTGGTCGGTACCTGTGCATGCTCCAAGCTCTGGTGTGGTTACTGATATTGCACCTATGCCATCAGCACATCCATCGGCCCTACCTGAACTAAGTGTTATTATTGAACCAGACGGCAAAGACGAATGGGTAGCTCTAAATAAAAATAAAAATCCTGCTGAGCTTAGTCATGATGAGCTGATAAATATTATTCACCAAGCCGGTATTAGCGGTATGGGTGGTGCTGGTTTTCCTACTTATGTAAAAGCAGATACCAAGCAACCTATCGAATTTTTGATTGTAAATGCTGTTGAGTGCGAACCTTATATTACTGCCGATGACGTTTTAATGCGCGAACACGCTAAAGAAGTTATCCAAGGCATTGAAATAATGCAGCAACTTTTAAACCCAACACTGTGCATTGTGGGTGTAGAAGATAACAAGCCTGAAGCTATTGCAGCAATGAAGCAAGCAGCTGAGCATAACTCAAAAATTATTATTCAAACGGTGCCAACTATTTATCCATCTGGCGGTGAAAAGCAATTAATTAAATTACTTACTAACCGTGAAGTTCCTAGCATTGGTATTCCTGCCGATATTGGTATTTTAGTGCATAACACCGGGACTTTGTTTGCCGTACAACAAGCCGTTTATGAAGGTAAACCACTCATTGAACGTATAGTTACGGTAACAGGTAACACTATTCATAAGCCTGGGAATGTATGGGCACTACTTGGCACTGAAATAAAGCATTTACTTGATTGCCAAGGTTTCTCACCTGTACCGCAGCAAAGTGTTGTAATGGGCGGCCCAATGATGGGCTTTACGCTACCCACAGTGCGTATTGGCATAGTTAAAACAACTAACTGTATTTTAGCGCCTGATCATAAAGAGCTAGCGGAGCCCGGCCCTGAAAAAGCCTGTATACGTTGTAGCGCTTGTGCTGATGCCTGCCCTGCGTCTTTATTACCACAGCAATTGCAGTGGTTTGCTAAATCAAAAGAGTACGACAAACTACAAGAGCATAATTTATTTGACTGTATTGAGTGTGGTGCTTGTGCATATGTGTGCCCAAGCGAAATCCCTCTTGTACAGTACTACCGTATAGCCAAAGTTGAAATTAAAGAACAACAAGCGGATAAAATTAAAGCCGACAGAGCAAAAGAGCGTTTTGATGCACGAAAAGAGCGTTTAGATCGCGAGCAAGAAGAACGTCAAAACCGCCACAAACGTAAACCTGCCGCTAAATCTGCTGACGAAAAGCAAAAAGTAGCAGAGGCACTAGCCCGCGTTAAAAATAAATCAGATAACGGCGATGAAAAATCAGCTGTTGCAGCTGCTATTGCACGCGCTAAAGCTAAAAAGCTAGGCGATCAATCTGCTGAATTAGAACCTGACAACAGCGAAGTAGCAAAAGAGCGCGCACTACGTAAAGAACAAGCGCGTAAATATAAAGAGCAAAAATCTCAAACAGATGAATCGGCCGATACTGCGCCCGTTGATGATAAAAAATCAGCAGTCGCTGCAGCCATTGCTCGCGCTAAAGCTAAAAAAGCAGCACAAGCATTAGATAACGCTGAACAAGCAGCAAGTGAAGAGCCACAAAACGTGGCCCCTGTTGATGATAAAAAGTCAGCGGTAGCTGCGGCCATTGCTCGAGCTAAAGCTAAAAAAGCAGCACAAGCATTAGATAACGCTGAACAAGCAGCAAGTGAAGAGCCACAAAACGATGCCCCTGTTGATGACAAAAAAGCAGCGATAGCGGCAGCTATTGCGCGTGCAAAAGCTAAAAAAGCAGCTAAAGCACTTGAAGATACCGAGCAAACCGTGAGTGAAGAGCCACAAAACGATGCCCCTGTTGATGATAAAAAGTCAGCGGTAGCGGCGGCCATTGCTCGTGCTAAAGCCAAAAAGGCAGCACAAGCATTAGATAACGCTGAACAAACAGTAAGTGAAGAGCCACAAACTGATGCCCCTGTTGATGACAAAAAAGCAGCGGTAGCGGCGGCCATTGCTCGTGCAAAAGCTAAAAAAGCGGCTAAAGCATTAGATGGCGCTGAGCAAACCGTGAGTGAAGAGCCACAAAGCGATATGCCTGCTGATGATAAAAAAGCAGCCGTAGCGGCGGCCATTGCTCGCGCAAAAGCTAAAAAAGCAGCTAAAGCATTAGAAGAAACCGAGCAAACCGTGAGTGAAGAACCACAACGCGCGGCACCCGTTGATGATAAAAAAGCAGCGGTAGCTGCGGCCATTGCGCGCGCAAAAGCTAAAAAAGCGGCACAAGCATTAGAAGAAGCCGAACAAACTCAAGAGCCACAAATTGATAGTGCTGCACTAAAGGGTGCAAACAATAATACCGATGACTCATCCAATTCTACTGAAGCAGATAAACCTAAATCAGCCGACGATAAGAAAAAAGCCGCCGTGGCCGCAGCAATTGCGAGAGCAAAAGCTAAAAAGTTACAAAAAGAAGGAAATAATCAGTCATGAAATTAACCATGGCCAGTTCGCCGCATAATCACAGCCATAAATCGTTAACGCGATTAATGCTTAGCGTTATTGCTGCGTGTATTCCTGGGCTAATTGCTCAAGTTTTCTTTTTTGGAACCGGTGTACTTATTCAACTGGTGCTCGCGCTTGTTGCTGTAAGCGTATTTGAAGCTGCAATAATGCTAATACGAAAGCGCCCTGTTTGGCCTGCATTAAGTGATGGCAGTGCGTGGCTTACTGCCGTGTTATTGGCACTGAGTATTCCACCACTTGCCCCTTGGTGGATAATCGTTATTGGCTGTTTATTTTCTATTGTTATAGTTAAACAGCTTTATGGCGGCCTTGGGTTTAACTTATTCAATCCAGCAATGGCGGCTTATGTACTGCTTTTAGTTTCGTTTCCGGTACAAATGACCGCATGGTTGCCTGTTACCGATTTAATAAATACGCCAATAGGCTTTGCTGATCAGCTAAGGCTAATATTCACCGATTTTACGGCCTCTGGGTTTAGCCTTGATCAAGTACGTGCAGGGGTTGATGGCCTAACAATGGCAACACCGCTGGATACTGTTAAAACAGACATAGCACACGGTTTAACCGTTACCGAAAGCATGCAAAAGCCATTATTTAACGAATGGGCTGGCCTTGGCTGGGTGTGGGTTAACTTAGGCTTTTTGGTGGGTGGTTTATACTTATTAAAAGCAAAAATAATTAACTGGCATATTCCTGTAAGTTTTATCGCAAGTTTAGCTGTATGTAGTGCTATTGGTTATATCGCATCACCTGGTACAGAGCCGGGCACCCTATTTCACTTATTAAGTGGTGCCACTATGATGGGGGCCTTTTTTATAGCAACCGATCCGGTATCTGCAGCAACAACTAACAAAGGGCGCTTAATTTATGGCGCGCTAATTGGCTTACTAATTTATTTAATTCGTACCTTTGGTGGTTTTCCTGATGCCATCGCATTTAGCGTATTATTGATTAATATTGCAGTGCCGCTAATAGACTACTACACACAGCCACGTACTTATGGCCATGGAGCAGTAAAATGATCATTTCGTCAATGGCTAAAAATGGTGCTATTTTAACTGCGTTTGCGTTAGCAACAACGGGCTTAGTTGCCTCTATCAACGCGCTTACTGCCGATAAAATTGCAGAGCAAGAACAACTGCAACTTACTGCGCAGCTACAAGAAGTGCTCGACCCAAAATCGTACGACAATCAATTATCACAAGATTGCGTAATTATTACTGACGAAAAACTAGGCCCACACGCAAACCAAGTAATTTACCGTGCTCGTAAAAACAATAAACCAGTCGCTGTTGTTATTAGGCATGTTACGCCAAACGGCTACAGTGGCGATATTAACTTATTAACAGCTGTATTGAGCGATGGCACTATTGCTGGCGTTCGTACGACTAAACACGAAGAAACCCCTGGTTTAGGCGACAAAGTAGAAGTTAAAAAATCACTTTGGATCACAACATTTAAAAGCTTAACGGTTGAAGGCGAAGAAGACGCTCGCTGGGCTGTAAAAAAAGATGGCGGCCAGTTTGATCAATTTACAGGCGCGACCATAACGCCACGTGCTGTTGTGGGCTCTGTTAAAAATGCCGTATTGTTCGCACAAACTAATTTTGATGATATTTTTGCAGCACCTAATGCCGAATGTATGGAGGTAGCTAAATGAGTGAGTTAAAAACATTATACAAAGAAGGTGTATGGGTAAATAACCCTGCCCTTGTGCAGCTTTTAGGTTTATGTCCACTGCTTGCCGTTACCTCAACTGTAACAAATGCCTTAGGTTTAGGCTTAGCAACTTTACTCGTACTAATAGGCTCAAATGTGACCGTATCAATTGTGCGTAACTGGGTGCCAAAAGATATTCGTATACCTGTATTTGTCATGATCATCGCAGGCTTTGTAACAATAGTTCAATTACTCATGAACGCTTATACCTTTGGTTTATATCAATCATTAGGGATTTTTATCCCGTTGATTGTAACTAACTGCGCCATTATTGGCCGCGCCGAAGCATACGCCTCTAAAAACTCTGTTCATTTATCAGCATTTGACGGCTTAATGATGGGCTTAGGCTTTATGGCTGTACTGTTAGTATTAGGTACTATGCGCGAACTAATCGGCCAAGGTACGCTGTTTGACGGTGCCGACTTATTACTTGGCCCATGGGCACAGAGCTTGCGCATAGAAGTATTTAACTTTGATAACCAATTTTTACTCGCAATTTTACCACCGGGTGCCTTTTTAGGCCTTGGGTTACTTATTGCCGCTAAAAACGTAATTGACGCACAAATAAAATCAAAACAAATTGCACCGCCAGAGGCAGAAAAAGGCCCTCGCGCACGCGTTACTAGCTTAACTTAAGGGGAAAGCGCACTAACTTAGTAAATAGTTAATGCGTTTTAAGTTGCATGAATAAAGAAAAACGTCACCAAATACTATCGCGCCTGCGCGACGATAATCCACACCCAGTTACAGAGCTTGAATATTCAAGCCCATTTGAACTGCTGGTTGCCGTTACGCTCTCAGCGCAAGCAACCGATGTAGGCGTTAATAAAGCCACTCGAAAGTTGTTCCCTGTTGCTAACACACCCCAAGCCATTTTAGATATAGGCCACGATACACTGCGTGATTATATAAAAACCATTGGCTTATTTAATTCCAAAGCTGCCAACGTGTACAAAATGTGCCAAATTTTGGTGGATGAACACAACAGCATCGTGCCAGAAAATCGTGAAGCGTTAGAGGCTCTACCAGGCGTTGGCAGAAAAACAGCTAACGTTGTACTCAATACAGCCTTTGGCTGGCCTGTAATAGCCGTGGATACACATATATTTCGTGTTTCTAACCGTACTAAGCTTGCCATGGGTAAAGATGTTGTAGCCGTTGAACAAAAACTTGAAAAAGTAGTGCCTACTGAATTTAAAGTAGACGTACACCATTGGCTAATACTGCACGGACGTTATACCTGCGTAGCCCGTAAGCCAAAGTGCGGCAGCTGTATTATTGAAGACTTGTGTGAGTTTAAAGATAAAGTCGAGTAAGGCTCATTTATTACAAACACTACTAAATACCTGCAATTTATAAGTATCTAATAGTGTTTGTTACTGAAAATAGTTTGGCTAGTGAATCCTTAATAATGAGAAAACCTAAAGTAAACCTTTGGTTTAAAATCATTCTGATTAAAGCTCCCCCTCAGTTTGTAGTTTAAAAATATATGCTTAAGACTTGGTAGTTGCATTATAGGTCCAAAGTCTATACTTTCTATATTACAAACGTCCAAAAAAATTAAATTATCTAACCTTTCCAATCCACTTAATGACTCTATATTTGTGCCACCCAAGCTTAGAATTTTCAAACTTTTGAGTGAAGATAGTGATGTGACGCTAATTACATTATTATTAGATAAATCTAGATTCGTTATTGCAGTGTGATTTTTTAAAACTGAAATATCAATTATTGCATTATTGGATAAATTTAGATTCATTATTGCAGTGTGATTTTTTAAAACTGAAATATCAATTATTGCATTATTGGATAAATCTAGATTCGTTATTGCTATGTGATTTTTTAAAACTGAAATATCAATTATTGTATTACAAGATAAATACAGTTTTGTTATTGCTGTGTGATTACTTAAAACTGAAATATCTGTTATTGCATTATTGGATAAATTTAACTCAGTGATTGCAGT
The DNA here is from genome assembly GCF_015864295.1 of Pseudoalteromonas sp. NZS127_1. Classification (NCBI taxonomy): domain Bacteria; kingdom Pseudomonadati; phylum Pseudomonadota; class Gammaproteobacteria; order Alteromonadales; family Pseudoalteromonadaceae; genus Pseudoalteromonas; species Pseudoalteromonas sp. NZS127_1. Next base: position 34,254 of record NZ_JADYXO010000025.1, on the reverse strand, counting down.
GTTATTACTTAAAACTGAAATATCTGTTATTGCATTATTGGATAAATTTAACTCAGTGATTGCAGTGTTATTATTTAAAACTGAAATATCGGCTATTGCATTATTAGATAAATTTAATTTTTTTAATGAATGCATTTTTTCTAAAAATAGAATTTTAGATATCCCTGTTTTATATAAATTAAGCTCAATTAGATTAACTAACTTTGCAATCGGAGTTGTATCAAAATCAGGTAATTCACAGTTGTAAAACGTTAAGGTAGTTAACTTATTTAAGCTAGAAAACACATCAAGACTTTCAATAAATAAAGAAGTGAGACATAACTCCTTTAAATTGGTTAAATGAGATAATACCTGCATCTCATTTATATCAATACCTTCTAATCTAAGGGTTTCTAGGTTAGTTAAGTTTGCTATATTAGAAAAGCCTTCTACATCGGTATATGAAATATTTAATTTTTTTAAACCAACTAATTCCGACAAACTTGGCATATCGAAATTAATTACGTTTATCAAGTTTATACTTTCAAGTCTTTGGAATTTACCTACCTGTGTAAAGTTTATATAGTTACTACCAGTTAAATCTAACTCAGTTACTTCATTTTCGTTAAGCTGGTTTAATGGTGCTAGTCCTTGAGATAGCTTCCATTGGCGTTCATTACCTAATAAATCATCTTGATTAATCCCTTTCTCAATTAAATCTTCTTTTTGAACTAAAAAAGATAACATTCCCCTAATATTTTGATCATATTTATGTATACCATCAGCAATAATAGCTTCAGCTAAATTAGACTCTATCGCTACTTCACTATCCATTTTTTTAATATCTGCACTCAACTTCTGAATATAAGAAGCTCTATCATCCTTAAAGTACTCCTTCAAGTGAATATAAGCATCAGGAGTTGCCATTTTAATTAAGGCTAGAGCACAATAATGGTCTTTAACTATCGACCTTCCACCATTCGGACGAGCAAGATATGGAATTGCAATACTTCCAGCAGATACTAGGGCATCTCTGACTTTTGCTGTCGGTGGAGGAACAACTTTTTTGATCACTTCTTGCAATTTAGTAGAAAATCGAGGAGTAATCTCTCTCATATTTTCTTTGCAAGTTAACACCAATAAATAGAGTGATGTTGCAGCATTTAGGTTTTTAATTGACTCGAATTCATTGGCTTTAGAAAGTAGTTCTGTTAAATACTTTTCATTCTCTGATTTTGATGTTCGTAGACCTATCGCTAATTGTATTACTCCATTCCAGTAATCATTTCCCGCATTTTTAGATAAGCAATCAGTATCGTTCTCTGCAATTATGTACTTTGCAGTGTAAAACTCTTGAAATGTGCGATGTGTAAATTGAATTTCATTCAAACCTACCTGAACTAATAGCCCACTCCGCTCAAGAAAAAACAAAAGTAATTCATCAGAAGATATTTTTCCCCGCAGTTCCGGCATATCAGTACTTTTTGATCTTAATCTTCGCTTCAGATCATTTGGGGATATTGAAGTTTGACCGTTATTAGTCATCCAAAAAGCGATATCTGAAAGGAACGACTCCTTATTTCTAAGATCTAGTAAGGCAAATGTGTCAGCTTCGATGATCTTCTTTTCTCTATCCCTGCTATCGAGAAACAATCTACAAGTTGACTCATACAAGTCAGTTCTGTCTTTTGGTAAATAACCATTACGGTCATGATGAAGCATGCATAAAACACCACATAAAAGCGGATTTTGTGCTAAATTTCTTAACACTTTCTGTTGTCGTAACTTTTCTAAAAGGCTACTTGCCTGTTGGTTTAAGGCTGTTGGTTTAGTCTTATCATATTCTAATGCAATAGCATGGTGCCAATGTTCAACAAAATCGGACTGGGCTTTTCTATCCATAGTTTGTAATTGAATCACATTAAAGTCTAAGTGATCCAAAGACGTGTTCTCGTATGCAGATGGTCGCGAAGTTAATATAAACTGATTACCATCGTATCTTTCACAAAGGTTATTAATCCACTCAAGTACCTCTTGGCGTCTTTCTTTAGGCACCTCATCAAAGCCATCTATCATTATTATAGCTAGCTTATTTTCTAAAATCTGGCTAATCCACTCTCTATGTGAATTTTCTATTTCAATTCCTTCGGTCATAAAAGAGTACAAATCCAGTTCACTGGGTAAACTAGATTCATTCAAAAGTGATCTCAATTGAATTAACACTGGAACTTTTTTATTGAAATCAGCCTGCTCATTTTTAAATGCTCTACGGCCACATTGTACGGTTAACCACTGTAACAAGGTTGTTTTCCCCTGCCCTGCTTCTCCAAGTATAACTAGTCGTTTATAACTAGTAAGCGCTTCATTAGTTGACATTACCTTGTTATCGTCAGAATTATTAAAATCTGTTTCCGTTGTTAAAGATATATATGCAACACTTAATTGATATTTCCTTGTTCTCTTCCCGAAGTTAAGCCCAAATATTTTCAATTCATCAAATCGCCTCGCTATTGCTCTTCTGAATTCATCTTCAACCAGAGCTATCTCATCATATTGATTTGAGTTTTTTTCTTTCCAACGTCCTAGCTCTTCCCTAAGCTTTTCAAAAAGAACATCTTGATTACCTAATTGAGTATTTAAATTTTCTTCAGACCATGCCGGAAGCGCTTGGCTGCAATCTATAATAAGCTCACAATAGTCTTTCAGTATGCTATAGAAGGCATCTTTAATATTTTCATCAATATCAAAAACATCATCTTCAATAGTATGCATCTGTAAAGATCCATAAAGCGAATGAGGGTTATAATCGATTTTATCTAGCGATATATGTGTTGGAAAATATTTATTGAAAATCAAATTTAGTGAAGAAAAAACTTTTTCTTTTGATTTAAATTCAAGATTAGTATCAATTAATTTTTTGCTCAGCTCAACAAAATCATCTAGCAAGCTTTTAAAAGCGATCTCTCCTTGATTTCTTGCTCTTGCACCAAAAGAGGTCTTTAAGTGTTCCTCATATGAAACATTTTTAGGAGTTTCTAACCAAATACATGCTATTACAGAGACAATACACGGCGAGAGGGTCTCGTATAATAGTTCATCTATTAACCGGTTCTCTCTGTCTTTTCTATGTTCAACATCCAAATTTGTTACTTCTAAATTAATTTCTTCTTTATGAAGTTTGCTATTAAGTTCAACATTAACTTCAGTAAATATATTTGGGAGCTCTTCGTAACGTTCAAAAAATAATGGGTGTACATTCGATTTTAAATAGAGCGCTTTTATTTTTTCAGGTAGGTTTTGCCATTCGCATTTTCTGATAACAACAATTGAATACTCTAACCGGCTTGATTTTTTATTCTCTTCACAATATTGATACCACTCGATTACTCTTGGGTCTAACATCGAACACCCTACATATACAATCGGGCGATCCAACAAAGTAATCTTAAGTTTTGCATCAAGAAACGGATATTTATCTGCAAAATTTAAATAACTGTCTTCATCCAATGTCCAAGCTTCTATGTTGGAAACCCCACCATGAATTTTATATAAAGAGATAACATTACTTTGTTCAATTCCAAAATTACTTTCATGGGTAACAACATTAAATTTTTTGTCTTTCCTTTGTAAAGCAGACTCCAGCAATTGGTCATAATTAGTTGTAAAAATACTTTTCCATGGACTTTGGATTAGCTCTAAATGAGTGGTTGTGGGCTCATTGGATAAACTGGTAAAAATATTAGAAAGTACTTTATTGAGTCTTCCGTAACCATTAACTTCTGCAAAATGTTGTACCCACAAAGTAAAAGATCTATTTGCCGAGTCTAAAGAGTACGTAGGATCATCCGGTACAAAGTCGGTGAGCTTTTTAAGACTTTTGTCTTTTAATTTATCTATCAGTTGAGGAGTTGTTGGATAGCCAGCTGGAACTGATAGGCCAGCACCAATCCAAAGTATAGGCTGAAAAGCATGATCTTCTTGACCTTGCTCTAACATTTTAAGAAGTACTTCCCATTCCTCTGAATTTTTAAAACTATCGGTCATCACATTTCCATTGCTTTATTTTTATTAAATTAATTATACATCATTACGTTACAGAGGAAATAAAGTTGCACGATTTAAGAAACCAATGAAAAGTTGATTTAATATGTATTCTCTACACTGATGAAAACTGTACTAATTACATTTTTACTAGTCTACAACTTCTAAATATAAGTTGAATAAAACTTGAAAAAGTAATCCCAAAAGAATTTAAAATAAATGTTGATATTACACGGGCGCTATACCTGCGTAGCCCGTAAGCCAAAGTGCGGCAGCTGTATTATTGAAGACTTGTGTGAGTTTAAAGATAAAACTGAATAGCCTTAGCCCAAAACGCGGCATAAAGCCGCGTCTACAAACATAACACCAAAATATTTCTCTATTATCATCTTTCCCCAACTCACTGGGCATGTAAAACTAACAGGTAAAATTTTTCAAAGTATTAATTTCACAAGTCTCACTCCTTTAGTTATGCTATTGAGCATTATAAAATTTTATTGCGAAATCCCTATGCTACCTTTACTTCGTATCTTGATAATTGAGCAAGACCCAATCATCCTGCAAGAGCTTTGCGCTAACCTGTCAAAAACGATTCCTAATTTTGAGCGAGTTGATATTGATATCGATATTATTGAACGTCTCGATCTGAAGCAAGCACTGGAATGTGTAAAGGAAGATGGCGATATTCAAGCCGTGGTTCTCAGTTGGGATGTACACAATAAAGTGGGTGAACAAATTTATAGTCGCTTTATCGAAGACTTAAAGGCAATTCGTCTCGAGTTACCAGTTTATGTTATAGGCGACGATACTAAAGGACTGGAAATCATCAACGAATCGGAAGAAATCGAATCCTTCTTTTTTAAAGATGAGGTGATTTCTGACCCTGAAGCCATTTTAGGTTATATGATCAACGACTTCGATGATCGCTCAGAAACGCCATTTTGGACGGCGTATCGTCGTTATGTTGGCGAAGCGAATGACTCTTGGCATACACCTGGTCATAGCGGCGGTTCTAGCTTTAGAAACTCTCCTTATATAAACGATTTTTATCAGTTTTACGGTCGCAATGTATTTGTTGGCGATCTGTCAGTTTCGGTAGACTCACTAGGCTCATTGTCAGACAGCACTAATACCATTGGCCGTGCTCAAGAGTCAGCAGCAGCAACGTTTGAAGTTAAGCACACCTACTTTGTTACAAACGGTTCGTCTACCTCAAACAAAATCATCTTGCAGACACTACTTCGCAAGGGAGATAAAGTAATTGTCGACCGTAATTGCCATAAATCTGTGCACTATGGCATTTTGCAATCAGCTAGTTACCCCATTTATTTGGCGAGTATACTAAATCCAAAATACGGTATTTTCGCGCCACCGTCGTTGGCCGATATTAAGTTGGCAATTGAAAACAATACAGATGCTAAATTATTGGTGCTTACTGGTTGTACTTACGATGGCCTACTTAGCGATCTGAAACAAGTGGTAGATTACGCTCATCAACATGGTATTAAAGTGTTTATAGATGAAGCCTGGTTTGCATATTCTTTGTTTCATCCTAGCTTTCGTCATTATTCAGCCATACATGCTGGGGCTGACTACATTACCCATTCTGCCCATAAAGTGGTATCGGCATTTTCTCAGGCGTCTTATATTCATATTAACGACCCCGATTTTGATGCAGATTTCTTCCGCGATATTTACAGTATCTACGCGAGCACATCGCCTAAATATCAGCTTATTGCGTCTCTCGACGTATGCCAAAAGCAATTAGAGATGGAAGGTTATAAATTACTCAATGCGCTGCTAAATCATGTTGAAGAGTTTAAACAACAAATGGCGTCGCTCAAGCAAATTAAAGTGCTCGGTAAGGAAGATTTTATGAAAATATTCCCGCACTTTAGTGGCGATAACATGGGTCACGATCCGCTAAAAATCCTTATTGATATTAGTGAACTACCTTATTCATTAAAAGATATTCATAAATATCTACTGGATGAAATTGGGCTAGAGATAGAAAAATACACACACAGCACCATCTTGGTTTTACTCACGCTTGGCGGCACGCGCTCAAAAATAATTCGTTTGTACAATGCGTTGAAAAAGCTAGACAGCGGTAAGGTAAAACTATCGAAATCGACGCGCAGAGCTCGCTTACCCGAAAACTTACCTGCCATCGACTTGGCGTGTATTCCAAGCGATGCTTTTTATGGCGACCGCGAATCTGTGCCTATTAGCAAAAGTAACAACCGCATTTGTGCAGGTTTAGTTACTCCATATCCACCGGGCATTCCGCTTTTAGTCCCAGGCCAGCATATCACTAATGACCATATCGAATATTTACAAGAGTTGGCAAGCCAAGGACTGACGATACAAGGCAGTTTCGATGGTGAAATTTATGTTCTTAAGGGTAAGGTTAAAAAATAAAGGTATTGGTTAAATACTATCTCAATAATAATTGCTGGTGGCAGTGTCGCAAGACATTGCCGCAGTAACAGTATTTAAAAGTAAATACAAAGTGGGATAAATCATCCTTATAAATATTAACTAATTTTAGTTAAAAAAAAGCAAGCCAGGTGGCTTGCTTTTAGCGTCTTTAAATACACACACTTATAGACTCGATTTAACTATAACGTTTAAAATCTATAGCTTGCGCCAAATGTAATACGGCGGTCTGTAATACCTTGGAAACAAAGTAAAGCACCTTCGTTAACACAAGACTGGCTAACTTCTGATTCAGTTAAGTTTACAGCTTCAATACCGATATTTAGCTGATCGTTCACATCATAACTTATGCTGGCATTAAGCTGCCCTCTGTCTTCTTGAACAACAGGGAAACCCCATGGGAAGCTTGAGGTGCTACCAAAGTCAGTTGAACGGTACCCTTCGCGCCACGTGTAACGCGCTCGAGCAGATAGACCGTATTTCTCATAGTAAAATGTAATATTATATGCGTTTTCTGACAGATCAATGAGTGATTGCTTAGCACTTATGTCTGCATCCGGGTTACCGGTTGTTAATGCAAAAACAGCATTTGCACGACTCGTTGCAGTGTCAAATGATTCACCACCAGAAAATTCTTGATAGGTATAGTTAGCAACCACACCAAAACCTGATGCCCAACCTAGCTCTTTTTCAAAACTTGATAAGTCGTATTGAGCTGCAAGCTCAATACCTTGCTGTGTTGTTTCACCAGAATCATTAATAGTAGTTTGTGTTGGTACACATAACCCTACGCCAGCATCTGGGCCAAACACGTTTATGTCTGCAATTGGATTAAATATGCCGCCTCCTTCACACTCTGGACCATTTGTATCGCGAAAGCCTGTGCTTGGGTCTTCAAATGGGTCAACTTGCTGTGTAACGTGCAAATCGCTACGTGTTTTATGAAAGTACCCCACACTTAACAAAGCAGCGGGTGCAAAATACCAATCTGTGGATATATCGAAAGAGGTTACTTCTTCTGGTGCTAAGCCTGAATTACCAATTGAAACGGCACTATTAGGGCTGGTGCCAAACGTAACAGATGTAGATAGGTCATCAAAATCTGGGCGTCTAATATCTTTTGACCAACCTAAACGAACAATCACATCTTCACTTACATTCGCGGCTAAATTGAATCGAGGTAAAAAGAAATCGTAATCACCTTTAGACGTTAGCTGAGTAACCAGTTCGTTGCCACTTCCATCTTGAGTAACAGAGTTACCTAGCGATGTAACTTCAGTCTCTAAATAACGTAGGCCAAAGTTACCGCGAAACATGCCGTACTCAAAATTTGCTTGTGCATATAAGGCATGTGTTTCTTCTTCAATATCAAAAAACGCATTTACTTGAGACGTTGGTGAACTTATTGGACCACGATCAGAACCCGTTATTGCATTATTAGCTTCAATCGCTTGGTTTAGCGCTGCTAATACGGCTTGTGGATCAGAGGATGCAAGCTCTGGGTTAATAAGTAAGAAATCACGAATATAAAGTGCTCGCCCATCACCATCGTTAAAGTTATCTGGGCCCGCTGTTAATAATTGTGCAAATAAATCACCCGTTGGGCTATCAGCCATATTTCTTAAACCAACGTTAGAGCGAACTTGATCCGACACACTACTCGTTTTACTGTAGCGGTAACCAAAATCGACTGACGTTATTACATCATCTAAGTAATATGTAAAATCTGTACGAAACGCATCTTCTGTATTTTCTGACTCATCTTGCCCTTGGTTTACGTCACGTAGAACAACATTTGCAGGGGCGAGCAATTGAGCCATTGTTGGCGCGTTTGCCTCTCCCGTTGCAATCCCAAACGTAAGTGCATCACCTGTAAGATCATACTCAAAAGGAGTCCCGTTTTCATTTGACGAATTAGTAGCAACATTTGGATTTATAAAATTAAGCGTTGTATTAAAGCTTGGTGTAGTTGAATCAGAACGAGAGGTTGAGGCTTCAACACTTGCAAATAATCTATCGCCTTGCCATTCGCCCCCTATTCTAAATATTTTGCTCTTTGTGATGCGTGAATTAGTATCGCTAGAAAAACGCAAGTTAGGATCGCCACCACCGTCTTCAACCGGAATTACGCCTCTTACGGCCGCTTGTATACTGCCTAGGTTTTGTTCGTCCAGTGAACCAAAATTAACTGTTTCAAATTCACTCGGTATTGATACATTTCTAAGATCACTTAGACCAGATGCTTGTACTCTTGAGCTTTCTTGGCGGCGCTCTTGATCATTAACAACTGCATCAAAAAAGAATTTCATATTATCGTTTGGTGCATATTCAAATGTACCTGCGAAGTTTTTTGTCTCGTATTCGTAATTATCGTAATCTTGAATTAAAAATTGTACTGGTAGAAAATCAAACGATTGTGCACTTGCAGCACCACTATCAGCGGCTACCGAATTATCTCTATCTGCGCGAGGACGAAATGCGGTTACGTCTTGCTCACTGTAACTACCACTAAATACAACACCAAACTTACCGCCCGAATCAAGCTCCCAGTTATCACCCCAAGCACCTGATACCCTAGGGGTCACGCCATCTGTTGATAAGCTACTATCTTCACCTTGGACTCTAATTGAGCCTAGAGTTTCATTTAACTGTAACGGGCGAATTGTTTTAAGGTTTATTGTTGCGCCCACAGAGCCTTCGATTGTTTTTGCTTCTGGTGACTTAATTACTTCTACACCAGAGATAATTGCAGCTGATACATCTTCAAAACTAATGCCACTTCGCCCAGACCCTGAGCCAACTGTTGATACGCCGTTCACTTCTGTACGATTGGCATTGGTACCACGAATTTGAACGCCCGTACCTACCCCTGCTTCACGGGTAATTTGAATCCCTGTTACGTTTTCAAGTACTTCTGCGAGGTTTTGATCTGGTAGCTTACCAATATCTACAGCCTCGATAATTTCAACAAGGCTATCTGCTGAACGCTTTTGTGCAAGCGCATTTGTAAGCGATTGTCGAATACCTGAAACCTCGATAACCTCAAGATCGTCCGCAGCTTTTTTTGGAGCTTCTTGCGCCTGTGTAGACAAAGACATACCAAGTGCGGTTGCCGATATAACTGCCAGTGTAATTTTAGATAACTTGTGACTCATAGTTTTTTTCCTGTGTGTGTGAAATGCTATGTTTAACCAGCTACTTTATTGTTTTTATTAAAAGCCCTTTCTTATTACAAAGTCTTAACTTTATATTTACACCCACACCTACAAAGGTCAACCTTTTGGTAATGAATTTAGATCAAATATTATGCAATATGTTATTACCAAAATAGAAAAACCTAACTAAATTTCAAGTTAAAAGCAAAACTTACATTTTAAGTTGATGTTATTTATAGTTTTTAAATTCTATTAGAAATAGGGCTGTCAATAACAAAGGTTAGAATAGTTATCGTTTTAAAAATGAAATAATTTAGGCAGGAGAAACCGATGATGTTGGGCGTGCTGAATAAACAGCATTATTGGTTAACCAATTTAATTGTTTTTAGTCAAGTAGCGTAATTTAGGAGTGAGTTTTTTAAGTACTGTTTGTTGATGTTATCGAAAATATAAAATTGAAGAATTTGAGGATCAAAAAAGGCGGTAAAACCGCCTTTTTGATGTGATCTAATGTTTAACTATTATTACAGCTTGTAGCTTAAGCCTAAGAATAAACGTGGGCCGTAGTCATTCACTTCACCTAGGTTACCTTCAACAAAGAAGTCTTGTGATTTAGGTGCACTGAACAAGTTAATTGCTTCTGCTTTAACTCTAAAGTGCTCATCAATTTTGTATGATGCGCGCATTTCCCATACGCCTACGCCATCAACATAACGAAGTCGAGTACCATTTGTAGTATATGGTTGGAAATACTCACTACGATATTTGTAAATAACAGCAGTATCAAATCCACCAATTTGGTAGTATAGCTGACTGCTAAATACATGCTTTGAGAAACCAGGTACTGAAGCCGACTCAATAATACCGTCAGTTAACTGTGTAGTATTACCATCTACGTCAGTCTCAAACGTATCGCCGTATAAGCTATCTTGGAACTCAAAATCAGTGTCTGCATAGTTGTAACCAAATTTCATACCGATGCCATTATCCCAGCGGTAAGAAAATGAAGCTTCAAGACCTAATATTTCACTGTCTTCATCTGATGTAACAGAGTTAGTAATTGGTAATGAAACAGTTTCACCGGCAACAGTAAAATCTTCAATTACTGTTTGTTGTTGAAAACCACCGTTGAACTGTTTGTAGTATAAGCTTAACGCTAAGATTGAATCTTCGTTAGGGTACCATTCAAACGCAGCATCGTAGTTCCACGACATAAGCGGTTGAGTGTCCGGGTTACCAGAACCATTTACACCCACTAATAAATCGCTGATTGATGTTGCTGTACCTTCTGTATCTTCTTGGAATGTACGGCTGTAACCTAAATCAGATGGATCTGCGCGTGACATACCACGGTATATACCTGCACGGAATAAAATATCTTCACTGTAGTCAATAACTAGGTTAAAACTTGGTAAATACTTCGTGTAGTCACCACCGCTTTTTATTTTATCCAATGAACCATTATCAGATTCAACCAGAGAAAGTACACCGGTGTCGCTTGTTACTACGTCAAAGCTATTTCTAAAGCCAATCGAAGTTACTTCTGTGTCTACAATACGAAGACCAAAGTTACCGCGAATGAATTTACCAAACATTTCAGTATCGTAGTTAGCCATTAAGTACACTGATGTTGTTTTTTCTGTTACATCGATTGTACCTGCATTTTCATATTCAACTTCTGGGTAAGCAAACACACCATCAGCGTTAGAACCAGCTACAGCTTGTGAGAAACATACGTTGTCGTATGTAGCCCATGATGAACCTGTACCGCTATCTACAACGTTACCGTCACTATCAACATTTGTTACGATATCGCCATCAGATACACTTGATAAAAAGCCTGATTCAGGGAAATCGATTTGACAACCTTGTAATACGTCAAGCGCTTCAGTACCAGAGTCTAGTGTGTATTCATTTCGTGAACCGTTACCTTGGCTACCACCATACTGTAGGAAGGTCATTTCAGATGTTCTAATACCACCTTGAATACTGGTGAAAACATTGCCATCTAAGGTATAGTCAAAATCTAGTCGCGCTGAGATAACTTCGTTTTCACGAACATTTTCACGGTCAAGTCGTGTTCTTAGGCTATCTGTAAAGTTTGAAATATCTGTTACGTCAAAGTCTGTCAGTGTGAAATGAGGGATCTCATCGCCCATATCCCAAGAAAAGAAATTACGACCTGATGTTCTACCACGGTTAGATATTTGAAGTTCTTCGCGTTCTGTTTTTGAATACGCTAAATCTAAGTCAACAGTTAATCTATCGGTAACTGTATGTTCTATATTTATGCCGTAACCTTGGTAGTTTTCTTCACGAGAAAATTGCTCACCTGCAGATTCAATTCGCTCTTCGCCTTCCCAATGAAGGATACCGCCAACATCATTAGTAACAAGTGTTGGACCGGTTACGCCTGGTGTTGCACGTTTTTGTAAAAAGATTAAATCGTGGCGTGCTTCTTTTTGTGTTCTATCTGAAATTTGTGCATCAAAGTTAACATCCCAATCAGCTGAAGGTTGATATTGCAGTGCAAAAAACATTGCATCACGTTCATCTGATGTCTCGTTTTGGCGGTAACTACGGCTACTGCCAGTCCAAGCATAAGGAGTCCCATCACTTACTGCTTTACCTGTATCAGGATCAATTTTTGTATCGTAACCTTGATTTTTACTGCCGCTTACTTGATCTTCACAGTCACCTGCGCTGCTGCGATAAAAACCTTCGTTGGTATTATTAGGATCGTTTAAACACGCCCACAATGAAGAACCTGATGGGCTAGAGCTTCTGTATTCAGCTTCTGGTTGGCTGATATCTTGGCGCTGTACACCAAAAGACACACCAACGGCTTGGCCGTTATCAAATTCAAACTGGTCTACATAACTAAACGTGCCACGGTAACCCGCGTCACTTTGAAGTGAGTTATCTACATTACCTTCATCAGGGTTGTAGTTTAATTTAACTTCAGCTGATACACGTTGCTTGCCAAAATCAAGTGGAGTTATAGTTTCAAGTGCAATAACACCTGCAACACCACCTTCAATCATTGACGCATCTTGCGTTTTATAAATTGCTACTTTTTTTACAAGTTCAGACGGAAACTGCGAAAAGTTAACTGAGCGGTCACCACTACCATTAGTCGCTTCACGACCATTGATATGCGTTGCACTTAAAAATGGACCAAGACCACGAATAGTGATTTCTGTTGCACCACCGTTTTCACGGTGAGATGCAGCACCTGTAATTGATTCCAGTGCTTCACCGATAGACAGTGCTGGTAAATCACCAATATCTTCAGATGACAGGCCATCAACTACCGTTGTTGCTTCACGTTTAATTGCTATTTGGTCTTGAATCGTTCTACGTGTACCTGTAACACTAATTATTTCAACGTCTTCTTCAACTTCTGTCGCTTTTCCCTGATCTTCCTGTGCGCTTGCTGTAAATACGCAAGAACTTGCCATACCTGCGATGACCGCTGTTCTTACCCATTTTGCAACTGGGCGCATTGCAAACTGCCCTGTTGTAGAATTATTGTTATCTCGTGACTTCAACGACATTTGAATTCTCCGCTGGTTGTTGTTGTGTGATTTTAGTGTGTTAGCTTGTTATGCTTATGTATATTTTATGTGACCTTTGACGTTAATATACTTAAACGCAGCACGATGATCAACCAATTTGACGCTTTAATATTACCATAAGGTATACCAATTTTAACTTAGCGGCATTACCAGTAGGTCAGGCAGGTTTTTTACTAGAATATAAACCGCTCTAAACTAGTTTATAAATGGGTAATGTAGGTTGAGAAAAGTGTGGTGATTATTAATAAATAATAAAAAAGCCCCAAATTTGGGGCTTTTAAAAGTTAACTGATTAATTGGTTATTTAATCGTTTTGTATTTTCCATATAGATCCAACACCGACTTCAGATGATTGAATATAATGAAGACCTTTAGCACCCGCCTCTGCCTGAAGGCCTGCAGGGTCAGTTTCTAATAACGTACTTGTTGCTGTAACGTACTCAAGTACTTCTTTGCCATTAGTTGCTGGGTCTTGGTCAATTGCACCATCAGTATCGAATGCGCCATTACCATTTAGTTTTCTAATTTCAACCCAGTCACCGCTTGCATCGCCTGATACTCGACTATCCATATAACCAAAGTTGTTACTTAGCAGCGAGCTATCATGATTAATTAAGTCACAGTCATATTCAAAAGCATGGTCACTATCAAGTGTATTTGGATAAAATAGGCCTTGAGTTGTAGCACTGCTGTTTATTGTATCTTCGTCTGTTTGATCGCCTAAACCGTTTGCAATTAAATTTCCATTAAAGTTGATAACAAACGCATTTTTGGTTAGGCCGTATAGCACCGGCGCATTCGCTGCGGTTAACTCATCACAATCACTTGTTGGTGCTTTAGAGCCTATTTCTGTACTAAATACAATAGGTTGCTGCGAGTTCAAAACCGTATTGTTTGTTACATTTAGTGTAAAGTCTCCGGCACTATCAAGCACTGCCTGATTACCTGAATTTGGTACACCACCATCATCTTGCGAAAATGGGTTAGCTGTAAATACAATACCGCCCGCTTCTTTATTACCAGAACGAATACCTGCAATGTAGTTGTTACTTACGGTGTGACCAAGTGGTGTAATTAATATACCCGCTGGGCGATCATCAGAGCTTGCAATATCGGTAGTTCGAATAATAACGTTATCTGTAACACTGTTGAAGCCACCATCTTCTAGTGAAATACCCCCATTAGGATTTACGATTGTATTGCCTTTGATGGTTGCACCAGAAGTTTGTACACGCATTAAACGACGACCTGTTACAAAGTTTTCTACGCGGTTATACTGAATAGTAAAGTTTGCGTTATCAGCTGCACCGCTACCCGTTGTGCTACCTGCATTGATTAAATATAAACTTGATTGACCAAAGTTTGGATTATCACTGTCACTAAATAAATTATATTGAATAACGTGATCAGAGCTTGATGATGATATTTTTATCACAGACCCTTTTTCTGCTACATTTCGATTAGAGAATGTATTTCGCTCAACCAACGCGCTTTGACCTTTTATCATCAGCCAATGGTATTCAGAGTTATTGAGTGTAGCTTCTTCTCCATCCATCGTGTTTTGCGAAAAAGTAAAGTTATCCCCTTCTGAGTAAATAACAGCACCTTCTTCGGTTTCACAAAATGCACCCGCTTTAGTATCTATATTCTTAAAGGTAAGCCCTGTTAATCCAGCGCCATCTACTCCAGCAGCTACATGCACACATACTTCACCGCTAAGTACAGGAGTTTGACCTTCTACAGCGCGAAGCGTTACTGCACTGGTTAATAAAACTGCGTCCATATCAGCATAAACACCGGTGTTTAAGCCAATAACATCACCATCAGCTAAACCACCACTTATAGCACCAAGGAGTGCTTCAGGGTTACTAACTAATTGTGTGTAAACTAATGTATCAAGTGAGTTTGTAACCTCACTCGCAAAACCATCGTTATCTGTATACGTAGCTTTTACCGACATTATTGAGCCAGCGTAAGCAGAAGGTGTAAATGTTTTACTATTACTGTCGGCTACTTCAACGCCATCAGCAGACCAAGTATAAGTAACGTTTGCCTCTTCAACACCGTTGTTATCAGTTATCTCAGCGGTTAACTCGCCACTTGTCAAATAAGGCGCTACGCCCATAATGGCGACGCTACCGGCTTCGTCAACCGCAACAGCAGAAACAGCAATTGTTTCCTCTGATGTATTATCCTCGATAAATCCATTATCATCTGTGTAAGCAACTTGAACACTTATCTTTTGACCTAAAAGTGATGCATCAACTGTAAAGGTGCTTTGTGTTGCGCCATCTATCTCTTGTGCGTCAGCAAGCCATTGGTAAGTAATATCTCCTGTTGCCCCGTCGGTATCAGCAACTTCTGCTGTTAATATATTACCAACGGTTGGCGTGCCACTAATTGTAACTTCGCCTTCTGAGTTTGTTCGTGCTACAACCTCTGTACCCGTTGAAGTCACAGACTCGTTAAACCCACGGCTATCTTCAAAAGATGCACTAACTGTTATAACTGTACCAAACTGTGCGTCTGTTAACGTGAGCGTTGAAAGTGCTTCATCTGCAATCTCTATGTCATCAGCAAACCATTTATAAGTTACTGTATCGCCATCAAAGCCATTTTCGTCAGCTACATTGGCTGTTAGTTGCGAACCAACTAGAGCGTCGCCCGTAATAGTTAAACTTGCAGGGAATGCGATTGCGGCAACATCTGCGGTTGGATCTGTAATATGCGATTCATTAATACCGCCATCATCGGTATAAAGCCCTTGAACTGTAATTGGTAACCCTATCTGATCGTCAGTCAGTGTAAACGAAGCGCTATTTGCACCTGTAATTGCCTCACCATCTGCATACCAATAGTAAGTCACGTCACCTGAGATACCATCAGGGTCACTAACTTCAGCTGTTAATGTTTGTCCGCTTGTAACCGTTCCACTAAGAGCAATAGAGCCCAAGTTGTTGTCATTGTTGTTTGAGTTTGTGTCACAACCAACTATTGCAGCTGCAATAGCGCATAGCGCAAAATGTTTTAATTTCATGGTGGCTCTATTCTCCAAATTTATGGTTTTAATATTTAGTTATCTATTGTGTGTGTTACCAAATAAATCATGCGTTTATTACCAAATTCATTTAAATTGCAAATAAATTGTTAACCAACTTGGTAATATAACCATAATAAAATAACTTTTTCCACTACATCCACCCAATTAAATAACAACAAATAAACATAAAGTTAACCCTGCACTGTTATCGCAGGTCAAAAATTGAATTCAATCATGCACAATTACTGCGAAAATACATAACCTTAGAGTAAAAAATTGGTTTTACATGGGGTTAAGTAAATCAGATTTATTTAATATATATGAAGTATTCTTATTTGAAGACTATAAGAAAATTAAGAAATGAAGTGAGTTTGTATAAAAAGGATTATTTACAGAGAGAATGAAAAATAAGGGTAAAAAAGGGGCTATTTTCTTGCCCCTTTTTTATTAAGTACTGGTTTATAAAATAGCGTTATTATAAAACTCTACAGGCTCATTTGAGCCCAAAGCAACAGGCACACGTTGATGCAAGCTAGTTGGCGCAATATCTAAAATACGCGTTCCTCTAGAGGTTGCTTTACCACCTGCGTTTTCAACTAAAAGCGCTAACGGGTTTGCTTCATAAAGCAGTCTTATTTTTCCGTTATCGTTACCACTGCGTTTATCTTGCGGATACAAAAATAACCCGCCTCGGCATAAAATACGATGAACGTCGCCTACCATCGCTGCATTCCAACGCATTGAGCTTTTTTCAAAGCTTTCACAGGTGTAAAGCAATTTATCAAAATACACTTGTGTCGGTTCGTCCCAATAACGGTAGTTAGCCATATTAACGGCAAATTCACGACTCTGCTCTGGCACACTTAACTGCTTATTTGTCAGTAGATAACCGCCATGCGTTGAATCTAATGTATAACAACGCGTTGGACCGCCAGTGCTCATTACAAGTAATGATGAAGGGCCGTATAACACATAGCCTGCACATACTTGATTTACACCAGGCTGACTAAATTGCTCGTCGCTGTCGAAGGCAACATCATCACGGGCTAAGTAAATAGTAAATATAGTGCCTATTTGCCCATTAACATCAATATTAGAAGAGCCATCTAGTGGGTCAAAAGCAACAATAAACTTACCTTCAGGATGGCCACCTACCGCATGATCTTCTTCCTCTGATGCAACTGATCGAACGCTGCTGTCGTCAAGTAGTATGTCTTTAAGTAGTTGGTTTGCAATTACATCTAGCTTTTTTTGAACTTCACCTTGGATGTTTTCATTCAATGTTGAACCTAAAACACCGGCTAATTCACCTTGGCTTACTCGAAAAGCAATTTCTTTACTGGTCGCTAAAATTGTGCGAATAAGTAAAATAAGATCGGTATCTACACCGTCTTCTTTTAATACTGTATTTAGTCTTTTCATGCGCTATACCTATTTACACAATTTAGATCGTCAAAGCATTGCTCTAGTCTTGCAACCATACTTTGCTCTGAATGACGCAACCATACGCGAGGGTCATAGTATTTTTTGTTTGGCTTATCATCCCCATCAGGGTTACCAATTTGCTCTTGTAGGTATGCTTGGTTATCTTTGTAGTAGTCTAAAATACCTGTCCAACACGCCCATTGCGTATCGGTATCAATATTCATTTTAACTACACCATAGGTTAAAGACTCTGCAATTTTATCGTACTCAGAACCACTACCACCATGAAATACAAAGTTAATTGAGTTGCTTGGTAGATTAAATTTTTCTGATACGTAAGCTTGTGAATCTTTTAAAATAGTTGGTGTAAGAACAACGTTACCCGGCTTATATACACCGTGAACATTGCCAAAAGACGCTGCAATTATAAAATTAGGGCTAATACGACTTAAACGTTCGTAAGCAAATGCAACATCTTCAGGCTGAGTGTATAAAGAAGAGCTGTCTAGGTGTGAGTTATCAACACCGTCTTCTTCGCCGCCCGTGCAGCCAAGCTCAATTTCAAGCGTCATACCTATTTTTGCCATACGCGTTAAGTAACGTTCACAAATTTCGATATTTTCTTCTAAAGGCTCTTCTGACAAATCAATCATATGCGAGCTAAACAGTGGTTTGCCAGTCAGTTCAAAGTGTCTTTCACCTTCATCAAGCAAACCATCAATCCAAGGTAGTAGCTTTTTAGCTGCGTGATCAGTATGAAGCATCACTGCTACTTCATAATGTGCTGCCACTGAATGTACATATCTTGCAGCACTTACCGCCCCAAGCACTGCTGATTGTTGCTCTGGTAAAGATAAGCTTTTACCACAAAAAAATTGAGCTCCACCATTAGAAAGCTGAATAATAACGGGCGAGTTTTTCTTTTTAGCAGCTTCTAGCGTTGCATTTATAGATGTTGTACTAACAACATTTACCGCTGGCAACGCATATTGATTAGTACGCGCATGTTCATACACAGCACTTACTTCATCGCCAACGATTACGCCTGGCAGTATTGTTGGGGCTAAATAATTCATTTATGAAATCCTTTCTATTTTAAAGCCTGGATACAAGAATCAGTAATTGCTTGCCAATTTTCTTGTTCAACCCACTCTTTTTTCGCTATCCAAGTACCGCCAACGGCGAATACATTATTTAAAGAAAGATAGTCCATTTTGTTACTTTCGCTAACGCCGCCTGTAGGGCAAAAGCTGACTGCTCTAAATACTGACGACACAGCTGATACAAAAGGTGCTCCTCCGGCAAGCGAAGCCGGGAATAATTTTTGCTCTTCAAAGCCATATTCAAGTGCCATTAAAATATCACCGGTGTTTGATACACCAGGAAGTACCGGCACATTACATTTAGCAAGTGCTGTAAGTAATGCAGGAGAAACCGCTGGCGTTACAATAAAGTCAGAACCCGCTTCAAGTGCTTGCTCTAAAATGTCAGTATTTATGACTGTACCCGCACCGACTTTTAGCTCTGGCACTTGTGCCTTAATAGCTTTTAATGCTTCTAAAGAAGCCTCTGTTCTTAGTACTACTTCAACTAAAGTAAGGCCAGCGTTAGCCATAGCTTTCGCTATTTGAACACCTTGCTCTGGCGTATCAGCTTGAATTATAGGTAGCAGTGTTTGTCCTGACATAAGTTCAGAAAAGCGAGTCATAACGTTGTTCCTTTATAAAAAGTAATGCGGCCGAGGTATGGCGGCCTTTAATGTTTGATTAACCTGAACTCTAGATAATAAATCTATCTCAAGCAGCTATTTTCAGCGCTAACTGCGTTGAATTTACTTGCAATAGGCCCGCTATTGACGCGTAAATTCGCCTTGTTTTCACTGAAAATCTCTAGCTAGAGAAAATAATTTTAAATATCACCATGATTCAATATGTTAGTAAATCTCTTAACCAGAGTTCAGGTTAATTATTTTGTTATACCAATTGCATTAAATTAATGAGCTATTATAGCGACAAGAAAATAGCTCAATAACAAGGCTAAAATTATGATACATAGTTGTTCTATATAAATAATTTTTAACGTAGTTAGTGAGTTATTTAATACGCTAAGGTGATCATGTTTTTAATAAAATTGGTATCAGATACCAGCTTCAACCATTGCTAGCTGAAATATATCTTTTGGAGCAATAGCGCCTGGCTGTTGTATAACCGCACCGGCGGCTTTTGCAGCAAGTTGTACAGCACTCGAAATTGGTTTATCAGATAAACGAGCACCTAAGTAAACACCGTTAAAAGCATCGCCTGCGGATGTCGTATCTACAACATTTGTTACCGGTATTATAGTGTGGCTTTGAAGAGTATTGCCCTCTTTTGTCACTACCGATTCAGGGCCATTTTTAACAACAATTTCTTCAATTTGGTAAGGTTTTAAATATTCAACAACCGCTTCTACGCTATGAACGTCATAAAGTGTTGTTAAATCTTCAACGCCAGGTAGGGTAATATCTGCAAGCGTAAAAGCTAAATGATATTGCTCTTTAGTTTCCTCTACACTATTCCACAAACGCGCTCTGTAGTTAGGATCAAAAACTATTTTAACCCCAGCATCTTTGAGCTGCTTTACAACTTTCCAAAAATGCTCACGTGCACTTTTTTCAATTATTGCTAATGAAATTCCTGAAAAGAAAAACATATCACCTTGGCTAAGCTGCTCGAGTGCATCAGCATCTAAAAAATCAACAACCTTTTTAGCTGCAGAATCATTACGCCAATAAATAAAGCTACGCTCACCATGCTCATCGGTTTCTATGTAATACATGCCAGGTACTTTGGTATCGTGAGCAAATACGAGTTGTGTATTTATTTGTTCACTTTCAAAGCGTTCTAGCATTTTTTTACTTAAATTATCTTGACCTAAAGCCGTAACAACCGAAGTAGTAACCTGCGGGAAGCAACGTTTTAAATACACTGCAGAATTATAAACATCGCCTGCAAATGATTGGTGTAGTGTGGCTGCGCTCATAGCTCTAAGCTCGACCATGCATTCACCGATAAAGTAAATATTTTTCATCTTGGAAGTTACCCTATGTAGTTAACTGCTATGCGCTTATACAAAACATGTTGGCATAGCAGTTATTATCTAGATTATTGAGGCTTTTTAAGAGGTTCTATTTTTGGAATTAAAATCCAAACAGCTGCCATTGCTATAATGGCTAAAGAAGCACCAATAACAAATGCTGGCGTATAATTACCATCAGCAGTAAGAATAGGCACAAGCGATGTAAGGCCTACAGCACCAAGTTTTGCCGCCATACCAGAGAAACCTGATAATGTACCTACAGCTTTTTTGCCTAACAAATCACTTGGTAGTGTTTGCACGTTACCAATTGCAGTTTGAAAACCAAATAATATAACAGCCATAATTAGTACCGCTGTCGTTGGTCCGCCTGGATTTGCCATTGCAAGTAACGCAGGTAACATAATTAAACAGCCCAGCGTTATAGTTAGCTTACGTGTTTTATCTGTATTCCAACCGGCTTTGAGTCGGTTTTGAGCTAATAAGCCACCAAACCAAGCACCAAACATAGCGCCAACATAAGGTACCCAACCATATATACCAATAGACTTAACATCCATGCCGTATACTTCGTTTAGGTAAATAGGTATCCAAAAAACAAATAACCACCAAATAGGGTCAATCGCAGCAGAGGCAATAATTACACCCCAGCTTTGCTTACGAGAAAGTAACTCAGCAGTTGAAGGGTTATATTCTTCTTCGTCTTCACCTGTTACATCGCCATTATCATCAACACGTCTTTGACCTGTTAAGATATATTCACGCTCTTCGGCAGTAAGCCAAGGATGAGAGCTAGGCGGCGCTTTAACCAAAATTAACCAAGGCACTAACCAAAGAAAACCTAATACGCCCACAAAAACAAACACCATTTGCCAGCTAAAGTAGATAGTTAAATAAGCAATTAAAGGAATAGCAATAATACCGCCAATAGCAGCGCCAGAGTTAAAAATACCCTGTGCTAAGGCACGCTCTTTAGTAGGAAACCATTCAGCATTACCTTTAGCTGCGCCCGGCCAGTTACCAGCTTCTGCTACACCTAAGATTGCGCGAAAAATACTAAGGCTAAGCACACCTTGTGCAAATGCATGTGCAACGGTTGCAATAGACCAAACACCTATCGATAAAACAAAACCGAAGCGTGTGCCTACCCAGTCAAATATTTTACCAAATATGGCTTGACCAAATGCATAAGCAAATACAAACACAATTGAAATATTAGCGTATATTTGTTTGCGTTCTAGCGCTGATTCATCAGGAAATAAATCTTCAACGATGTCCGGCCAAAGCACACTAAGTGCTTGACGGTCGATATAGTTAATAATGGTAGCTAGCGCAATTAGCGCTATAACCCACCAACGTAAGCCTTTAAGTTGCATAATTAATCCTCAAGAAAGTCTTCACGCGCTGGGCTAAAAGTATCAATCAGGATTCCGCCTGTTGGGCAGGTAGCTCCATGATCAGCAAATGGTGGGATTAAGCAGCTATCACCCGGTTTTAAGATTTTAGTTACGCCATCAATGTTAAAGTGGAACTCACCTTCAACAACATACGTTACTTGAGAATGTCTGTGAGCATGGTTATAACCAATAGCCCCTTTCTCAAACCAAATTTTAACAGCCATTAGCTCTTCGTTATAACCTAGCATTTGACGTTTTAGACCATTTCCTAAATCTTCAATTTCGGTCTCGTTGCCAAATGAAAAGTTTGCGCTTTGCTTTTGCATCCTATTTACTCCTGATTATTGTTCATCATATAAACGCCTAATCGGCCATTTAAAGTGAACTCTTTATTTTGATAATTGAATGTATTTTTAGCTGAGGTTGGTGCTTTATTAATAGCCACTAAATATGACTTGCCTTTAATATCAAGTTCAACAAGTGTTAAATCGCCCTGCTGACTATATTCAAGCTTTGTAACTCTACTAACAGCTTCTAACGTATATTCTTTACTTGGATTGTATTCACCGTGAGGCTCTAATACAGATATAAATTTATGATGCTTTTGCCCCTCAACACGACGAATAAAACCGTTTTCGTTGCGTAAGTTAAAATCAGGGTCGTTTGCGCCTATTTGAGTAAACAAGAAAGACTCATCACCTTTAACCAAACTCGTTTGCGTATAAAAGCGACCATTTTCGTTTAACCACGTTACTTTAGCTAAACCACTTTGAGGTTGCGCTTGAGCTTTAAGCCATAGATGCTGGTAGCCATTTTTAGTACCTAATGCAGACAGTTGTGTTGCATTCGCTTTTAGCTCAAAGCTGGTATCTATAAGCTGACCTTTATAATGCAAAGGCAAATCAAGCTGATGCGCTTTATTTGCTGCAACATCAAATATATCAAGTGCAACTGTGCTTTGTAGTTCAGGTAAGTTAATAAGTGCAAGCGTACGCTCAAGATCAACGCCTTTATAAGCTGTGCTTATTTCGCCGCTTGAAACCGTGCCGTATTCATTCGTTTCGAAAAAGTTAAGTGTAGGGTAATTACTATTTCCTACTTCAACATTTGCATTAAAATGCGTTGTTTCGTCAACCACTACCGTATTGTGCGCAACAGTGTGTTTAGCGTAAGTTTCGTTTTCAGGTAAATAACGACCGCCGTATTTAGCTTCTACATTTAAAAAACGTGCTGCGCCATAATCAGATACAATTTCATTACCGTGGTCGTAAAATTGCCATGTTAGTTTATCAAAATGACCGTGACCTAAGCCTTGTGCAGCAGGTTTAAATAGTAGAGCTTGATCGCAACCTACCTGCGTTCTCATTACAACTAGAGCACCTTGTTTACCGTCATTACCATCGCCGAAGGCAACAGATTTAAACGAATAAGGTTTTGCCATGTTGTTATCAAGTGCTTGAGCTACTTTTAGTCCATCACCAGAGAGAATTATTTGGTCTTGTTGCTTAGCAATATCTAAATAACCCGCATCGTTGGTTAAGCCATATGCTGCCGTTACACCATTAACTAACTCAATAGTATCGATACCTTTACTTTTTATTGCATCGTTAATTGGGAAAAACAAACCGTTGTAGCTAAGTTGAATCGTCGTATCAATCGCTTTTAATAATATGCCATCGCGATATTCAAAGATTTTTCGTTGTGGTTCGTTGTTTTCAATCGCTTTAGCAAACGTTACAAAGGGTAATAGTGCAAAGCGTTGATAGTAAGGACCTTCGTTATAGTAACCTTGTGGTGAAAACAGCATTTCTAGCTGCTTAATAAAGCCACCTTTACCCGACTTTTCTAAATCGTATAATGATTTTTCTACCCACTCAGGTTCACCTAATACATACCCTGCCATGCCAACACCCGCTGTTGCCCATGTTCCATGGTTATGTACTTTATTAAATGTAGAGGGTTGGCCTACTGATGTGAACAACGAAACAGGACGTAGTAAGTCATCCTCGATTGTTTTAATGTTATCGGCATTTAACGAGTCATGAATTAGATCATAAGCTTGTATTGTGTACACAAGCCACATTGCTTCATTTAGGCTTTGCCAAAAAAACTTACCTGGATTTTGCGAGTCCATTTTACGTTTTGGATGCAGACCAAGTGTTGGATATAATTTTGCATACTCAAGCAACATATCACGTACATAGTTTGCGTATTTATCATCTTGGCTTAATTGATAAATAATGCCCGCGTTGTACATAAGTTGGTAATTTTTCTTGTGGCGTTCATGTGTATAACCACCACCACCATCTTTTGGTACAGGTACCGCAATTGGTTGAGCTATTTGTTCGTCTACTTGCGCTTTTAATAGCTCAAACGCAGTAGAAAATTTACCTTCGCTGCCTATTGCTTGACGCATATGACTTACGTCATCAGTAGTAATTACTAAGTTTGGGTGCGCTGCATGCGCACCCAATGATGTAAGTAATGTAAGTGCTGCTACAGCCGCTATTTTAAAACCTGTTTGGCATTTTAATAAGTACATAGTATTTACCCTGCCTTATTTAAAATGTTGTTATTTTTTAATACTGCTGTATGTGGGCCTTTAACTCTTAGTTCTTTAACACTTGGTGCTTTAGTTGCATCAAATGTATTGTCTGAGATTTCAGTTTTAGGCTCGCCTACTGTGTGCTCTACAACAATAGGAGCAGATTTAACAAATTTATTATCTTTGATATTAGTAACCTGAACACCGTGAACATAAATGCTCGCTTGCTCTTTGTTACGCTTACCAAGGCCAACGTTATTAAGCGTGTTATTTGTCATTTCAAAATGAGGGCCAAATGTACTTTCATCAGTACCACCACGGTAAAGCTTAAGTACACCACCTTGCACATCATTAAATGTATTATTATTTACAATAACGTATTCCGCGTTATAAACACCTAAGTCTTCAATTTCAGTATTTAGACGTAAAATGTCACCGGTTACTGTATTAAAGGTATTACCTGTAAGAATAATTTCATCAGCCATTGCACCTTTACCAGTGATAAAGAAATGGAATGAATGATTAATATCTAAAGCATTTAACTCTGAGTTGGTCATTACAAAGCGGTAATTATCAACCATACCCCACTTTTGCGTACGAACAATGCTGTTACCTATTGCATCTGGCGCGTTTTCACCTGAAATAGATAAACCATCTAGTTTTAAGCTGCCGCCATCATGTATTTCAAACAAGGTAGAACGTTGAAAAGTAAGTTTAGACTTTGTGTTCTGCTTCGCTTTAATTGTCAACGTTTTATCAATTTTAACCAGTTTAGAAACATCATACTGGCCAGGCGCTAGTTCTAGAACATCGCCCGACTGTGCATTATCAATAGCATCTAGTAATGCACTTACATCAGCTTTAACAGAATGTGTCTTACCAGAATCAAAATCAACTAAAGCAGGTACTTTTGCATACCAGCTAACACCGGTATCTTCTTTTTTAAGTACTTTTAAATCGCGCTTTGCACCTACATTTAAACTTTTAGATGTTGGGTAAAGTAGACCATTACTTGCTTTTTTAAGCGTGATTTTTTCTTTTTTTACACCGTACGTTAGCTCAGAAAGTACTTTTGTATCAGCAATGTTGTTACTTAGTACCAGCCCGCTTACATCATCAAATGTTGTAAATGGCTGTTCACCATCTTGATTTATGATTAAGTTATTTTTCATTACGCTATCTTTAGGTGCAGCGCTACGCTCAGCATCGCTACCTGCGGCAAGTTGAATATGACGCACATTTATAAATGTGTTGTTTTCAATTGTCGCATTTTCAACTTGGTGATAACGATTTATAGATGAATTTGGTACGCCGTTCATCACAGTAAAACCACTGCCAAAACGATACCCTGTTAGACCTTGTAGGTAGTTATTTCTTACAATTTGGTCTTTATTGATAACGCGGATACCACCGGTGTGGTCAACACCATTACCAATAAATATATTTTCTTCTATTAGGTTACCGTTACCATGGCGCAGCGTTAATGTACCGCGCGCTTCATAAAATACGTTATTACGAAGGATGTTTTTACCTGACTTAACCGACACAATTTCTACTTCACCATTGGTGCGTTCAAAGTAGTTATTTTCTACCAATGTATGTGAATCAGTTAATGAGTAATGACTAGTACCAATACGAAGTGTTTCACCACCGTTTGAACCAAAAGTTGGACGGTAGCCAAAATAGTTATTATCTATACGGTGATAGTTTTCTTGGCTTGCTTGAGTGTTTAAACGAACAGCAACTGTCACGCCTTTATTTCGTTTGCCAACTAAATGACTATGATCAAAGCGGTTATGTTGTCCATATAATGCAACCCAATAATCAGACTCTCGTTTGTCTGGATTACTGTAATTATCAATTACAATTTCTGTTACTCGTGAGTTGTAGGCTAATTCATTTTTGTTTTTACGAAATTCTATTACAGCTGAGCTCGGTGTGTAGCCGTCTTTAAATACTAAGCCAGAAGCCTCAAGGTATTTACCTGCAAGTCTTAGGTTAGATTGACCCGATAAAATTACTTTGCCGTTAGTTTCAGCGGTCAATAAAATAGGAGAGTTTTTTGTACCTTGGCCTTCAAGTAGGATTTCGAAGTCAGACCAAGTACCATTTTTAAGTACTACTTTGTCGCCAGCAACTAGATTAGCTGCGATATCATTAAAAGCTTGTTTACTTTCTACAAAATAATCTTTGGCCGCTATTTGTGTGGATATGCAACCGATGAGAACTAGACTAAGCTTTATTGTGTTAATCAAACGCATAGTTAACTCTTTTTCGTTGTGACTGAAAGTAGTGCTTCATCAGAATTTTAAAAAGCTGACATTGCACAAAGACTTTAGTCAATTGGTGTCATGTGTGTTAAAGCGCCTTAAGCTAAAAGCCTAAAGCGCTCAATAAGGTCGAGAAGTATTACTTTTCTAACTTTTTGAAGTAATCAAAAATTTCAGGAACGTTACCTTGCCCCATACCAGCGTCAAACGCTGCTTGTAGGTTAGCTGATGAACCTTCAGCGATTTTTGATTCAGTACCTAGGTCTTCTACCATTTGTAGGAAGTAGCCTAAATCTTTGTTTGCATTAGCAATCGAGAAACCAAGGTCACTAACATTATCAACTGCATAGTTTTTACAAAATTGCATAAACGGTGAGTTAGATGGACCAGTCGACATGATGTCAAAAAGTTGTTGACGGTCAACACCAGCAAGCTCTGCAACTGCAAATGCTTGTGACATAGCACATACTGTAGTCATGCCCATGAAATTGTTGATGAGCTTAGTTGTATGACCTGCACCTAGCTCGCCAAGATGGAAAACGTTTTCACCTTGATCTTCCAGTACTGGTTTAACTTTATTGAATGTAGCAATATCGCCTGCAGCCATGATGTTTAAAAGGCCATCTTTAGCATGTGCTGGTGTACGACCAAGAGGAGCATCAATCATGCCTGCGCCTTTAGCTGCTAAATCAGCACCAATTTTTTTAGTAGATGATGGGATAGAAGTACCAAAATCAACTAATACTGCACCTTCTTTAATACCCGCTAGGATACCGTCTTCTGCATAAATGATTTTTTCTACAACGGCAGAAGTTGTAAGACAAAACATAACAATATCTGAACCTTCAGCTAGCTCTTTAGCAGTGCTTGCTGTTTTTGCGCCTCTAGCAACACATGCTGCAACCGCATCTTTGCTAAGGTCCATAACAATTAGCTCATAGCCTTTGTTTTGTAAATTTTCGGCCATGTTGCCGCCCATTAAGCCTAAGCCGATGAAACCGATGACTGGTTTTGACATGAATAACTCCTAAATATGTGGCGCATACTTTTATAAGAACAAGTAAAATCTACTCTAAAATACGCTGTGTCTTTGTTTCAATTTGTAGAGTAACTTTAAGCTTGAGTTATTTATAAATTAACCTGTGCAAAACGTAACTCTGATTAATTACCAATACATTGTATTCACTCAAACCAAGCAACTTACCAATTGGTATGCAAAAACTGTATTACCATACACCTTTTTTGTCAACCAATAAGTTAACCAAGTAAATCCCATATTTTTACAAATTACATACAAATAAATTTAATACCAATCAAAAACAAAGAGTTAGATATGAAAAACCCAATCAGACATAGGTTAAATTTTGTTGAACAATCAGTAACTTTTTTATACTAATAGGTTGACCAATAATTGAGTGTTCTTTATTTAAATATGCAAAATTCAATAAAATGGTTCATTAATTGGTAATTTACAATTGATGTTATTGGTGAAATTATAAAGACCATACGTGAACAGCTTCCGACTCTAAATGGTATTGAGGTTGTGATTTGTACGTAACGCCTACATATATGGCTAATACATATAAAAACCACAAAATGCGCTTAATAATAGCGCTTAGTTAAAAATATACTGAACTTTGAAAAATCACTAAAGGAACTGAATAATGCGTTTATTACATACTATGCTGCGTGTAGCGGATTTAGACAAATCAATTGCTTTTTATACTGAAGTATTAGGTATGAAAGAGTTACGACGCGCAGACAATGACGAGTATCGATATACATTGGCTTTTATTGGGTATGGAGATGAGAAGGACACGACAGTCCTAGAATTGACATATAACTGGGATGAGGATAGCTACGACCTTGGTAATGCTTATGGCCATATAGCCATCGAATTTGATAATATTTACAAAGCCTGTGCTGATATTAAGGCAGCCGGTGGTAATGTTAGTCGTGAACCTGGGCCTGTAAAAGGCGGTACTACTGAAATTGCTTTTGTAAAAGACCCTGACGGTTATTCAATAGAACTTATTCAGAAAAAAGATGACATGAGTAACTTTTAAGTTATGTAAGTTATGGGTGCTAGTTTAAATTAAAAAAGGTGCTTTTTAGCACCTTTTAACGCAACTGACTGTCTTTACTGCCACGTCTATTAAACGATTTAGCGCTAGCACCATTACCTTCTATTGCAGCTTGGCATGCAACACAATAGCGCACTCCTGGTAACGCGAGCCTTCGTGCTTGTGGGATTTCCTCATCGCACTCATCACATAACTCTGCACTTGCGCCAGATATTAAATTGCTTCTTGCATACTGTACGGCGTCATTAACACTCGCATCAATTTGATCTTGAATTGCACCGTCTCGTGCCCATCCACTTGCCATAAATCCTCCTAATAAAGTTGGATGTTTAAATTTATGCTACCAAATCGAATCTTTATAAGTACTGAATAAAAAAGCTAGGAATGTGATGTTCTTTGAAGGTTTAAGCTATAAAACTATATTTTATATCTAAAGAAAGATGCTGTAGTTGCTCCTTGTAATCTATTTTTCACAAAAAATTCAACACTCTACAATTAGGCAAAAAAAAGCAGCTAAAAAAGCTGCTTTATAATTCCAATGATTTATTTAAATATTAAAGACTGTAGTCAACAACCTTCATACCTAATTTTTCGAGCTCTGGACGAAGTGTTTTAGCATCACCCACTACTAAATAAATCATGTCTTTAGTATTTAAGTGTTTTTTAGCTAAGGCGTTAACTTCTTCTTTGCTGATATTGCTAACAATCTCATTCCTTTCTTTTACAAAGCTAGGTTTTAAATCGAATTCTAATATTTGTGCTAAAAAGCCAAGTTTTGCATTAGGCGTTTCGTATTTAAGCGCATCTTTTTGATTGATAGCCTTACGCATAAACATAAGCTCTTCATCAGTGACACCGTTTTGAGCATAGTTATTAAGCTCATTAGTAAACTCTGTAATAGACGCTGCAGTAGAGTCGGCTCTCACCGCTGCAGAAGCGGTAAAGCCACCTGATGTTTTATCACCCCAGAAACGAGAGCGAGCACCGTAAGTGTAGCCTTTATCTTCTCGTAAATTTAGATTGATACGGCTATTAAACGTGCCACCAAGTGCAAAGTTCATCAAGTTAGCTTTAAAAAACTCACCTGTAATATCTTCAACCATATCGCGTTTACCTATACGAATTTCTGATTGAGGAGCGTCTGGTTTATCGACCAAATAAATTACATTAGTTTCTACTTTAGGTTCACTGAAATCAACCGCTACTAAGCTCGATTTACCTTTCCAATTTGTAAGTGTAGCTTTAACTTTTGGTTCAATTGTTGACTCTTTTAAATCAGAAACAATAATTACTTGAGCGCCCTGCGGTTTAAAGTTTGCGTTATAAAAAGCTTTAACGTCAGCAAGTGTAATAGCCTCTATACTATTAAGCGTTCCAGTACTTGGAAGTGCAGCTATATTGTTGCCATATAGTAATTTACTATATGTATTAGATGCTAAATACCCAGCATCCTTCATTGAATGTTGAATATTTTGAATGATTTGCTTTTTATTACGCTCAAAGTCATCTGCATTAAATGCTGGTTTAAATAACTTTTCTTCTACAAGCTTTAGCGTTGCATCTACATTTTTGGTTAAGCTAGAAACATACACATTTGTATGTGTTTTATCTGAGTAGATACTTACCTGGCTACCTAGTTTTTCAAGCGCGTTACTCATCTGCTCTGTAGTGTAGTTTTGCGTTGACTCGCTCATTAACGATGCAGTTATTGATGATAAACCCACTTTACTAGCTTGCTCACTGTACAGGCCACCCGGAACTTTAATGAAAATAGCGGTAGTTGGCGTTTCTGTACTTTGAGTACCTAATATTTTAATACCGTTTTCGGTCTTAGTTTGCCAAAGAGTAGGAACATCAACAGCAGGATTTGCGCCGGCCTCTGGATGAGCACTTCGATCAAATGTATCAACAGCTCTTCGTGCCACTAAATCATCAGCTGAAGTTGTAGATGGACCTCCAAAATCATGCGATTTAGGCGTAAAGTTGTCTGGAGCAGCTATAAGTTGAGTTTGCCCTTCTGGTACAACACTCATAATAACGGCAGATTTACCTTTGATATATTGATTAAAAACACGCATAACATCAGCTTTTGTAACTTTGTTATAACGTGCAATCTCATCTTTAGCTGAATTTGGGTTACCTGTAAACGTTTCTGACGCGGCTAGTTGAGAGACTTTTCCTGATACGCTTTGCAGACCAAAAATTGCACCAGATTCTATTTTAGCTTTTACTTTATCTAAATCATCTTGTGTAACGCCACGCTCTTCAAATTCAACAAATGAATCACGAATGATTTTTTCCATATCAGCTAACGTTTTCCCTGCTGTAGGATTTGGTAAAGCATAAAGACTAATTGAACACGCTAACTCTTGGCATGGATGATTTGCACTTGCTTGAACAGCAAGTTGAGTTTTAACTAAGTTTTTGTATAGTAGTGAATTATTACCACCACCCAATATTTCAGCAAGTATATCAAGAGGTGCTTCATCTTCAGAGCGAGCGTAAGTCGTTGGGAAACTCATACTTAATAAAGGCAAATGTACCTTATCTTCCATTGAAATATATCTATCAGCATTGAGTGTTACAGCTGTTTTTTCTACTGTAGGGATTTCAGGGCCTTTTGGAATTGGTGCAAAGTATTTAGTAACTAATGGCAGTATTTCATTAGCGTTGATATCGCCACCAATAGTAAGCGTTGCATTATTAGGACCATACCACTTTAAAAAGAATGCTTTTAAATCATTTACATTTACGCGATTAAGATCGTCCATAAAACCAATTACTGGCCATGAATATGGATGACCATCTGGATACATCGCTTGAGCAACACGTTCACCTAAACGACCATAAGGGCGATTATCAACACGTTGGCCGCGCTCATTTTTTACTGTTTCGCGTTGTACTTCAAATTTTTCTTGGGTTACAGCATCGAGTAAAAAGCCCATTCGATCAGCTTCTAGCCACAACATTTTTTCTAATTGATTTACAGGTACTGTTTCAAAATAATTTGTTCTATCTGAGTTAGTTGTACCATTTAAAGTACCGCCTGCTTCAGATATTATTTTAAAATGTTCCTCATCAGCAACATTCTCTGAACCTTGAAACATCATATGCTCAAAAAAGTGAGCAAAGCCTGACTTACCCAGCTCTTCGCGAGCAGAACCAACGTGGTATGTTACATCAACGTGTACTAAGGGATCTGAATGATCCTCATGCACAATTACAGTTAAACCGTTATCTAGTTTATATTTTTTATACGGTATGTTGATTTCACCTGCATTAGATTTCACTGATTCAATAAGTGTAACGCCAGGAATTGATGTTTCTGTAACAATATTTTTATCAACAGCTTGAGTTGAGCTATTACATGCAGCCAACCCTGATGCAAGTAAAACAGCAAGTGCAATTTTTGTGAGTTTCATTTTTTAGTCCATATTTAAATTAACTCAATGAGTTTAAAGACTAATTAAAAGTACAACAAGGAATATGGAGCGATTATGGGTTTGGTTTTGTAATAAAGTGTAAATAGATTGATATAAAAATGAAGTGTAAAATGAGGGTATTAATTTGTGGTTTTATTCTAATAACACTGCACTTCCCTATCTAAGTAGTAAATGTCATAGCTAAGAGATTGATACTCTTAATAACATCGTGCATATAGAGTGTTATGTAACACTGCTTATACAATACTTAAAATAGTAAGTGGCGTCCCCAAGGGGATTCGAACCCCTGTTACCGCCGTGAAAGGGCGGTGTCCTAGGCCTCTAGACGATGGGGACACATAAATGTGTCACTAGGACAACTGAATTTTTAGACTCGTTTCAGACGAGCTTTCTTAATAACACTTCACTTCCCTATTAAAAATAAGTAAGTGGCGTCCCCAAGAGATTAGTACTCTTGATAACGTCGTGCATAGAGAGTGCGGTGTCACACTGCTTTATACAATACTTAAAATAGTAAGTGGCGTCCCCAAGGGGATTCGAACCCCTGTTACCGCCGTGAAAGGGCGGTGTCC
The DNA here is from genome assembly GCF_015864295.1 of Pseudoalteromonas sp. NZS127_1. Classification (NCBI taxonomy): domain Bacteria; kingdom Pseudomonadati; phylum Pseudomonadota; class Gammaproteobacteria; order Alteromonadales; family Pseudoalteromonadaceae; genus Pseudoalteromonas; species Pseudoalteromonas sp. NZS127_1. Next base: position 1,211 of record NZ_JADYXO010000025.1, on the reverse strand, counting down.
TAGGCCTCTAGACGATGGGGACACAGAAAACTGCTACCCTAGGACAAAACACTAATTTTTGGTGGAGCCATGCGGGATCGAACCGCAGACCTCTTCACTGCCAGCGAAGCGCTCTCCCAGCTGAGCTATGGCCCCAACTTAATCAATACCCGTCGTGATAAACACATCGTGTATTGCTTAGTGCGGGGCGCATTCTATGCACCACCCAAAATAAAGTCAACAGTTTTTTACCTAGCTTTATTTAAATGGTTTAATTTTCAACAAACTGGCTATCAAGCGTGCTAATAAATACAATTTGAATAAGATTCTAGCCCTACTGCTTATAATTACATCACTATTTTGCAGCGAATACTCAATCACGCCCTACTCCCCATAATTGATGCAACAAAGTTGTATCAAAGAAAAGGTATACATTTATATGCAAATTGAACTTATTTAAAAAACTACCGAGTTAGGCCTCGCCAATCGTCTTAATCCTTTAAAAGTTACAATTACTTATAATAACCAAAGCTCAAATGTGAGTTTGAGAGTGCCCGCAGCCTTCACTCGCTTGATAACCAGCATAACTCGTACTAAAAAACTCGATTGTTGTTTGAAGAACATTTTTTAAAGAGCATTGTAGCTTCGTAATTCTATGTACAACTATATGTCATCTATTTAAGTCTTAATCCAAAGAGCTCTGACTAAAGAGTGCGTCTTTACGAGTTGGCTAGGTTGGCTTATAAAAATAAAGTAAGTACAAAAATAGAGTTTAGAATGCTGGAAATATCATTTGTGTTGGGAAGTTTAAATTAAATTCATTTTTAAAGGCCTGCTCTATTTACTAAATAACTCGCCCTAATATTAATCCATCTTGCTCATAATCATAAAAACGACTCCAGTAAAAAAAACAATAAGTATCGTGAAGCTAAATTTAAGATTAATAAAATACAATTCCCTACTCACTTTTAGGAGCTTATTAGGTGCTTAATTGAACTGCAATATCAAATTTGATGATAAAATAGACTTCAACCATATCCTATTGTTTATAAAACCTTCATTCAGTACATTTTTATCATTCAAGTGTTGACACATTTCCAACTCTATCTATAATAGCGCCCCACAACAACGCAGCAATGCAATGTTGTTTAGATGTGGGTGATTAGCTCAGTTGGGAGAGCATCGCCCTTACAAGGCGAGGGTCACTGGTTCAAGTCCAGTATCACCCACCA
>NZ_JADYXO010000024.1:0-58130 GCF_015864295.1 Pseudoalteromonas sp. NZS127_1 | reverse complement strand
CTGATCATGACATTGAGATTTAGTTCAAAAAAATCCCCGCTAATTTCTTAGCAGGGATTTGTGTATAAGAGACAGCTATTAGCGCCTTTTTTAGTTAGTTAAAAACTTACTTATAGTTTTCGTAAATTTTATCGAGCGGTTCTGATAAACCACTTTCTTGCACTATACGTACATGTTCACGTTTTAATTCGCGTGCACTAGTCACACCACAAGAATGAGCTATTAGCCCAGCTCCGTAATGAATGTATTTATTATAGTTAGCTACTCGTTGCGCTTTATCAGCTACATTTAAGCCGCGTTGCAAACGCTCGTTATGCGTAGTGATCCCGGTCGGACAGGTATCTTTATTACATTGCATTGCCTGAATACAGCCCAGTGCAAACATATGCCCTCGAGCCGATACAACAAAATCAGCACCGAGCGCTAACGCCCAAGCCACCTTTGAAGGAACAATTAATTTACCAGACGCGATTATTTTAATACGATCTCGCAGTCCATGTTTTTCAAGCATATTAACTACAAGCGGTAAACTTTCGCGCAGTGGTAAACCCACTGAATCCATAAGCGGTTGTGGTGCTGCGCCCGTACCACCATCAGCACTATCTATGGTAATAAAGTCAGGCGCGGACTCTATACCACGGTGGTTTATTTCAGCGAACAACGTTTCTAACCATCCGTAAGCACCAATAACGGCTTTAAACCCTGTAGGTTTACCTGTCGCGTTACGCACAGTGGCAATCATATCGAGAATATCGGCTGGGTTTTTAATTTCAGGATGACCATTGGGGCTAATAGAATCTTGCCCTTCTGGTATGCCCCTAATTTTAGCTATTTCGGCGTTAACTTTGCGCCCTGGTAACATACCGCCTTTACCTGGTTTTGCACCTTGGCTCATTTTAAGTTCAAACATTTTTACTTGTTCATGAGCCGCTATTTCTTTTAGCTTTTCGGTACTTAAATTTCCATGCTCGTCTCGTGCACCATATTTAGCTGTACCAATCTGAAACACTAAATCGGCACCACCTTCTAAGTGATAAGGACTTAACCCCCCTTCACCGGTGTTCATCCAACAACCCGCTAGTTTTGCCCCTTTTGATAAGGCTCGTACAGCTGGCTTTGAAAGCGCACCAAAACTCATACCAGACACATTGAATAACGAGTTGGTCGTGTAAGGTGTTTTACAGTATGGACCCAAAGTAACATTACTCGGGTCGAGCGCTTCTTCGTCTAAAGTAGGAAATGCACAGTTCATAAACATAACCGTACCTGTTACTTCTAAGCTTTGCGTGGAGCCAAATGCAGCCGTACGGTCAACATCTTTTGCTGCACGATAAACCCAACTACGCTCTGCGCGGTTAAACGGCATTTCTTCTCGATCTTGAGCAAAAAAGTACTGTCTAAAAAACTCACCTTGGCGTTCAAAAAAATATCGAAAGCGACCAATAACAGGGTAATTACGTCTAATTGCATGCTTGGTTTGTGTTACATCTCGAATATAAAAAACGACAACGATTAAAACCAATAACCCTAAAACAACAATAAACATACTTGCAAATACATCAATACTAAACATTATAAAATTACTCACCCAAGGCCCCTTGATGACTGTTTTTAAAATAAAAAAGTGCTATATCACCAAAATGACATAACACTTTTATTTGTTCAAGGCTTTAACTGCCTTATATCTAATTCTGTTGTTTAGCTAACTCTGCTTTTATATATAAACGCACTTGCGTTTCAAGTACCGATAAAGGCACTGAACCATGGCGTAATATTTGATGATGAAATTCACGAATATCAAAGCTTTTTCCTAGCGCTTGCTCTGCTTCAATGCGTAAACGCTTAATAGTAAGCTCACCTATTTTGTACGAAAGCGCCTGTGCAGGCCATGTAATATAACGATCGGTTTCGGTTTTAACGTTATGCAACGAAAGCGCTGTATTTTCGCTCATAAAGTTCATGGCACGCTCGCGACTCCAGCCATACATATGCATACCTGTATCAACAACTAAACGCGCTGCTCGCCACATTTCATACGTTAAACGACCAAAACGGCTATATGGGTCTTGATAAAAGCCGGCTTCTAAACCTAAATATTCAGAGTAAAGCCCCCAACCTTCGCCAAATGCCGAGAGGTAAGCATCACGACGATAACTAGGCAGATTTTCAAGCTCTGCATTAAGTGATATTTGTAAATGATGGCCAGGCACGGCTTCGTGCAGCGTTAATGCTTCTAAAACATACAAAGGGCGCTTATCTAAAGCGTAAGTATTTACCCAATAATACCCTGCTTCATCATCTCGATTAGAGCCTGAATAGCGACCGGTTGTGTATTTAGGTGCAATACTAGCAGGTACAGGTGCTACACCATAAGGTTTGCGCGGTAAGGTATGAAATAATTTAGGCAGTTGTGCATCCATTTTTTTAGCAATATAAGATGCTTCTTTTAAAAGTTGCTCTGGTGTTGTGGCGTAAAATTGTGGATCAGTGCGTAAAAAGTGAATAAATTCGGCAAACGTGCCTTTAAAACCTACTTCTGCTATTACGTTTTCCATTTCACTACGAATTCGCTCAACTTCTTTTAAGCCAAGTTCGTGAATCTCTTTAGGTGTCATATCGGTAGTGGTGTAGTACTTAGCTCTATTTTTATAAAACGCTTCGCCATTAGGTGTATCTGATATACCAATACTTGTACGTGCACCAGGTCGATATTGCTGCGTAAAAAACGCTAAATAATCTTTATAAGATTTTATAACCTCTTCTTTTATAATATTTTTAGCTTTTTGTTGTAGTGCTTTAAATTCACTGTCGCTCAAACCCGCTGTATTAGTTAAAAATGGTTTATAAAATTCAGACGTAGTTACATCGTCAACAATGTAAGCATTAATTGAATCTTCATAACCTTCTAATACAGCTCTAGGTTGAGTAAGCCCTGCCTCAAGCCCTTTTTTCATCCAATACATGTTTTGCTCAAAAAAGCGTGGAACTTGCGCCAATCGTGCAAGATACACTTGGTAATCTTCCGGGTTTTTATATTTAGAGCTATTTATTATGTACGACAAACCAGAATGAAACCCATATTCAGAGGTGAGCGGCATATAGTACGCATTAAATACATATTCATCGACACTGTTTTGTACTTGAGCTCGAATAATATCGAAGTTAATTTGATTTTCATCGCTTAGCTTTTCAATATTAATAGTGTCTAATTCAGCAAGTAATCGCGTTTTATTTTTATATTCTTGCGCTAAAAATTCAGGGGATAAATTTGGTAATAAATAACCTTCAACACCACCTACACTATCGTAAGGGTTAATACTTTCTCTATAATCAACAATACTTTGCGCTACTTGAGTAAATTGTTGATCTGAATTTTGCATGGTCATTTGGCATGCACTTAATGAGCACAAAACCGTGATACCAAATAAAGATTGGCGAAGGGGCTTAATTAAAAAATGATTCATTATAATGTAACTTAGCAGTGTTATTAATTTCATAAAGCTATCGTAGGGTAAATAAATAGCAAGTAAATGAGACCAACCTCATAGTAATAATCCCTACTTATACCAAGTGTATTAATACGTTACATACATTAAATGAAGTAAAAACCAGCCTAATTGATGAGAAAAACAGCGATTAAGCTGCTAAAGCAAAATTTAAGTTCCCTAACTATCGTTTTTGCTTTTAAATAGCTCGGATAATGATTACTGTATAAAAAAATAATAAAAAGCTCGGACGCATAACCGCCTCATGGAATGAGATATTTTAAAATTTGCACTTATGCGTACTTAGTTGGTATTTAAAATGATGTTCCATGATTCCATGGCTATTGCACAAGAAAAAATGACCAAAGTGTGTGTTTTTTTAGAGCGCTATACGCTCCCACCTACGCCGCTGAATTATCAAGTTATTTATGCTTATACCAGTCAAACTAATCTCAAGCTAAATAAAGCTTTAGACCGTGCTATCGCTGTTGAAGACAATATAGATAGCGTTTTAATTGAACAACTACATTCTGAGTTTTTAAATACTGGCCACAAAGCGCAAGTCAACATGATTCAAAATGTTGATGGTGTTATAAACTCACTTTCTCAAAATTCTCAAGCTACTGAAAAGCAAATAATTCGCTTTGCGGGTCAAGTGAGCGAATGCGTACATTCGCTAGATGAGAACAACATAGAACAAAGCCGTCAAGCGCTTGAAGTTCTTCATAATCAAACCGCCGAATTACTCAACCAACATAAGCAATTTAAGCAAGAACTAAGCAAAGCCAAACAACTACACGAAAAAACACAAAAGCAGCTAACTCAACTTCGTAAACAGCATATTATTGATAGCCAAACAGGGCTTTATAAGCGCCATTATTTAACGCAACAAACCCAAGTGTGGACTAATCAACAAAAATCTATTTGCGCAATAGCGATTCAAATAGACAACCTTGATCACTTTACTAAAAATTATGGTGATATTATTGGTGAAGTCATTTTGAGTAAAGTCGCTAAGCAAGTGCAAAAATATGTTTTTCAAAGTGGCTTACCTGGTCGCACAGCAAAAGATCAATTTACTGTTCTCCTCGCCGACATAGACCCAGATACAGCTAATGTTATTGCCGAAAAAGTACGAAATGGGGTCGAAAAGCTACGCTTTGTTAGTTCAAAAACAGGTATCAAGCTACCAAGTATTGGCTTATCACTAGGAATTGCTCAGCATCAACAAGAAGATGATTTTAATCAGTTAGCAAAAAAAGCATCTCATGCGGCTTTTAAAGCACGTTCATTAGGTCAAAGTAGTTACACTGCAGGGCAATAAATTACCTGATAAATCATATTCAAATTGCACCTACTGTGTACAATAAAGTACACTAACCTCTATTGTCACGATAGAGATTAATCATGAACGAAACCGAACAAAAGACCACGCATTTTGGTTATAAAACAGTAGCCGAGAACGATAAAGCTTCTATGGTTGCTGATGTATTTCACTCAGTAGCTGCAAAATACGATGTAATGAATGATTTAATGTCTTTTGGGGTGCATCGTTTATGGAAACGTCAAACTATTGCAAGCTCAGGTGTTCGTAAAGGCCATCATGTACTCGATTTAGCCGGCGGCACTGGCGACTTAACGGCAAAGTTTAGCCAATTAGTGGGCGAAACGGGTCAAGTTGTTTTGGGTGATATAAACTCATCTATGCTTAAAGTTGGTCGTGAAAAACTGCATAATCTTGGATTAGTGGGCAATATCGACTACGTACAAATGAATGCAGAAATGCTACCGTTCCCAGATAATAGCTTTGATGTGATCACTATTGCCTTTGGCTTACGTAACGTCACCGATAAAGACAAAGCATTACGCTCTATGTACCGCATTTTAAAGCCAGGTGGTCGTTTACTTGTTTTAGAGTTTTCAAAACCAGAACATGACGTACTTAGTAAAGCTTACGATTTTTACTCATTTAATTTATTGCCTACAATGGGTAAGCTAGTTGCTAACGACAGTGAATCGTATAAGTATTTAGCTGAATCTATTCGTATGCATCCAGATCAAGACACGCTAAAAGCGATGATGGAAGATGCAGGCTTTGAGCAAACAACATACCAAAACCTCACAGGCGGAATTGTTGCGCTGCACCGTGGTTTTAAATATTAAGGCTAGCAGTTATGGCGCTTGAGAAAATAACAAAAAATAATAATGATGCAATACCATCTGAATTTTTTATGTTACCTAATTTTGTACTTTCGCTTATTGAGCGTGTACTAAATCAAGCGCTTAGCCTTGACCCACAATTATCTCAAAAGCTAAGCGCCGTTAAACATCAGCGCTTAGTGGTTGAAGTAAGAGATTGGCAACAAAGCATCCAACTTGTTTATAGCGCTGAGCAATTACACTTATACAGTGCTCAAAATAATGAAAACGCAGATTGTATGATCAGCGCAGACATAGACACGCTTTTAGCGCTTAAAAACCCAGCTATGCTTACCCAGTTAATTCGCCAAGATAAGCTCGACTTACAAGGCGATTTAAATATTGCGCAAACTTATAGCAATGCGTTTTCAGGCATTGATATTGATTGGCCTGAACAGCTCTCTAGATACATTGGTGATACCCCCGCTCAGCAGTTATATCTGCACTTAAAAAAACTAAAACAAAAGAGCAGCAAAACCAACACTAAAATAAGTACAATGCTTACAAGTTTATGCCAAGATGAGCTCGCAATTACTATTCACCCATTAGAACTTGAGCAATTTAAACAAAAAAATAGAGAACTCAAAGGCCAAGTCGCTGCTGTTGAGCAGCGTATAAATACCTTGTTAAACTCTTTTTCACCTTCAAACACCCGCTAAGGATTTTTTGTGTCGACTGCACGTTTGTATAACATCACCAAAACATTACTTAGCTATGGGTTAGACGAGCTAATTCCAAAACATAAGATCCCTTGGTTTGGTAAAGTAGCTCGTGGCAGTTTGTTTTGGCTGCGTAATCAGCACAAAGAAAAACCTGCAGGGCTACGCTTACGTTTGGCACTACAAGAGCTTGGTCCTGTTTGGATTAAGTTTGGCCAAATGCTCTCAACTCGTCGTGACTTACTCCCTCATGATATCGCTTTAGAGCTTGCGTTTTTACAAGATCAAGTTCAGCCATTTGAAGGCGCACTTGCACAAAAAATTATAGAAAAAGCGCTAGAAATTAACGACATAAGCGAATTGTTTAGTGAGTTTTCACAAACACCATTAGCGTCAGCATCAATAGCACAAGTACATACAGCAAAGCTGATTGATGAACACAGCATTGAGCAAGATGTCGTAATTAAAGTCATTCGACCAAATATTCACGAGCAAATTAATGCAGACTTGGCGTTAATGGAAAAACTTGCCAAAGTCCTCGCTAAGGTACACAACGAATCAAAACGTCTTCGTCCTGTCGAAGTTGTTAAGGACTATAAAAAAACACTTCTTGATGAACTTGATTTAATGCGTGAAGGTGCCAATGGCATTCAACTTAAACGTAATTTTGAAGGTTCTGAGTCATTGTATATACCTGCAGTGTATAGTGACTACAGCCGCAGTAATATCCTCGTAATGGAGCGTATTTACGGTATACCCGTATCTGATAAAGATGCGCTTATGGCGCAAAACACCAATATGAAGTTATTGGCTGAGCGTGGCGTAGAGGTATTTTTTACGCAGGTGTTTAGGGACAGCTTTTTTCATGCCGATATGCACCCTGGCAATATATTTGTTTCTCGCGAGCATCCTGAAAATCCAATGTATATCGGTATTGATTGCGGTATTGTTGGTACTTTAAGTAAAGAAGACAAACGCTACTTAGCCGAAAACTTCATTGCCTTTTTTAATCGCGATTACCGCCAAGTAGCACAGTTGCATGTTGATTCTGGCTGGGTACCACACGATACCAGTATTGAAGAGTTTGAATTTGCGATTCGCACTGTATGCGAGCCTATATTTAATAAGCCCCTTGCTGAAATTTCATTTGGTCACGTGCTCGTAAATTTATTTAATACCGCACGTCGTTTTAACATGCAGGTACAACCGCAATTAGTATTGCTACAAAAAACCTTATTATACGTTGAGGGATTAGGGCGTCAGCTGTATCCGCAACTCGACTTATGGAAAACAGCCAAACCCTTTTTAGAAGATTGGGTAAAGCAACAAGTCGGCCCGTTATCTATATTGAAACAAATGTATGCTAACTTACCATTTTGGGCTGAAAAAATGCCCGAGCTACCCGATCTAATTTACCAAAATTTAAAGCGTGCACCACACGCTCATCAACCTCAAGAACAAAAGGTATCTCATAAACCTTTAATTTTAGGTTTATTTGGTAGTGCTACAATGATCATGGCAACACTTTGTTATTTACAGTACGATTTAGTAGCTGCAAGTATTGCAATAGGCTTATCTGTTATTAGCTTTATAGCAGCATGGCGCAGCGCATAAACTGAGTGCTATTTACGCTATTTGGCGTATAATTAGTATTTAAAATAGACATTTAACCATTTTATATATTGGAGAAAACCATGGGTTTTGGTGGTATTAGTATTTGGCAATTATTAATTGTTTTGGCAATCATAGTTTTGCTTTTCGGCACAAAAAAGCTACGCGGTATGGGTGGAGACATTGGCGGCGCTGTTAAAGGCTTCAAAAAAGCAATGTCGGATGATCAAGCTAACGAGCAAGAAAAATCAGAGCAAATTCAACAATCAGAAAAAAGCACCGTTGGCGACTCAATCAATACTGAAAAAACCAAAGATAACAATAAGGTTTAATAAGTATGGGTATGTGGGAACTTGTTGTAGTTTTTATTGTTGGCTTAGTGGTACTCGGCCCTGAGCGCTTACCTGTTGCTATTAGAACAGTGAGTAAATGGGTTAAAACCGCTAAGTCGGTTGCCAACTCGGTAAAAGCAGAAGTAAGTGAAGAACTGCGCATTCATGAACTTCACGAAAACCTTAAAAAAGCAGAACAACAAGAACTAAAAGATTTAAGCCCTGAGCTACAAAGCTCATTAACAGAGCTACAAAAAGCGGCTGAGTCAGTTACTCACAGCTACAAAAAAACACAACCGGATACATCAAATAGCCAACAACTTGATGAAAAAAAGTGAAGTTTATCTCTCACTTTGTGGTCAACTTACTACATGGTATAAAAAATAATGGTTGAGGAAGTAAAATCGGGGTTTGTATCTCATTTAATTGAGTTACGTGATCGACTAATAAAAGCACTATTGAGCATTTTATTATTTTTTATCGCACTGTTTTATTTTAAAGATGATATTTACGAACTTATAGCTGCACCATTAGTGGTTCATTTACCTAATGGCGCGACCATGATAGCTATAAATGTGAGTGACCCTTTTATAGTCCCTATGATGCTTACTTTTTTTGTTGCAGCTTTATTATCTACTCCATGGATACTTCATCAAATTTGGGGGTTTATAGCTCCTGGCTTGTACCAAAATGAAAAAAAAATGCTAATACCTATACTAATCTCAAGCGTTGTCTTGTTTTATGGGGGTATCGCTTTTTGCTACTTTGCAGTACTACCAATTATATTAGGTTTTTTTACAAGTACAGGTCCCGAAATGATGACTCTAGCACCCGATATCGCTAGCTATTTAGGATTCGTATTAAAACTATTTTTTGCATTCGGTGTCGCTTTCGAAATTCCAGTAGCTATTATGCTGCTATGCTGGAGTGGCGCAACAACAACAAAAAGCTTAAAAGAAAAGCGCCCTTATATCGTGGTGGGTGTATTTGTAGTGGCAATGTTTTTAACACCGCCTGATGTTTTATCACAAACATTATTAGCATTTCCGATGCTTCTTTTGTTTGAACTAGGTTTAATTTTAGCAAAATTTTATACCGCCAAACCACAAAAAGAATCTGAGGAATAAAATGAAAAAACAACTACTCTCACTATTGGTTTTATTAAGTGCGCCTACTTTTGCTGCGCAAACTGAATTTAATACTCAGGCCCTGCAAGCATGTAGCTTTATTGAAAATGACTTTAACCGATTACTTTGCTATGACAATACAATTGCTGGTAAATCACTAACAAAGCCAACAATAACAAAAACACTCACTCCACCAACGGCTAACAATGTACCTCAAGCCGTAGCTGCTGCACCAATGCAAGCAAAGGCAAAAGCTGACGATTTTGGCTTAGAGCACAAAGAATCACAGGTAGAAAAAGAGACTGAAATTAAAGCTATGGTTACTTCAGTGAAAGAAGCAGCTTATGGCGAGTTAATTATTTCGCTAGATAACGGCCAACAATGGCGTCAAATTGGCTCTGACAGCATGCGTTTAAAAGAAAACGATACAATTGTAATCAGCCGTGGTGCATTCAACTCCTTTTTACTGAAACAAGACGGTAAAAACCGCTCTATTCGCGTTAAACGTACTAAGTAATGTCATATACGTTAATTGATGCTGGAGTTAACTTAACTAATCATCAATTTGATGACCAGCATTATGATGTAATTACCCGTGCAAGCGAAGCCGGTGTTACAAATATGCTTATTATAGGTTGTGATATTGCGAGTAGTCAGCAATCACTTGAACTTGCGATAAAACATCTCCAATATTCTACGGCGGGTGTCCACCCACATGATGCTAAATCGGCGACGAATGAATTAGAAGCACAATTAACTGCACTTGCAAACAATAAGCAAGTCATAGCGATTGGTGAATGCGGCCTTGATTATAACCGTGACTTTTCGCCTCGCGATGTACAGCGTAGTGTTTTTAGACGCCACCTAGCACTTGCCGAAAAATTAGATTTACCTGTTTACTTACATGAACGTGATGCAAGTGACGACATGCTAAGTATTTTAAAAGAGTTTAATATTCGCGGTGTACTCCACTGCTTTACGGGTAACTCAGCAGCTCTAAAGCAATATTTAGATTTAGGTCTGTATATTGGTATAACGGGTTGGGTATGTGATGAAAGGCGTGGTAAAGATTTACAACAACTAGTGCCTAGCATTCCTCTAGATCGATTATTAATAGAAACTGATGCACCATTTTTAATTCCACGAACAGTTAAGCCAAAACCTAAATCGCGTAAAAATGAACCCGCTCTGCTTCCTTATATCTGTCAAACGGTTGCACAACTTTATCAAATAGATGAAGAAGTTGTGGCCCACAAAACTACAGAAAACTTTTACAATGTTTTTGGTTTAAAGAGCTGCTAATGGCGTGCGCAAAAGCATTACTAAGTTTATTGATGCTTCTTTGCACTTTTTGCTCTTTCGCAAGCCCTGTAATAATAAAACATGATTTTAACTCCCAAGACATTAATAACCTGCATTACTCTTTTGAACCAACTTCGCTATTAGATGCACAACAAAGTAGCCATATACAGTGGCAAAAAAACACAGGTAAACCTCTTAACCTAGGTCTTGAGCAGCGTTCTGTATGGATGAAATTTAAAATAAAAAACACGCTTAGTTATGATACCGAACAACTGTTGTCACTAAACAACCCTCTGCTAAACGACGTTCAAGTATATCAGTTACATAACTCGCAATTAATTTCTCACACCCAAATTGGCGATGGATACCCCCTTAATAAACGTGCGATTAAGAGTGAATCTTTATTAGTTAAACTAATTAGCCCTGCAAATAGCGAAACCATTATTATTATGAGAGTGACGAATAGCTCCGGCTTGCGAGTCCCTTTAACGCTGTGGCAACCAGAAGCTTATTTGGCACATAAAGGTAAACTTAATTTACTCTATGGCTTATTGATTGGTTTTATATTTTCTTTAGGCGTGAGCTGCTTAGTTTTATATAGTTTTTCACGTAAACGTTATTTTGTTTATGCTGGTTTAATTACCCTCACATTAGGTAGCTTATTAGCCTACATTTGTGGCTTTGGCCTGAAATATATTCACCCTAATTTGCCAGTGTTACAGCAAGTTATGATCCCTATATTACTTATGCTTATTGCTTTAATGTTTTTGCCTTTACAAAAGCAAATTTGCCATCCAAAGCCCTCTTTTTTACTAACGGTTCAAAAAGTGATAGTTAATGCATTAGGTGTCTCGTTATTGTTTATTTGGCTATTTCCAACCCATATAGTGACACTATTTTGCTTAACTACTATCCCAATCGTTTTAGGCTTTTATATTGCAACTACACTTATGTGCATACGTTTATCACCTTCTAAACCTAATAAAGCGCTACTGCTCGTATTAGTTTTTTTCTTGGTGGTGATGCTTTATTTTATTGTTGCAGTAATAGGGTTATACGCCTTTGACAGAAGTACATTAGCATTTGTATTTACATGCTTTTTTAGCTGCACATTTTGTCTATGCTACAGTGTAATGAAGTTATTTATTTTGCAACGTGATGAAGAAGTAATTGCTCAGCAAACCTTGATTGCTGAAAATGCAGCTCAAGATACGCTACTTAAAGAACGCTTAAAGTTACAAGAAAAAACACGCCAAGAACTCGAATCACAAGTCGACGAACGCACCTTTGAATTACAAGTTACACTCAGAGAACTTGAAGAAAAAAACCGCTCACTTGAGTTACTCAATACCGAAGACGCTTTAACCGGAATAAAAAACAGACGCTTTTTTGATAAAAAGCTAATAATGGAGATTCGTCGGTCTCGCCGAGAACAAACGCCGCTTAGTATTGTTATGCTTGATATAGACCGATTCAAAAGCATTAACGATACATACGGACACATAATTGGCGATCAAGTTATTAAAGCTGTATCTGACCTTATAAAAGATCATTTAAAGCGACCACTCGATGAAGTTGCTCGTTATGGCGGTGAAGAGTTTGTGGTGCTATTACCTAATACCCCCAGCGAAGGTGCACAAGACATAGCTGAAAAAATACGAGCAGCTATCTCAGCCAGTACAGTAACGGTTGCCAATAATGATATTCAATTTACAATTAGCGCTGGTGTATACACCAGCATTGCTGATGATGTTAGCAGCCCTCAAATTTTTACTGAGTGCGCCGACAAAGCACTTTATTACGCAAAGCAACATGGCCGTAATCAAGTAATCACTTTTCCATTACCACAGTAGGAGCATATTAATATGGCCCAATCAGGATTAGACCTTTTCCCGTATACTCGCATGCGCAGAATGCGCCGCAGCGACTTTTCTCGCCGCTTAATGGCCGAAAACCAACTTAGCGTAAACGATTTAATTTACCCTGTATTTGTACTAGAAGGTAAAAATCGTCGCGAAGCAATTGAATCAATGCCTGGTATTGAACGTCTATCGATAGATTTACTATTACTTGAGGCAAAAGAACTTGTTGATCTTGGCGTACCTGCCGTTGCTATTTTTCCGGTAACCCCTGCGGACAAAAAATCACTATTTGCCGAAGAAGCATATAATGACGATGGCTTAGTGCAACGCACTGTTCGCGCTTTAAAAGAAGCCTTTCCTGAGTTGGGTGTAATTACTGATGGTGCACTTGATCCATTCACGACGCACGGTCAAGACGGCATTATTGATAACACAGGCTATGTAATAAACGACGTAACCACCGAAATTTTAGTTAAACAAGCACTCTCGCATGCAGAAGCGGGCGCTGATGTAATTGCCCCTTCGGACATGATGGATGGCCGTATTGCTGCAATTCGTGAAGCACTTGAAGCTGATGGGTTTGTACATACCCGTATTATGGCCTACTCAGCTAAATATGCATCTAGCTACTATGGCCCATTTAGAGACGCAATAGGTTCTGCTGGGAACTTAAAAGGTGCCGATAAAAAAACCTACCAAATGGACCCAGCAAACTCTGATGAAGCAATACGTGAAGTCGCATTAGACTTACAAGAAGGCGCTGATATGGTCATGGTTAAGCCTGGCATGCCTTATTTAGATATTGTACGTCGTGTTAAAGACGAGTTTGGTGTACCTACTTTCGCATATCAGGTAAGTGGCGAGTATGCAATGCACAAAGCAGCTATTGATAACGGTTGGTTAAGTGAGGAAGCTACTATAATGGAGTCTTTACTTGCATTTAAGCGTGCAGGCGCTGATGGAATATTGACCTATTTTGCTAAGCAAGCCGCACAATACCTAGCTAAAAAGTAAGGTTTTTATAAAAAGGCGGCTAAACCGCCTTTTATTTACATTTATTTACATTTTTGTATTATTTTCGTCATATTTATTCTCTAAACTGGTGTCCCATTTTGGGATTAATACACGGGAATAATAAAAAAATGTTTAAAACAAAAATAACACCACTCGCACTTGTTATAGCAAGTCTCAGTGCACCAGCCTCTGCAGATCTAATCATTTCAGAATACATAGAGGGAAGCAGTAATAATAAAGCAATTGAGCTTTATAATAATGCACCTACCTCAATAGTACTTGATGGATACACATTAGGACTGTATTCAAACGGTAGCGATACTGTAGGAAATTCTATTGCTTTAACAGGTGAATTAGCTGCAAATACAACATACGTAATTGCCAACTCCGGCGCAATTGAAGACATACTAAGTATTTCCGATACTACTAGCACTGTTACATTTTACAACGGTGACGATGCTCTTGTGTTAACAAAAGATGGTATTGTAGTCGATAGCTTTGGTCAAGTGGGTGTAGATCCAGGGTCATTTTGGTCTGATGCCTCAGCACAAACGCAAAACAAAACACTCCGTAGAAAAGACAGTATTACAACAGGCCGCACTGATTCAACATCAGCGTTTAGCCCTAGCGATGAATGGGTTCAATTTGATATAGATACATTCGATGGATTAGGTTCTCATTCTGGTTCTGAAGGCAGTGCTCCTGAACCAATTCCAGAACCAGAACCACTTGAACCACTTGTTTGTGGCGCAGAAAAAGTACTAATTAACGCTATACAAGGCGATAGCTCTGCAAGCCCGCTTGTTAATACTTTAGTAGAGTTTGAGGGTATTGTAACCGCAGACTTCCAAGATGATGATCAATTAAAAGGCTTTTTCGTTAGCTCACTTGCTGCTGACATAGATGCAAATCCTCTCACCTCTGAAGGTGTATTTGTTTATTTTGCAGATATTGACGTAAACGTAGGCGACCATGTACGTGTACAAGGTACTGTAGAAGAATATTTTGATGCAACACAAATCGGCAGTGTTAGCCAAGTTGCCGTATGTGGCACTGGTTTAGCTGCAGCAGCTACAAAAATCACTTTACCTTTAGCTGATACAACTGATTTAGAAGCTTTTGAAGGTATGTTAGTTACATTAGAACAACCATTAGTAGTAACTAATAACTTTGGCCTTGGTCGATATGGTGAAGTTGAATTAGCAACAGAACGCTTGTATCAAGGTACCCAAGTTGCATTACCTGGAGATGCAGCTAATGCAGTTGAAACTGAAAATCTACTTAAAAAGATTTTACTAGATGATGGCTCTACAGTACAAAACTTAGACCCTACAGCCTACCCAACTCCAGGCTTATCAGCAGAAAATACATTACGTACTGGCGATACAGTTAATACGGTTACGGGGGCACTTGCTTATAGCTTTAGCCTTTACAGAATCCACCCAACTGTAGCACCTTCGTTTATTGCAACAAATGCACGTGAAAATGCGCCTGAACTTAAAGCTGAAGCAGATTTACGTGTAGCTAGCTTTAACGTACTTAATTACTTTAATGGTGATGGCCAAGGCGGAGGGTTCCCGACAGCCCGAGGTGCAGATTCAGAAGCTGAATTTACTCGCCAAGAAGCTAAAATTGTAAGTGCCATTAGCGCTATCCAGGCCGATGTTGTTGGTTTAATGGAAATTGAAAATGATGGTTTTGGCGAATTTAGTGCAATTGCAAGCTTAGTAGATGCGTTAAATGACGCTGATAGTGCTAACAACTATGCATTTGTTGATTTTAACGTAGATCAAATTGGTACCGATGCAATTACTACCGCACTTATCTATCGTACTAACAAAGTAGAAGAAGTAGGTACTGCTGCTATTACGACTGAGGCTCCATTTGATTTTAGTAACCGTGCTCCAATTGCACAAAGCTTTAAATCATTAGAAACTGATGAAGTATTTACTGTTGCTGTGTCACACCTTAAATCTAAAAGCTGTGGTAGTGCTTCTGGAAACAATGCAGATTCAGGTGATGGACAAGGCTGTTGGAATGAAATACGCACAGAAGGTGCTAATGCATTCGCAAATTGGCTTGATAGCAAACCAACCGGTGTTGACGACGAAGATACTATTTTAGTCGGCGATATGAATGCTTACGCAATGGAAGATCCTATACGTGCATTTGCTGATAAAGGCTACAAAAATGTAGTTGCAGAAATTGATGGTGATACGCTTGGTTATTCTTACAGTTTTTCTGGTCGCGCAGGTAGTTTAGATCATGCAGTAGCTACCCAATCACTACTTAGCAAAATTGTCGCAGCAACAGATTGGCACATCAACGCAGATGAACCTATTTCTCTTGATTACAATGTAGAGTTTAAAAGCGAAGGTCAACAATCTAGTTTGTACTCTGAAAGTGCATACCGCGCATCAGATCACGACCCTGTAATTATTGATATTAAATCTGAAATCACTTTAACACCTGAAGAACAAACGCCAGTTATTAAAGCTGATCAAGTTTTTGCAGTCGATGAAAACAGCGCAATTGGAACAATTATCGGCACACTCGATTTTAGTGATCCAAATGCCGATGAATCACCAGTTGTTAAATTTATTACATCAGATAATGACAGCGTTTCTATTAACAATCAGGGGCAGCTAATTGTTGCTGGAGAGATTGATTACGAATTTGAAAATCGTATTACTTTAACAGTGCAAGCTCAGGATAGCGTGGGTAACTTATCTAACGTTGAAAAAGTAGCCGTGAAAGTAAATAACTTACGCTCAGATGATGATAATGATGCAGGTTCATTATTATGGTTATCACTTCTTTTAGCACCACTATCAATAGTGCGTCGATTTAAAAAGAAATAACTAAGTTAGATCTAAACATTTAAAAGCCGCTCTTGCGGCTTTTTTATTTTATACAAATGTAATTCAGACAAGCTTCATTAAACCCCCCGTAATATGTTCAGACGATCTGTGAATCTTCTAGTAATTAATCAGTAACAACTACATACATTTGAGTGAATTTTACACAACAAAACCTCAGTGAATTATGTATATAAATATTACCTATTGAAAAATATGAACTTTTATTTAGGTTTAAATTTTGCTCTAAGTTATTTAGAAGATACTTACAAAATAAAATCAATATTTACCCTAAACGTAAAAATAAGTCGTGTTTTTATAAAGGAATGAGAATGAAACAACTAACCCAAAATCTGCCTAAATGGCAAAAGAAGTCAGCACCACTACTGGGTCTACTTATTATTTTTTCGACTTGGGGCAATAGCAACCAAGCGATTGCTGCAACCGTTGATGTAGCAATCCCACAAAGTAGCTTATTTGACGTAATTAGCGCCCGCGCTAAAAAGTTAGCAAGCGAAGAATACGTGGCGCCTAAAAACATTGAGCTTGAAGCACTTAACAATATTGATTATCAAGATTACCGTTCAATTCGATTTAAAAAAGACAAAGCAGTATGGAAAGATGAAGGCCTGTACGAGCTGCAATTATTCCATCCTGGTTTTTTATATAAAACACCTGTGACAATAAATACCGTTGATAGCGACTCTAAACGCAGTCGCTTACCTTTCAGTACTGACTTTTACCAATACGATGGCACTGCTGCACCACTACAAGAAGAAATAGCTAAAAGTGTTGCGGATACTCAACTAGGCCATGCTGGATTTC
This sequence comes from Pseudoalteromonas sp. NZS127_1, assembly GCF_015864295.1. NCBI lineage: Bacteria > Pseudomonadati > Pseudomonadota > Gammaproteobacteria > Alteromonadales > Pseudoalteromonadaceae > Pseudoalteromonas > Pseudoalteromonas sp. NZS127_1. The sequence continues at coordinate 40,856 of NZ_JADYXO010000024.1, read as the reverse complement.
GCTTACATTACCCGTTAAATACTAACGAGTATAAAGACGAAGTAATGGTATTTCAGGGAGCATCGTATTTTAGAGTTGTTGGCCCTCAGCAAGTTTATGGATTATCAGCTAGAGGCCTTGCCATTGATACTGCAGAAAATTCAGGTGAAGAATTTCCAATGTTCAAAGAGTTTTGGTTAGTTAAACCAAAGGCCGACCAAACACAAATTACCATTTTTGCATTATTAGATAGCCCATCTATATCGGGTGCATACAAGTTTAGTGTTGACCCTACAACTAATATGCTAGTTGATGTTGATATGCAGATATTTGCACGTAAAGACATTAAAAAGCTCGGCGTAGCTCCATTAACGAGTATGTTTTACCACGGTGAAAACAGTACCAAATTTTTTGATGACTATCGCCCTGAAGTTCATGACTCGGATGGCCTATTAACTCAATCTGCTGATGATAAATGGGTATGGCGCCCTCTTAACAACCCTTCACAGCTAAGTGTAACTTCGTTTTCATACAATAATCCAAAAGGTTTTGGGTTAGCTCAACGAGATCGAGATTTTAATAACTATCTGGACACAGAAGCACATTACCACAACCGCCCTAGTCTATGGATTGAACCACAAGGTGAATGGGGAAATGGCCGTGTAGAGCTTGTAGAGATACCTACTGACACAGAAACTAACGACAATATCGTCAGTTACTGGGTACCAGAAAAGCCAATGAAAGCCGGTGATTCGTTAAAGCTAAGCTACAAAATGACGACCTTTAATGCAGCTTTAACTCAGCACGAAAAAGCGAGAGTACTGCGCACAAGGATCGGTAGCGCCGCTTTACCAGGTGAAGACAATCCACCACCAAAAAGCCACCGCCAATTTACTGTTGATTTTACTGGGTCAGAAATAAATCAACTCTCTGAACAGTTAAAGCTAGATGCCGACATTCAACTTACAACAGGCGAAGTAACCGACGTGAATGTACAAAAACTGCCTGATTCACGCGGATGGCGTGTCGCCTTTAAAATTGCACCACAGGACGATCAACCCGTTGATATGCGTTTATCGTTAAAACTACGTGATAAAGAAATTAGCGAGGTATGGAGTTATGTTTGGTACCCAAATGACATCAAGTAATAAAGGTAAGGGCACTCCAATGCCATTCAAAACATTAAGAGTTTGGCTATTTTCTATTGCAGCGCTTGGCACATCTGGCTACGGCATATCTATTATGTTTGAGATTTTAAGCTCAAACGGTATGACATTACTTGAGTATGCTCTTTTAGTATTATTCTCAATCACTTTTGCCTGGATTGTAACGGCATTTTGTAGTGGAACAATCGGCTTTGTATTACAGCTGTTTCGAATTGACCCACTTACGCTAAAGCGTATTAAACCAATTGAGTTCAATAGTGAAGCAATTAACGCCCAAAAAACCGCCGTTGTAATGCCTATTTACAACGAAGACACCCACCGTGTTATCGCGGGCTTTGAAGTTAGTCTGCAATCGTTAAAAGAAACAGGTCAACTTGCAAACTTCGATTTTTATCTATTAAGCGACACGCAAGACCCAGAAATAGCTAAAAACGAGCTAAGTGCATGGCATGCATTGTGTGAACGTTTAGGTGATACGGCTAAAAACGTTTTTTATCGTCGTCGCGAAGATAACAAACACCGTAAAGTAGGTAACCTAACCGACTTTTGTGAGCGCTGGGGCAGCCAGTACGACCATATGATTGTGCTTGATGCAGATAGCGTAATGACCGGGAAATGTATGTTAGAGCTTACTACAAGTATGCTCAACAACCCACAAGCAGGCCTGATCCAAACTATTCCGATCCCTGTTCGTCAAGATACCTTTTTTGGCCGCTTTTTACAGTTTGCGTCAGTGCTATATAGCCCAATGCTCGCTACTGGCTCAGCTTTTTGGCAAACTGATAAAGCCAACTACTGGGGTCATAATGCAATCATTAGAGTTGAAGCATTTATAACGTGCTGTGGCTTGCCAACACTAAAAGGTAATGCACCTTTTGGCGGCGAAATTTTAAGTCATGACTTTGTAGAAGCTTCACTACTTCACAGTGCTGGTTGGGATGTATTGTTGCTATCAGATATTGAAGGTAGCTATGAAGAAGTACCAAGTAACATTCTAGACTACGCTGTACGCGATAGACGCTGGGTGCAAGGTAATATTCAGCACTTAGGTTTACTATCATCATCAAAATTAAAATTAATGAGTAAGCTACACTTTTTACTCGGTGCGACAGCCTATATTTCATCACTAATTTGGCTCTCAATGCTAGCGCTAAGTACTATTGATGCAGTAACGCGCGCATTAAATAGTGATGTGTACTTTAACCGTGTTTATCAATTATTCCCTACATGGCAAATAGCTAAAACCGATCTGATTGATTCACTCTTGTATTTAACTATTGTTATTTTATTAATGCCTAAACTAATGGGCATAATAGTAACCTTAATACATAGAAACAAACGCTTTGGTGGTTCATTTAAGCTCATACTAGGTTCAATCATTGAAACCGTATTCGCTATTATTGTTGCCCCATTAATGATGGTATTTCATGCTTACTTTGTACTTTGTGTGTTTTTAGGTAAAAAAGTGAAGTGGGATGCACAACCGCGCGAAGGTCGTATGGTTCCGTGGAAAGAGGCGTTTGGTTATACGTTATTCTCAACTATTGTGGCTATTGCATGGGGTTGTACGGCTTACTACTTCACGCCAGTATTCTTTTGGTGGTTATCACCTATATTGCTGGGCTTAGTATTAGGCGCTCCGATTATCCGTTATACCAGTAGCATTAAACTCGGTGTACAACTAAGAAAGTTAGGTATATTTATTTGCCCTAGTGAAGTTGATAACGACTCAACTCTAGAAGCACTTAAAATACATCTAAAAGAAATTTCGGTACCAAAGGAAGGTGCTTATCCACAAACAATACCGGCACTACCACAAGAGCAGTTGGTAACAATGCCTATCCAGTCTTTTAAGAAGCCACGCAGGCTAAAGATGAAAGCGCTAAAAGCTAAGGCTATAAAAAAGTTTAATTAGCGCGTTATAAAATACAAAAACAAAAAAGGAGCGATTAATCGCTCCTTTTTGCTATCTAAATTAAAGATCAAGCATTGCATTTATCGCTAATATTTTCAATTTTGTTAGCTAACTTATTGCAGTACATTTTAGAAATAGCTGATTGCGTTTCATCATCAAGTTGCCAGTTATAAAAATGGAACGTTTTACCATTATCTAACTCCACCTTAAAAATGGTGAAAAGAAAAAACGAACTAAATGATACGCAACTAATTTCCTCGCTATTGATATAACGCTTTGTGCATAAACGCGTATAACAAATGCCTGCTTTATAACAATGTAAAAAACGAAGATGAAGAATATTAAAAGTAGTAATAATCAGTAGAGCTGGCATTACAGTGAGAAAAACAATTTTTAGGTTCACAGAAAATATAATATGAATTAAAAATATTAAGCTGAATGCTAAAACGCATTTTGTAAATTGTAGCCACCAGTTTGGTGCTAATTTAATAGATTTCATGATTGTTACGTCTTATATAGAATTAATAGCAAACGTCTCTGCTGCGGAGACTTCCTTATCTGACTTTAGAGCTCTAGTCTAAAAGTACTAGTATTCTACATTACGTATATAGATGCATCAATAGAAGTTCTTAAAATTCATACAGTTACATTTACTTTACAATTAACCTCTTATAAACCAACCAATTAAGTAATTGAGGTAAATAAATTGCTTTCTAGTACCTTTTTATTAATTAGTAACATAGGACTAATTAATAATAAAAAGTAGTTATAAACAACTAAAAAAATAAAACCAAATTATAGGCAATAAAAAACCCGCAACATGTGCGGGTTTTTTTAAAGAGTTAAAGAGCTAATTACTTAGCAGCTTTTTTCTCTTTTTCTGCAGCGATTACTGTATCAGCAACGTTTTGCGGACATGCAGCGTAGTGTGAGAACTCCATAGAGAACTGACCACGACCAGATGTCATTGTACGTAGTGTACCGATGTAACCGAACATTTCTGATAACGGTACGTCAGCTTTAATACGGCTGCCTGTTAAACCAGCTTCTTGGTCTTTCATCATACCACGACGACGGTTAAGGTCACCGATTACGTCACCAACGTGATCTTCTGGAGTGAACACGTCAACATTCATGATTGGCTCAAGAAGTTGTGCGCCCGCTTTAGGGATCGATTGACGGAAAGCGCCTTTAGCAGCGATTTCGAACGCGATTGCAGATGAATCCACGGCATGGAAACCACCGTCGAAAAGTTCAATTTCAACGTCAAGTACAGGGAAGCCAGCTAGAACACCAGTACCCATCATTGACTTAAAGCCTTTCTCAACTGCAGGCCAGAATTCTTTAGGTACGTTACCACCAACAACTGATGATTTAAACGTGAAACCTGAAGCAACTTCGCCTGGCTTGATGCGGTAGTCGATTTTACCGAACTGACCAGAACCACCAGATTGTTTCTTATGCGTGTAGCTATCTTCAATTTCTTTAGTGATAGTTTCACGGTAAGCAACTTGTGGTTGACCAACAATAAGGTCTACGCCGTAAGTACGCTTAAGAATATCTACTTTGATATCTAAGTGAAGCTCACCCATACCTTTAAGGATAGTCTCGCCTGAATCTTCATCAGTCTCAACTTGGAAAGATGGATCTTCTGCAACCATTTTACCGATAGCAACACCCATTTTCTCATTACCGCCTTTATCTTTAGGCTGTACAGCAATCGAGATTACTGGAGTTGGGAATACCATTGGCTCAAGTGTTACTGGGTGCTTAGGATCACATAATGTGTGACCAGTTTGCACGTTTTTCATGCCTACGATAGCAATGATGTCACCAGCTTGTGCGCTAGTTAATTCGTTACGATCATCTGCTTGCATCTCAACCATACGGCCAACACGCTCAGTTTTACCAGTAAACGAGTTAAGGATAGTGTCACCCTTGTTTAGTTTACCTGAGTAAATACGTACGAATGTTAATGCACCAAAACGGTCATCCATTATTTTGAATGCTAACGCTTTGAAAGGCTCGTCAGTAGATACTACTGCGAACTCGCCATTTTCGTTACCTTCTTCATCCATAAGAGGTTGAGGATCAACTTCTGTAGGACATGGTAAGTAATCAACAACAGCGTCAAGAATAAGCTGCATACCTTTGTTCTTAAACGCAGAACCACAGTATGTTGGGAAGAAAGCAAGGTCACGAGTACCTTTACGGATACAACGTTTGATGTCTTCTAAAGAAGGTGCTTCACCTTCCATGTAAGCTTCAAGTAGTGCATCGTCTTGCTCAAGGGCAGTTTCAACAAGCATTTCATAATACTCGTCAGTTTTATCTACCATGTCTGCAGGAACGTCTGTGATTTCGTAGTTTTCAGGAAGACCAGTGTCATCCCAAACGTATGCTTTTTTAGTTAAAACATCTACAACACCAACAAACTCATCTTCAATACCAATTGGTAAAGTCATGATTAGTGGAGTTGCGCCAAGTACTTTACGTACTTGCTCAGTTACACGGTAAAAATCAGCACCCATACGGTCTAATTTATTTACGAAGATAATACGTGCAACTTCTGAATCATTAGCATAACGCCAGTTAGTTTCTGATTGTGGTTCAACACCACCAGAACCACAGAACACACCGATGCCGCCATCTAGTACTTTAAGTGAACGGTAAACTTCAACTGTGAAGTCAACGTGTCCAGGAGTATCGATAACGTTAAAGCGGTGATCTTTCCAGAAACAGCTTACAGCCGCAGACTGAATAGTAATACCGCGCTCAGCTTCTTGTTCCATGAAGTCAGTAGTAGATTCACCATCATGAACCTCACCAGTTTTATGGATTTGACCAGTAAGCTTTAGGATACGCTCAGTAGTCGTGGTCTTACCCGCATCAACGTGCGCGAAAATACCAATGTTTCTGTACTTCGATAAATCTGCCATTAATTTTGCTCTTAATAAAGTCGATAAATTATTCCGCAGGAGTATAACATCACTTAAAGCGAACATCACCATACAAGCCGCTTAAAATGCAATCAATTCAACATATTTTTTTTATCGTCAGTATCTATTAAATATCAAACATAACAAAAAAAACGTAAAGCATTGAAATAAATGAAATTTAACATTTAAGCCTTAGGTACAAAAAGTTACTTCGCTATTTTATAGCAACGTTCAGGGCGGCCAATACTGCCATAACTTTGATCCGCTGTTAACTTACCTGATTCAAGCAAATACTCCAAGTAACGGCGTGCTGTAGAGCGACTAACACCAACCAAATCGCCCATTTGCTGAGCGGTAAATGCAGTGGTTGCGTGCTCTACAAAAGCATCATGTATTTTTTGCAGGGTAAGTTGATCGACCCCTTTTGGTAAACGAACAGACGTGTTGGTTTGCTGCTTTGAACCAAATAACGTATCAACCATTGACTGCGTTACTTCACTTGCATCAGAAAAACATTGCTGACGTGATTCAAAACGTGCGAGTGCTTGATCAAGTCGGTTTAACATTAATGGTTTTACTAAAAAGTCGCATGCACCTAACTGCATTGCTTTTTCAAGGGTTTCGACCTCTTTTGCAGCAGTGAGCAGCATAACCTCACTTTTAATCGTTCGACGTCGTAAGTCGGTCAATAAATCAAGTCCGTTACCATCAGGTAAATGTATATCGAGTAAAATCAAATCGGGTTCAATTGCATGCAGTAAGGCTGTTGCCGTGCTTAAATTACCTGCAATGCCCACTACCTGATACTGTGCTTGCCTTAAACTTTGCTTTGGCGTTTGACTACCTGCGACACCATTTGGTAATAACAAGTACTGCGCTAATAGCTGTGCTACCTCTACTTCGTCTTCAATTATTACTACTGAATACGTCATGTTTAATGCTCTTATTATTTTGGAATGTAAACACTTAGTCTTGCACCAAGTAGGTCTGACTCACCAATTTCTAACGTGCCACCGCATGAGTCTAAATTTGTTTTTACTAAATATAAACCAATACCATGCTCTGCTCCTGATTTAGAGCTGTACTGAGGGGTAAAAATAACATCATGGTCAGAACCTAACCCAAAGCCTGTATCTTCTACATCAAATAAGAGAGTTTGGCTGGTTTCATCAACGGTTACCCGTACTTTTGCAGAGCGAGAGTTCGATGACCTAATAGCAGCCTCAATCGCATTATCTATAAGGTTACCTAAAATAGATACAACTCGCTCGAGCATATCTTTACGTGCAATAACACCAAGTAGGCTGTCGGGGTTAAGCTCAAGCGCAACATTTAATTCTCTTGCTTTATGATATTTACCCACCAACAAACCAGCAAGCACAGGGTCTTGTATGCGCTCTAACAAGTTATGAATTTGTGCCTGAGAGCCCTGGCTTTCTTGCCCTATTATTTCTATAGCTTGTTCGTTTTTGCCCATTTGCACTAACGCACCAATTAAGTTGAGCTTATTAGAATAGTCATGAGTTTGTACCCTTAAAAGCTCTGCAAAAGCCTGAACTTTAGTAAGTTGTTGGCTTAAATACTCAAGTTCATCAGAGGGGCGCATACTCAGTAAAATACCATCCGCCTGCCCTTGCACTTGCAAAGAAAATCTCGATAAAATAAGGCGTTTATCGGCAGCAAATAATTCAAAACCCACTATTTTGCGTCGCTGATTACGCAATAAAAATTCTGCATGTTCAGGTAATAAATCGTTTAAGCTGAGGTTCTGATTAATAATTGAAGTTGGTTTATCTAATATTTCGCAGGCGCGTTGATTGAGTTTTCGTACTTTTCCGTCCGGGTCGAGTGCAATAATACCGCTGCGTACCGTATTTAAAATTGCATCTTGTTCTGAAAACAAACGTGCAATTTCATCTGGCTGCAGGCCAAAAATAGCATTTCTGACACGCTGTCCAATATAAATAGCCGCCAGTATACTTAAACCTACAAGTATTAAGCCCCATATTAAAATTTCACTACTGCGAGAGAGAATAAGCGGATCGATTGATTGTACTAAAAAACCAACCGATACAACGCCTACTATTTCATTATTACCTGCGTACACCGGCACTTTGCCACGAATTGATTCACCTAAGCTACCATGGGCCACCGAAATATAGCGTTCACCTTTTAATGCAGCTTGGCTATCGCCTCCGACCATTTTTTTGCCAATTTTATCTTCATCTGGATGCACAATACGAAGCGCATTTTCATCGCCAACAACAATAAAATCAGCACCTACAAGCTGTCGTAAATCTTCAATTTGCATGTTAATAGCGGTTAAGTCACTAGGTATTTTCAGTGCATTAATTACATCAGCACGTGTGGCAATACTGCTTGCCACAGCTAATGCTTTATCACCAATATGGTTATGTAAGCTTTGCGCTGTAAGTTGATACACCAACGCGCCAAATAATAAAGCCTGCAATACACACAATCCTGTTACCCAAATAATTAATCGTGTTTCTAATCGCTTAGGTTTTGTGACCATGTTTTGCAATGGATTTAGCTTGTTGGTGTTTTTCATTTCATTCTCAATTATGCATTTACTTTGTCTGCACGGCGTTGCATTAAATAATCTTTTAACGGAAACAACAGCACTAAAATTGAAATTACAAATATGCTCAATGTTAGCGGACGATCCCATAAAAAGCTTAATGAGCCATCAGAAATCATCATTGAACGACGGAAGTTTCGCTCAATCATATCTCCTAATATAAAACCTAATAATAATGGTGCCATAGGAAATGACAGTAATCGCAATACTAGCGCAACCACCGCAAATCCTACCATCATAAATAAGTCGAAGGTATTGAAGGACACTAAGTAAACACCAATTAAGCTAAAGAACAATATCATCACGGTGAGTACCGACTTAGGCATTGCTAATACTTTTGCAAAGTAAGGAATAAGCGGCAAATTTAAAATAAGCAGTACAATATTACCAAAGTACATACTTACAATAACCGCCCAAAATACACTTGGGTTTTCTTGCATAAGCATTGGACCTGGTTGAATGCCGTAAGCAATCAAAGCACCTAGCATAATTGCCGTAGTACCTGAGCCCGGAATACCAAGCGTTAACAGTGGAACAAACGATCCTGTACACGCCGCATTATTTGCCGACTCTGGCGCAGCTAAACCACGTAATGAGCCTTTACCAAACTTTTCTTTCAAACCTTTTGGCGCTAAATTTCGCTCTGTTGCATAAGCCATAAAGCTTGCAATAGTTGCACCAGCACCCGGTAACACCCCCACTATAAAACCTAAAATAGACGAGCGACCAATCACTGGTGCTATCTCTTTAATCTCGGCTTTACTTAACTTGGTTGAACCTATTTGCGGTGTGTCTGAGTCATTAATGTTTTTAGCATCTTTTTTCTCTGGTTTTACAACATTTACAAGCGCCTCGGCTAATGCAAACGTTGCCATAGCAACCAGTAAAAAGCTTATTCCGTCGAGTAAATCAGGTTGCCCAAAGGTAAATCGGTCAGTCCCTGATGATGGATCAATACCAACCGTTGCTAGCATCAAGCCAAACACAGTCATCATCATTGCTTTTAAAAATTGCCCTTTATTTGAAAATGCTGCAATAGCTGTTAAGCCTAAAAACATCAACACAACATAATCAGGGGATTGAAAACTCAATGACACTTTTGCTAATAAAGGTGCAGCTACCATTAATAATATGGCGCCAATCGTTCCGCCTATAAAGGAGGAATAAGCAGCAATTGCCAATGCTTTACCTGCGTGCCCTTGTTTAGCAAGCGGGTAGCCATCAAAGGAGGAAGCTACCGTACCCGCCACGCCAGGCGCATTAATTAAAATAGATGACGTAGAGCCACCAAAAATAGCGCCGTAATAAACACCCGCCATTAAAATCATACCCGAATCGGCGCCAATGCTGTAAGTAATTGGGATCATCAAGGCAATTGCGGTAATTGGCCCCAACCCTGGTAACATACCTATAAAAGTACCTACCAAGCAGCCAGCTATAACGTACATTAAATTATTAAAGTCGAGCACGGTCGACAAACCAAGCATAATTCCATCAAACATAACTTAACTCCACAAATCGCCCGGAACCAAGTAAATACCTAATACTTGAGTCATCAAAAACCAAAAAACCACCGCAACCGGTATCGATGCAAATAGCAAAATTCCCTTACGCCTTTCGCCCATCACAAAAAAGCCCGCAAGCAAAAACGCACTAGTAGAAATTAAAAAACCAATTGGCTCCAGTGCCGCGCTATAAATTACCATTAATATTAATAAACCAAAGGTGCGCAGTACGTGTGACTTTTCAAGAACATCATCAGTATTAGTTTTTTCTCTTGGTTTAAGCAATGTTGAACCAATAGACAATAAGCACACCACAATACCAAACCCAGCATATACTTTAGGAAGAGTCGCTGAGGTAACTGTTTCGTATTCTTCAAACGGTAATAGTGGAATTTGCCATGCAACCACGGCATATAAAGTAAATAGTGCCAAGAATAAACTTGGCCCTATTAATTCTCGATTCGTCATTTTAAAACCTCGATTACGGCAATGTGCGGATAAAGCCAAGCTCTTCCATTACAGCTCTAAGCTGCACTTCTTGTGCTTCTAGTGACTTAATAAACTCATCTTTTTCTTGAAAAAGATTTAGCCAACCGTTACGAGCTCGTACAGCTTCCCACTCAGGTGTACTTTGCAACTTACGTAGTTTTTTTGTGTACTGTGCTAACTTTTCAGCGGGTAAATTAGGCGCAGCAAAAAGACCACGCCAATTAACAAATTCCATATCGTAACCTAGTGACTTAAGTGTGGGTATTTTTGGGTAATCAGGTAAGGGCTCACCCGATGTAACCGCTAAAATACGTGCTTGACCACCGTTAGCTACTTCAAGCGCTTCACTTAAGCCAGTAGAAAGTAAATTCACTTCGCCTGAAAGCAACCCAGCCTTAGCTTTACCGCCTGCATCGTAAGGAATATAACGTAGGCGTCGACCATCTATACCCGCAGCTTTAACTGCTTGAGCCGCCACTAAGTGATCCATACTGCCGCGAGCAGAACCGCCCGCTACTTTTACCGAACTTGGATCTTCTTTTATTGATTTAATAACATCCTCCCAAGTTTTAAATGGAGAATCGTTACGCACTACAAACGCGCCATAATCTGCAATCATACTGGCTACAGGTGTTAAATCGCGATAGCTATAAGGAATTCGGCCACTTAACGCGCGCAATACGATAGGCGTTGAGTTAACCATTAAAATATCGCCCTTTTTAGTGCCCGACTCAATTAAATACGCAATAGCACGACCGCCTCCACCACCAGACATATTTTGAAAAGATGCATTATTTTCAATACCCGACTTAACTAAACCTTCGCCTATACCACGGGCTGTTGTATCCCAACCACCACCAGGTCCGCCAGGGATTAAAAAGTGAGTGTCGGCCATTGCCATTGGGCTGCTAAGTACTAACGATGCTGCAAGTATGGTCGTTTGTAATGATTTAAATAATTTCATTGTGTGTCCCTTTAAAATAAATACTGCATACGTGCACTAAAGCCCATACCAGAGTCTTCGTCGCCAACCAGCGCAGTAGTACCGGCACCTTCTACATCGCTGTAAATTAGATTACCCATAAACTTAATATCACTACTTACGTAATAAGATGTACCTAATGTATAAGTTGTCGCTTTTGTGCCTTGTAAGCTACTTGTAGCATCTACTTCTGAAACACGTGCCACCAACTCCCATGCATCTTTAATATTTTTAGGTTGTACAAATAATGCAGAGCTCGCTTTGTATTGGCGCTGTTCTCCACCTAAAAAGTAACTTGCCGATACATGAAAACCATCAAAGCGCTCGCCATCTAAAAAATCAGCACTATTAGCGGCATCAAGTGAGCGGCTTGCATATTCAGCCTCAAGTGTTAAAGAATCCGCCTGATAAGCAAACTCAAGACCGGTTTGCGATAAACTATCAAGTGGGCTTGTTACACCACCAGCAGCATAATCAACAAGGCGAGTATTAGTCTCGCGCACTTCACCACGCGCAAAACGTGCGCCTAATTCATTGCCACCCATATCGCGATATGAATGCCACACGCCTAAATGAATTACATCGCCAGGTGATGTACTCGACCATGTAGCACGCCCAGTAATAGCAAGAGTAAGCTTATCGTTTTCATCGCTACCTGTTGCACCAAATGCATCATTTTTATAAACGCCTATCGCGTAACGAAAGCCAGAGTCTTTAAAATATTGATAGGCAGAAGCGCCCCAACGAAAAAATGGGGAGAAAGTATTGGCAAGCGAACTACGCTCAATTGTATTAATGTGCTTTGAACTGGTTAATGCATTTAGCGATATATCTTCGCGAATTTTACCTGCTTTAACTTTAAGTCCGTTATCAAACGCATAACGAACACGCGCCATCACTATTTCAGCAGTGCCTTCGGCAAACTCGAGTAACAACTTGTGATCCCAATTTCCGTGCTCACTTTCAACGTAAGTACGAATACGACGAGGGAAAAAATTGCTCCCGCCAGAGCCCTCGTTATCAGCATTGTAAGCACCATCAAAATAGTTGTAGTCGAGCTGACCCCGTCCACCAAACTCTAAATTAAAACCACTGGTTGTTTTTAATGCACTTACTTCTTTTTGTAACGCATCTAATTGCTCTTGTAGTTTTTGCGTATCGTTATCGGCTAAAACGGATGTACTTGCTAATGCTGCAGCAACTGCCAAAGCGAGTTGTGTGTTACTTGCTTTCATTATTTTCTCCACGCTTGTGTATGTATTTATTGTCAGGTAGATAAGCGACGACAAACTGCTATCTAACTCGCAGCTTATTGTTAACGTGAAATTAACTAAATATTTAGAAGGTAAGGTGCATTGATGATCGTTATATGCTTTTTTCTCATAAAGTTCATGAACAAAAAGAGCAAAAACAGTTACTGTTATATTTTGATTTATAAACACTTTTAAAGGTTTGAATGATTACCGTACGAATAAATAGATAGGATTTTTGCAGCTCTAATAAAGCCCACAATAAAGTAGGCTTAGCTAATTATGATTTAGCAATACAACTAAAAAATCATTTTAGGAACATTTGAGGGGGGTTAAGCGTTTCGCACTTACCATAGCAGTTTATTTATATACTATTAATTAACTGCTCAACAATGAATTTGTTAACATCACATTGTCAAAAAAGCCTGAATTTGGTACATTATTCCTTCAATAGTATTTATAAAAACAACTATAAGACCCTACAATGAAATGGAACTTCCTTCGACTCAGCTCTTGGCTAATTGCACTTACCTTATTAATTTCCTCTCATAGTATTTTTGCGCAGCAATATAAAATAGATAAACCAGCTAATTGGGTTAATACACATATTATTGAGCAACCCAAGCATTCCGACATAACCAAGGTACGTGACGGCACACTTTATTTGTTACTCGATAACCAATCCTATATACCGAGCAGACAAAAACAACAACGCTATACGCGGTTAGTTATGCAGGCGCAAAATCAAAGTGGTGTTGACTATATAAGCCAGCTTAATCTAGATTTCGATCCAAGTTATGAATCGCTAACACTAAACAGCTTAACTATTATCAGAAATGATAAGCGCATTGATAAGCTTGCCAGTGCAAGAATGACGGTGATACAAAGTGAATCTGAATTAGCTAATCGCATTTATAACGGCAGCCTCTCACTGAACATCATTATCGATGATATGCGCAGTGGCGACATACTCGATTACAGCTACACAGTGACAGGAAGTAATCCTGTATATGCAAACAAGTTTAGTGCAAGGCGCACGCTTAATTGGTCTGTCCCCGTGGTACAACAAAATATGCGCGTACTTTGGGGGCTAAGACTTTACAAGAGACTATTTGATTTTATATCAAAGCAGTCGCTGTCTTGGAAGGCGATAAAATCATTCCTAGCTTGAATTTATTTTAACTTTGAAAGGTCAATACTTTTATAATAAAAATTCATATCAAATTATTTAATAAGTATTAAAAATCTATTCTTAATTGCTTAACCAAGATAAGCATTTTTATGAAATGGCAGTGCTAACTAGCCGATTTATATATGAATAAAAAACAAGCACCACAATAATAAGAATTATTTGCATTTAGGTGTTGACAGATAGTTAGATCTAACTGATAATCAATATCAACAAGGCGGATTGCATACCACTTGTTAAGGAATGAATTGATTTGTTTCTCGACCCTGAAACAACGTGTGGCGCACGTAAACAGCTATGGTTACTTGTTATGAACCGCAACGCCCCTTGATGTTGATGATGAGTAACCGCCCTACTATTTTACTTGCTACATTGCTCATATCGGTGACGGTAGATATGAAACTAAAAAAGCCCTTACGGGCTTTTTTTATGTCTGTAATTTAGTAAAACTAAATCACTTTAATTAAATAACCTGAACTCAGGTTAAATATTAACGACGGTTTTTACGAGCTCGCGCTCGGCGTTGAAGCTTTTCTTCTTCTTTAGCTTGTTTTTTAGCTTCTGCAGCGGCGCGTAAACCAGCAACCATTACTTCTTCTTCCTCACGCATCTGCGGAGTTTCCATAGTAATACGGCCAATAATACCGTCTCGTAATTCGTTGATTAGTATTTCAGACATTTTGTACGTGTCTATTTGGTTGCCACCACGAATACAACCACGTTTTTTACCCGCCATCTCAACAAACTCCCAATCACTTTCAGGAAGTTCGGCAATCTTATAACGCGCTTTTAAAAGCTCTGGGTATGCACGTAATAAATATTCAGCGGTATAGCTAGCTACTTCTTCATACTCAAGCGCCGTATCACGAATGGCACCGGTAGCGCCTAAGCGATAACCAGAGTTTTCATTTTCTACTTTTGGCCAAAGCATACCTGGCGTATCGTAAAGCATAATACCGTCTTCAAGCTTAATGCGTTGCTGCGCTTTAGTTACCGCAGGTTCATTACCTGTTTTTGCAACTATACGCCCAGCTAGTACATTAATTAACGTAGATTTACCCACGTTAGGAATACCCATTATCATGGCTTTAATTTGCTTATCGGCACCCACTTTATGCGGCACTAACTTTTTACAAAGTTCGTTAATACGATGCACTTCAGCCGCTTTATCATGTCCAAAAGAAATAGCTTTAACGCCATTTTCTTGCTCAAAATAATCTTTCCAGATTTGAGTCATTTTAGGATCAGCTAAATCAGCTTTGTTCATAATTTTGATGACCGGCTTACCTTCACGCAAGGTTGCCACCATCGGGTTTTCACTACTGTAGGGAATGCGCGCATCAAGCACTTCAATGATCACATCCATTTGTGGCATTATTTCTTTAATTTCATTGCGGGCTTTATTCATATGCCCAGGGAACCACTGTATTCCTGCTCTACTCATTTGATTTATATGACCTTTAATTAAAGGCCGCAGCCTATGGGTACTAATGTGGGTACTAAAAGTAAAACTATGCTTTTGTACTTTTAAGTTCTGCACTTAGTTTACTATAAAGTAGAAAGTAATTTTCATTAATTTAGATAGTTAAATAATTTATAAGAAGAGCCTACTAGCAGGCTTTATGTTAGAGCTAGGGACTAGTAATTAAACTGAGCTTTAAAAAATTTTAACTAGAGGCCTTGAGTCTTGTATCTCTCATTGATAAATGATTAGCTATCATTTATCACATCGAAGTCAGTGAGCTTGCCTGTGCGTCTAGTATTTCATACTGCTCCGTAGATAAAGCCCTGACTTTCTATTCTCAGAAACTGAATGGTATGGTATCCAAGCACACTTTTATTTAATTAGATGCTGTATGTACAAGGGGAGTAAGTAGAGATGATGTTTATCGGCATTGATATTAGTAAAAAGAAGATTGATTTATCGTGGTTGAGAGACCAGCTTACAAATAAAATTAAAACAAAAGTCTTTAAAAACAAGCGCCAAGACTTTTTAGTAATAGAAAAATGGCTTTTAAATACAACAAAAAGCGCTGTTAGTGGGCTCGTTATCACTCTCGAACCAACGGGTGTTTATCATGAGGCCCTAATGTATTTTTTACACGAGCAAGGCTTTAATATTATTTTAGCGAATCCCGGTAAAGCTAAAAAGTATGCAGATGCTTTAAACATAATTCACAAAACAGACAAATCTGATGCAACGATGCTTGCTCATTACGGCTGTGCTAAGCACGCAGTCGTTAATTATTGGCAACCTGAAGCATTAGCAATTAGAGAGCTTAAAGCTCTTATTCGTCGTTTAGATGCGCTTGAGAGTAACCGACAACGAGAAGCGAACCGATTAGAGGCAAGCGAATTCAGCAACGTTTCTGCGCGTGTTTGCCAATCTATAGAAGTGACTATCGCGTTTTTAGATGACGAAATTAAACAGCTTAAATCTGACATTGATAACCACATAGATAATGAACTGATTTAAAAAGAAACAGGAAACTACTTGAGTCTATCTCTGGCATAGGGCCCGTATTATCGAGAGAGCTGACGTATTTATTTGCGGCTAAAAAATTTAATAAAGCCAAAGAAGCGGCGGCTTATTGTGGATTAATTCCACGGCACAATGAATCGGGTAAATTAAAAGGGCGAACATCAATCAGTAAACTTGGGCCAGCCAGAATTCGATGTAAACTTTATATGGCAGCTATTGTCGCTGGGCAATGGAATAAAACAATAAAGAGACACAAGTTAACGTTAATAAATAATGGTAAAACACCGATGCAAGCTGTGTGTGCAAATATGCGAAAGCTCATTCATATATGTTTTGGTGTAATAAAAAACCAAGAAGCGTTTAAGCTCCAAGAAAGTTAAATACGACCTTGAAGCTTAAAATGAGAGATGGTATCTACACCTTCTTCATAAACTCTTAAAAGTGGGCTTTTATAATGTAGTGGTCATTTAAAATCTCAATAACAATGTTCTTCTCACAATTGTCTTTAAACTTACTAAAAATTCCCGTTCATTTGTTGTCCTTCACATTTAGAATTAAAATAAGATGCTATCACGCCTTAATAAAATGAAAAATGATCTTATTATCATATATGAGGTACACTTTCGTTCAACATAGATGATAAGTATAATCTCTGTTAACTAACTAAATTATTAAAGGATTAACATGTTTGGATTATTTAATAAAAAGCCTAAATACTGGGCTCTAGAAGACTCTTATGAAGGAGGTAAAGAAGCTAACTTTATAGGCAGTACCAAAGGTTGTATAAATACTGTAAAGATCTCTCGAAACAAGTTTTCAGGTAACGCGATGGTACTAATAAGCTTTGATGAGCTCCAAGTGCAACCTGATGAAGTAGCAATTTCAATTACGTTATCTAAACGTGAGATTGGTCGAAATACAATATCTAAAAATCACTCCGGTAACTTTATTGTAGTATCTATCGACTCTAAGGATAGCGCAAAGCTCGCCGACAACAAGGGTATAACAGTCACGTTTATAAAGGAAAGTACTGTAATAACCAGTGACTGGGTGCCAACTAAAGGCCATCGAATTGATATCTGTAAAGCAGTTACTTATAGCTAATAATTGTTCTTATAATTATTAGCTATAAAGTTTAGTATCTTCATTTACTTTTTTGGCATTTATGGGGTTCCATGCTCCCGCATGTAGAGGTAACGTTGCTTAAGTTGGGTCAAATCAATACCTGCATCGTTCAAAATGCGGCTGACAACTAACCGTGACTCTTTCATGGCCAAATCACAATCCCTACCGCCAAAAGAACGCTTTTTTAATTCTGTGAGAACTTTTTTTACTTTACCAGTATCCCAATCCCCACTTAACTCTAATATCATACGAGCTTCATAACCAGCATCTCTAAAGCTCGTTTCTGCTTTACTACCATGTTTGACATCACACCAAGCCATTGTACCAGCACTTATATGTAGCGCTTTAATTCTAGATATTGAATCTTCAGCGTAACTAAAGTGTGAAAATAACAATAGAATGATAATTAAAGTTTTCATAATAAAACCTTACTGCCATTGAAAAATTGATTCTACTAGGCATTATAATTGGCTATAGAAATTAAATATAGTTTACCGTAAATTCAAAAATAACATAAACTTAAAATTGAAGTATTTCTACAAAGACTCACAGAGCAACCAGTTTTTCGAAGGGTAATCTAAGTAAGTTAATCTGATATTCAAATAAAAGGGAAGCTATACGCTTCCCTTTAAAATAGTTTTAAGCTGTTTGTGTTTCTAAATTTAACCAGTTTTCTTGTTTTAGCTTGTTCCAAACAACAAAGACATAGGCACCCTTCACTTACATGCGAATCAAAAATTGTGGCAACTTATTTATTAAGAAAATAAATTACTTTGCTGCACATGGTTATCTGACTTTTGAATGTATGAAAATATTTTTTAAACAGTCTTGATTCCTACGCCTTGTATCGATAGAAGCTGATATATACGGTCTTCCTCAATTACTTCTAAAATTCTTTCAATATAATAACTTTGTATAATTAACAAGCTAATACTTACCCTTAAACCAATTAATTAAAGTTTTCCTATCTCTAAAAAAACAATACACACAAAAAACTATGAAATAGCATAAAGTCATAACTAAAAACGCTTTCACAAAGTATTGAAGAGTTATAAGTACCAGATTTATTAGGCTTACGTACTCATTCTCATAAAATGCAAACAGAAAACATGAGAACCCCGTAAATGACATTAAGGTTGTAGTGGTACACCTACATCTAATTTGAGTTCAGGTAGCTACACTAGTGATGACGATGGTGTTGTCATTAATCCTGCGAGTGGCCTAGTAATGAATGGGGGATATGGAGGCTTTGATGCAGAGGGAAATACTTACGGTGCAGATAGCCACAATGATTATAGTTACTGATTAAAACAACCGAATAAATTATATTAGCTTAGGCTTGAGCTGACAGTCATCTAACTTTAAAAAATTACTGAAACCAGTTTAGTGCTAAAAACATACTTACTTTAGTATTTATAATTAGAGGTAAAAATGAAATTATACAAACAAGAATTTAACGAAAACTTTGATATAGGCTTCAACTTAGAAGATCACCCATATCTAGTAGATAAAAGCTGGCATAACGATCAATGTCCAAGCTTTTACTTCAGAGTGGGCGAGCAGTTTTATGTATTATGGATAGATTATGCTGACGTAAAGCAAAGACAGGAAGATACGCCTAGATATGTAATAGTTGAGGCTATTAATGAAGGAACTGACGAAGAACCAGAGATATATGCAAGTAGTGGTGACATAATTTTTGGGAGTCAAATATATAGTGAATTAAAACTATTCTTAAACTCGCTCTAAAAGAAAATATAAATTAGTTGACTAGACATTATGTGGGGCGAGGGTGTAACTAATTTTGTGTAACTGCCTATCATAATTTACTCTATCAAGAGTTTAAGGATTAGGCGATGAACATAAATAAAGAAGAACTCGAAGCGTTTGCTAAAGAAGCTGCTAAAAGTATTAATACACCTGACGATTTAAATCAATTTAGCCAAATTTTAAAAAAAACAACTGTTGAAGCGGCGCTTAATGCAGAAATGGATGAGCATTTAGGCTATCAAAAACACAGTAAATCCACGAACACCAACAGCTGAAATGGTAAAACAAGCAAGCGCATCAAAACGGAAGATGGTGAGTTTGAGCTTAATACGCCCCGTGACCGTGAAGGCTCTTTTGAGCCACAGCTAGTTAAAAAGCATCAAGCTCGATTTACTTCAATAGACGATAAGATTCTGTGGCTATATGCACAAGGTATGAGCACCCGTGATATCGTTAATGCATTTGATGAGTGGTATGGCGCTGATATTTCTCCTACATTGGTGTCACGTGTAACCAGTGCTGTGATGGAGCAGGTTACAGAATGGCAATCCCGGCCACTGGATGCCATTTATCCTATTGTTTATTTGGACTGCTTAGTTGTAAAAATACGCCAAGATAAGCGCGTTATCAAAAAGTCTATCTACCTTGCCTTAGGTATTAATATTGATGGTCATAAAGAACTGCTTGGCATGTGGATTTCTGAAAATGAAGGCGCTAAGTTCTGGCTAGGTGTGCTCACTGAATTAAGTCAACGGGGCGTTGAAGATATCTTAATCGCGTGCGTAGATGGCCTGAAAGGTTTTCCTGATGCGATAAATACAGCTTACCCGCAAACACATGTTCAGTTGTAGTGGTACAGTGATTTTGGCAACTCATTGAAATATGTTTCATGGAAAGATTATAAAGCCGTTACGGCAGATTTAAAGTTGATTTACCGTTCGTCGACAGAAGAAGAGGCGTTGCTAGAGTTGGAGCGATTTGCAGAGAAATGGGACAGTCAGTACCCTCAAATAGCCAAGTCATGGCGTGCGAATTGGGATAATCTAAATACGCTATTTAATTACCCTGAGGCAATACGGAAAGCCATTTATACAACGAATGCTATTGAATCGCTTAACAGCGTTATTCGTCGAGCGATTAAAAAACGTAAGCCTTTCCAAATGACGATTCTGCAAGAAAAATGATTTATTTGGCAATAAAAGAGGCATCGAAAAAATGGACGATGCCAATTCGAGACTGCCGTAATGCAATGAGTCGTTTTATCATTGAATTTGAGGAACGCCTCAGTAAGCATATTTAAAATCTAACAACGGGCAGTTACACAGAATCCGTTACAGCCTCTGTGGAGCTTAACCTTGTCCCCTAACAATAATGTCTTTATTTTCAATACTAACCTCAACTTTTTTGTTTAGCATATTTATTAATATAATACTCCTTACATCACCATCAGGTTCTTTATAAATTGCTTCAATATTTTTAAAGGATAGATTATTGACATGAACAACGTCTCCTAATTTAGGCACTAAATTCTCTACTGTACGGTCACGCATTAGACTATTAATTAACTCACTTGGTATTTTTTGATATCTAGAGCCATATGTTACGAAACCATTTACTCCACGAGTATTTTTAACTCCTGAAAAATTACCGTTTTCATCGTCTAGACAAACAAATAAATAGCCAGGGAATAAAGCGGACTCCTTAGTCGTTTTTCTTCCTCTTTGAAGTTTTTCTGTGGTTAGCTTTGGATAAAAGCACTCTATTTCCTGATTACATATATTAGTAACGGCCCTATCTTCCTGACGTGACTTACAAGTCACTAAGTACCACGTTTTCATAAAATCCCTCAAAAAAGTTAAACGATAACAAATTAGTTATGCAGTATTAAGAGATTTTATTTCAGTTAAGTAATCTTGAACTCCACTTTTCAAGTCTAGTGGCTCTAAAGGATTACAGTAAAGAGCCCCGACTAAAGAGTTTAAGCACTTATAGTAAGCTTTCTTTTTACCAGGAAATAAAACAATTGCGCCTACAGATTTCTTTATCGCATGCGTATATGTGTGCATCTTATCAATATCATCTTTCTTTACCCGATATTGGTGATGTCTATATTTTGCATCTAGATGTAAATAAGATACATTATTATCTCTATCTTTTAGCTCGATTGTATAGTCTGGATCATAGTTTTGTGAGTAAGTCTCGCTCCCACCTTTAAAGTTCTTTTTAAAGTAGAGAATAAGAGAGAAGTCGCAATGCACTCCAATTGGGATAGCTATGGATTTATCAATAACCCAACCTGCCTTCTCCTTTTTAATTAAATTTTTTATACTTTCGGTTGAAACATCAAAATCCTTTAATAACCGAATTAAGCAGTAGTATTCATAAAGGTTTTCTAGGGAATTGATATTCAAATAAACCAAATTATGGCTACTTAAAGTCTCAAAAGACTTTCGCATTTTAAGGTATAAATCAAGCAGGTATTTAAGATGAAATTGGTTGTGCAACTTTAATGATGTGAAGTCAATTTCTCCTGTAAACTTAACGTTATCCAAAACCTTATTTCTCAAAAAGATATTAAAATTCAACTTGATATTTTTAGTTTTTGCCTGTTTATTCTCTAAAGCTCGAAGTGTACTTTTTAATAATTGAAGTCTGTTGTTATTATCTTCAATCTTTGCATTTTGAGCCTTTCTTTCCAGTTCAGCTATTCCAAGGCTTTGGCTAATAATTCGTTTTTCTAATAAATTAAAACAAAATAATAAGAAAAACTTGATAAAGCGCATCTCGATAACATTATGCGTTTGTGCTCGAGTCACAGTATCAATAGTGGTCGGAATTACCTTTCCATTATGAGCTATAAATGAACTAGTGGATTTACTTAAATGCTGGAAGTCAGCGCTAGATAATACGTCACCTTTAGTTAAATTCTTTTTGATGCTTTTATTAAAATAACCAAACCTAGGATTTTCAAATAAAAAACGGAGTACACGATGAAGCTCACCATTATTCCATTCCTCTAATAAAAGAGAAATCGCCACATCTTCTAAGAAAGCTCCATGCGTCAACGCAAACGTTTCTTCTAAACCATTGGATGAAATTAGCAACTGCTTTTCAATCTCGGCTATTTCAGCTTTTACTTTATTAAAAAAGTCGTCACCAAGTTTAGATCTAACCCTAATATTAATATTCTTTAACCGAAATACTGCAACCTTATTCGTACTTGTGATCGTTGCAAAGTTCGGGGATACCCACTCACCAATAGACGTAAACTCTTCCTTTTTTAATAAGCCTGCTTCATCAATAATCCTATATTTTTTATTTTCCTCAATAACAAACTCGTTATTGAGAAAGCTAATCTCTTGATTATTTTTAAGGTCAAATATTTTGAAAGTCATGATCAGACGTTCGCAAAATTAACAAAGCCATTTTGAGTATAATACTTATACATCCTTTGTAATTTATTCAGTGTTTTTGGATATTTGTATTGAGTCATATCTGCGTTTAGAACGTGATCTGGATTATTTAATTCTCCTGTAGTAATAATTGATACAGTATGTAATATACTTAATTCAACTCTTTCATCTGCTCCCATTAATTTAGGTATTAATTTTTGACAAAATTGAAGGTCTAAAGCCTCTTCAGCTAAGCTTTCATCATTACATTCAGCGATATATTTATTAACGTAATGAGTTATTTCAAATATTGACCTATGCCCCATGTTTGTTCTGTACGGATTTAGCCCATCATTAATTGAATATATCAACTCAATAAGTTCAGGTTTATTTTGATTTAACTTTTTTGCACTGTTTATTGTTGGTATTGCTTTTATTGTAGAGAAATCATGGTTTAGATGGTCAACTTTTAGGCTCCCATCTTGTGCAGCCTGAGTAGTTAAAATATCTCTCGATACGTTATTCATCTCAATAGTATTTGCTCTATCAAGCACCTTACTACTAAGCGCATGTGTTGATTCATCCATGTTAATAGTACCGATAATATAAAGGTTTAACGGGATCTCCATATTTTGGGGGGCGCTATTAGGTTTTTTATAAATTTCGAGCTCATGTTGAGATATGAATGACTTTAGTTTTTCGAGCTTTTTTAAAATATCTTCCGTAAGCTCATTTAATCGATATTCTTGTTCTTTTTTAAACTTATAAACTCCACTGCTAACAGGTTCAAAAAATCTATGAGCAAGGCGATTATCTCCTTGATTGAACTCAGACCTAAATTGGGCTTTCCAGTTTTGCTCTGGCTGAACATTTTCTCCAGCTAATTTTTTTTTGCTATCTCTGTCTTCTCTCCATTTAGTTGTAATGTGATGATCTCTAATTATTTCCAAGCCAAAAGAGTCGCTTAAAGATAACGTACCATCCAATACTAATTCGAGAAAAGCGGATATTTGCACTTGACTTAACGATGTGTTTTCTTTGTTTAAATGCAAAGATTCCCAGTCACTAATATCATGGTCAATTAGTGAACTAAGTCGTCGACTCTCAATACAGGCTAAAAAATCAGAAAAATAATGCTCAACTACGGATAAATTCATTTCATCCAGTATTAAAAAGTATGGATTATTTTGGTCTGCCTCAGCTTTCACCATAAAATTATAAAAGTCTGATGGCACGAACCGATTATTCAAATAATCATAAAACCCCATTAAGTCCGATGGTGACGTCCAATTAGGTCTGACAGGAACAAAACATAAATGTTCATTCAAATCTAAGCCATTTTTATCACAAATAAAGGCCGCATATAGTTCTGCTATTTTAGACTTCCCTGTACCTGACGGCCCATAAAGAATTGTAAATGGCTTTGTTTGCAAGCAGCAATGAAAGTTATATAAAGTTTCGTCGTCAAAATAAAAGTTTTTATTTAAACAATATTCTTGGATATTCATAAAATAAATTCGTATATGCGTTAAGTAGTTGCGAATATTATTAAATAAATTCATATATTTATCTAGCCTTTATTAGGCTTCTAAGGTTAGAATTAAATGAGCGGAGTGAATTTTAAGAACTAAGTTATGAGTGATTCAAATTTTATTAAAACAACTGAGGCAGCTAAGATTCTAAGAAGATCTGAAGCGACTATTAAGAGGTGGGAGTCTGAGGATAAATTAACCTCGTATAGAAATGGCAATAACCATCGTTTATTTTGTAAAGATGAAGTTTTAGGATTAAAAAATATTTTGAGCGCAGAAAAGAAGACAGCATTCCATACCATACCAATCTCACGGGCCATATCTCCAAAGTCCCATCCTGCACATTATTTAATGCATAAGTATTGGGGTAGAAAACCACATAATGTAGTGTCTGAATATATTGCAGCCCATACCCAAAAGGGCGAACGAGTTTTAGATCCATTTATGGGTAGTGGTGTAACTGTTATCGAAGCTGCAAAACTAGAGAGAGAAGTTATAGGGGTAGATCTAAACCCTATGAGTAAATTCATTGTCGATAACACTATAGATAAAGTTAATATCCCAAAGTTTCAGCTTAGATTTGAGTCAATCTACGCAAAAGTTTTTGCACAATATCGACACTTCTATATCACAGAGTGCTCAAAGTGCGACGCTAATGTTGAGCTATCTTCTCTAGTATGGAGTGAAAAAGGTCCAGAAACTATAAGGCTAAACTGTCCATGCTGTAAAAAGGTTATAAAAACAGCCACGACAACAGATATTAAAATTTATGATGACATCATAAAAAACTTTGAGCGCTTAACTAAAGGTAACGCTTTTCCTATTGATAAAGTTCTTCAGTATGTCAAACGCAGTGGAAATGAAAGAATAGATGAGTTGTTTTCAAAGCGTGCCTTGGTTATTTTATCTTCTTTTCTTAAAGAAATTAATGAAGAAAAAGATGAAAAAATAAGAAATCTATTACTTTTTGTCTTTACTTCAGCTTTACCAAATTGTTCAAAAATGCTCCCTGGAGATGTAAAAACAGCATCTTATAAGTCTGGCTGGGTCATAAGCAAATTCTGGGTTCCCAAAGTTCATACTGAAAGAAACGTATTTGAGTGTATCCAATTAAGATATAAAGCTATTCTTAAAGGAAAAAGCGAAACAACGCAAATTGATTCTAAATTTGTTCAAACATATAATCAAGATTCGAGATTTCTCGGTCAAATAGATGACGAATCTATTGACTATATCTGGACTGACCCGCCATATGGAGAAAGCATAGCGTATTTAGGTCTCAGCCATTTATGGAACTCATGGCTTGGGTTTGAACCTGATTACTCTAACGAAATAATTATAGATCCCTTCCGTAAAAAACGAATAGATAGTTTCGAAGAGGGAATGAATAGTGTTTTCAAAGAATTAAACCGCGTTCTAAAAAAAGGTAAATATATTTCTTTTTCTTTTCATAATAGAGATCTAAAAGTTTGGAAAGCAATTATAGAGCCTTTATTAAGGAATGGCTTTCAATTGGTTAACGTCGTTATGCAGCCTCAAGCCGTATCCTCTGGCACTCAAGGGTTAAATAAAAACAATACCTTAAAAGGTGATTTTATTTATAACTTTATGAAAGTAGATGAACCATCTGATACAAAGTTTTCACATCATAATAATGCATATGAGCTTATCAGAAATATGGCATTTGATTATTTACAGACACATGAGCAATGTACCGCAGCTAAGTTATATGAATTTCTGATTCCTCAAATCATTTTAAATCATGCCTTTATTGATGAAAAAAATAAAGTTATTGATATTGAAGCTTTATTACAAAAAGAGTTTATTTATTTTGAAAAAAATAATGACTATTTCTGGAAAAACAAATCTAAACTAAGCAGTAAACCTTTAGCCGTTTTAGATCTTTTTGCGGGGGCTGGTGGTTTTTCAACTGGCTTTAAAAAAGCCAACTGTTCAATTGTAGCTGCTGTTGAATTCGATAGTGAAATAGCAAAAACATATAGTAAAAATCATCCTGAAACCATCTTGCATAATATCGATATAAGAAATTTAGCGACTGAGACAATAGTAAATAACTTCCGAGATAAAGGTGTTGAGTGTGACATTATTATAGGGGGTCCTCCTTGTCAGGGCTTTTCGATGTCAGGCAATAGAATTCGTAAAAGTTTCGAGGGTAAGTTTGATGAAAGAAATGAATTATTTATGGAGTTTTTTCGATTTGTGAAAGATCTCAACCCTTCTTATTTTATTATCGAAAATGTAGAGGGTATATTAAACTACAATGGTGGTGCAATTCGAGATGAGATATATAGCCTATTCGAAGGGATTGGCTACAAACTTGATTCTAAAGTACTTCTTGCCGCTGATTATGGAGTTCCTCAATTAAGAAAAAGAGCTTTCTTCTTTGGGACAAGGAAACAAATAGACCCAAGCTCACTTATTCCTTCGGCAACAAATAGCCCAGCAAACTACACTTCAACATGGGATGCTATTAGCGATCTCCCCCCTATAGAAAGTGGAGAAGGGGTTGACTTATTGGTTAAAGATAACCACGTGGAATACACTAGCTATCAATTAAAGCTTGGGGCTCAAACTCAAAATGTTATACATAATCATAAAGCGTCTTCCCATAGCAAAGAAACTATAGAGAAACTGAAACTAATTAATAGTGGGAAAAAGCAATCTGACCTACCAGAGCATATGCATACAAAATCAGTTCACAGTGGTTCTTGGGGGCGTATGGAAAAAAACAAACCAGCATTCACATTAACAACTAGGATAAATACACCGTCGGTAGGACGAATCGTTCATCCAGAAAAGAATAGGACAATCACCCCTAGAGAGGCAGCTAGAATTCAATCGTTCCCTGATGACTTTGTTTTTGTTGGTGGAATTACAACTATTGGAAAACAAATTGGCAATGCTGTGTCACCATTATTAGCTGAGGAATTAGCCAAACAGTTAAATATTATTGAGAAACAACTAAGCGATAATAAACTCTTGTAAGCATGATTCTATGCGCTTTATTTAAAGCGCATAGATAAATCGATAGATACTAAGTTCTTTGTTAATGCACCGCTCGAAATAAAGTCGACACCAACCTGCGAGTAAGTTCTAAGCGTTTCCAGCGTCATATTACCGGAAACTTCAAGTTTCGCTCGCTTATTCGTGATAATTACAGCTCTTTTAATTTGTTCAACACTGAAGTTATCTAGCATAATAATATCAGCACCGGCACAAATGGCTTGTTCTAATTCGTTTAATGATTCCACTTCTACTTCTACAGGCTTACCAGGATGGCTTTTTTTTGCTTGCACTATAGCTTTATTTATTCCACCACAGGCTGCAATGTGATTTTCTTTAATTAAAAATGCATCAAATAAACCTATACGATGGTTTACTCCTCCTCCACATTTTACTGCGTATTTTTGTAAAGCTCGTAGTCCTGGAATTGTTTTACGAGTATCAAGCAGCTGTGTAGTGGTTCCTCTTAGCTCTTTCACATAGCGTGCAGTAGTAGTTGCAGTCCCAGATAAAGTTTGCACAAAGTTAAGGGCACTGCGCTCTGCTGTTAGAATTGAGCGCGCTGAGCCTTTAGCAGTAAACACAGTACTATTTGCAGATATAAAGTCGCCATCATTTACAAGTATATTTACTTCTACTGATGGGTCTACCTGTTTAAATACTTCGAAAATAATATCTCTTCCACAAAAAATACAGTCTTCACGGGTAATTACATACGCACTTGCTTTTTCATCGTTTGGAATCAACTGAGCAGTAATATCACCTTCGTTTGCGGTTTGATTATTCAAATCTTCATTGAGTGCAAGAGTAACTAACTGGCTAATTAAAACAGTTGAAATAGGCATACAAACTCATTAATTTATTTAGTTAATTTAAATTTTAGTATATTTAAATTGAGAATGAAACTACTCTCAAACGTTTCTAAGTTGAATATTATAAGAGCTTATACGGAATCATTGATTTTTAATCAATACGAATAGCCAAACTGCTAGCTTAAGATACATTTCACAAAAAATAGCTGCGTGCACACCAATGTACCTAAAAACAATCAAACTACGTTTAACTATTATCCCTTTCCCCTAATCTATCCATTATCCAATCATCAACCTCTGACTCTAACCAAGCTACCGACTTAGCGCCTAACGATACTTGCTTTGGGAATGTGCCCTTAGTCATAAACTCATAAACTGTTGAACGGCCAAGTGATGTCTTTTCGATTACTTCTTTTAATTTGATTAAACGCATGGAATTTCTCCGGTTGGTTATTAGTTCATAACCTTTCCGGGGTCAGTATTTTTTTATGATCTTCAAACAAAAAACTTACACATATACATCACTAACTTGCATGAACCACTTAAGAGGAATTTACAATGCAAGGTCAACAGTCGTTATATGAATTTAAACACCCCGTAAATGATGAGCAGATACTAGAAGCCGCTGCATACATCATCGCTAAGAAGCAGTTTAGAGATGGTGTGCTAAACAGCCCTAATGATTGCGAAGAGTACTTAAAACATAAACTCGCTATACATGAGCATGAAGTATTTGCCGTACTGTTTTTAGATAGCCAGAACCGCATACTGGAGTTTAAAGAGCTATTTAGAGGCACTATTAACGCAGCTAGTGTTTACCCTAGAGAAGTCGTTAAAGAGGTGCTAGAGCTTAATGCTGCATCCGTTATCCTGGCGCATAACCACCCTTCTGGCGTCACTACCCCATCTCAAGCAGACAAGCTTATTACGACCAAACTTCAACAGGCACTTAACCTAATTGATGTATCAGTGCTTGATCACATCATCATTGGCGAGAGCACGTATTCATTTGCTGAACATGGATTAATTTAAAAGGAATTAGATATGGCGTTACAAATAGAGCAAGTATCAGGCTTAAAAGTGCCTGACTCTTTTATTTGTGTGATTACAAATGCAGTTATTGAGGGAGGTGATCCTGTAGGCAGAGCTAAGGCCGTTACGCTTAACTTTAAAGATCCAGATTACAGCCCTGAAACTGGGGGCTTTCACCCAGTAGAAGTTAGGTTAGAAAAGCAGGCCACCAGCTGGCAGCTTATTTATATTACTGACTTTTCGTATCAGGGCCGTCATACCCCTGAACTGATAAAAGAAATTGATGTGTGCTTTAGCATTAAGCAGGTTTATCACTTTTTAGCTGGTTGGTTGAATGCTCGAGAAGGTAAAGAGCTGTTAGCCTTGTTCATTTCAAACTTTGTTGAGTACTACAACATAGGTTGTTATCAGGTTACGGTTACAACTGAATAAAGGAGGTTTTTATGGCTGAAGTACAAGCAGTTAAAGATCTTGATACAGTAAGGCTCGTTAGCTATTTACTAGAAAAGCGCTGCTCAAGGCAAATGAGCCAAATATGGAACATTGGCTTAAATCTCGCGCTTAGAATATCTGACTTACTTGCAGTGAAATTTACTGACATAAATAACGATAGGTTGATTATTTACGAGTCGAAGACCTCGAAATTAGCTGAAATAAAGCTAAATGATAAGGCACTTACTTTAATCAACGAAATTAAACTTACTCATCCACACCACATCTACTTATTTCAATCATACCGAAATCAACAAGCAATTAACTCAAAGCCTAAACCGCTATCTCGTAGAGCGGTTACAAAAGCATTTGCGCTAGTTGGTGAAGAACTAAACATTCATTTAGGTACTCACTCAATGCGTAAAACACGCGGTTATCACTTGTATCAGAAAACCCATGACATCGCCCGAGTAATGAAAATGCTTCGCCATAGCTCCGAAGCAACAACACTTCGTTATATAGGCATAACACAGGAGGAAATAGACAAAGACTTTGAAGAACTAGAGCTATAACCCTTAGCAGCGTCATTCTGGCGCTTGTTTTACTTAACTAAAAGGAAGGTACTATGTCTTTAGATAAAGCTGTTTCGTGCGGCTTGGTTGGTAATGAGCTATCTAAACAGATAACTGGCAGTAATGATGCTAGCGTAAGCAGAACAGCTGTGGCTATAGGCTCCGGTGCAGCCGCTGGAGCGCTTACATCTGGTGCAATAGTGATTGGTGCAGGCGTTGCCTCTGCGCCTGTTGCAATCCCTTTGGCGGTAGCTGGTGGGATAGTTGCTGGCATTGCTAGTTTGTTTGATTAGTTAAATACGAGTGCTCATATAGAGCACTCTTTTAAAGTGTAATAACACCGTTTATTTTTTAGGTTCTCATAATGGTATTTTGGGAACTTGCCATCCTTTATATACTAAGGCTTTAAGCTTATTTGGCTAGTTGAAGTTCTCAAAAGCGCGTTAGAACAAGTTATGAGAAGCACAGGTCTTAATTAGAATATTACCTCTGACTATAACCAAAACAACGCTGCCCTAAACCATATTGTTTCGTATTAAGCTTTGCTAAATAGCTCGCTCGTTTATAAAGATCATTAAAGACTTGAGTGAAATTAGGGTTACTAGCGTCAAGGTAATAGTATGCATTTTTAGTTAAATGAACTAATTGCATCGTTTCACCAAACGGTAAGCTCAATGCACTCGCCCAGGCCTTAACTATTCTAGTAAACAGGTTGTCACTCCCTGCATTTATTTTACCCGTACAGTGATACCGGTCCTTATTGAATAACAGCACACAATGATAATGCTGGTGGTGAGCTGTGTTCTGCTCCCTAGCCCAAATATACCTAATATTGCATGGATGTGGCGTTTTACCCTCACGGACTTTACGTTTTGTATCGGCTTTAATCTGAGCTTCGAGAGAAGCAATAAATCGTGTAATCACTTTATTGCTATCTAAATCAATTGTATTTGAATAAGCAGGTAGCCTTAAATCAATTCTGACTGCAAACGTTCTTTTATGTTCAGCACATGCAGCAAGCATGACTTTCTCAATAGCATCTAAGTAGGGCATAACTAAAGGCTGACTGTCTCTAGCGAGTGTTTGATATTGCTTGTAGGTAGGGTTGGTTGTTACTGGGTATTGTGTTGGATTATTCATTTTATTTATCCTGATAAGTATTGGTTCATATCAGGTGTATGAGTCGTAGTTTTTTAATTTGTATTTGTTGTGATAATGACTTCGTTACTAATAACTCTAATTAATATTACCAAACCGAAATTCACACAAACAAAACCAGCTCAGTTTGTGATGGTTAATTTCATTAACGCATTACTGAGCAATTGCTTTGCAGATTTAAAATCACTCTGAAGTTAAAAATCAGGTAAAAATGCATTACAAGCCTTATAGGGCATAGCAAGCAATACATATCAATCACATGAAAATCACTATAAATCAACTTAAAAACCACTATAAAGCTATTATAAAACCGACAAGCAAACTACACTAAACAATACTTTAAATACTACTTAGTGATATAATCTTATTATGATCAAATTCAAGGGTGTAAGCCAAATAGAAGGAAAAGACAACCGTCTCATTGAGTCCTGCCTTCGGATACTTCTATCCAAAAACTTTCAGCTCAATGCAAGCTTTGAAAGTCCAGTCGAAGGTGCAAGAGTTATTAACGAATTTATTGCATCAAGAGAGATAGAACAAAAAGAAAAAGACCAAATGGCTTTATCTTTAATTGATGAAGCCAAGCAGGCTCTATTACCTTTAGATGAATTTAGCTGGTTTAAAGATGATGAGCGTGCATGTTACTTTGTCTGGGCTTCTATCTATCTTAATAGTTACTACTCAGCCCCGAATCACCCAGCGACTGCAACACAACTTCAATCACCCACATACAACCCTTATTACTATGATCCGAGCTCTCCAACTGCGACAGCGCCATCACCTACACCCCAGTACGCCCTCTCTTATTCTCAATTAGGATTAAAAAACAACCTTTCAAACTCAATGGAAAGGTTTAATGAAGTTGTAAAATACTTTGATCGAGTTAGGCAACTTAAAGAGTGGAAGTTAGGCTTAATAACGCATCTAAAAGGTATTTGGGGTCATATTTTTAGTAGCCGAAAACCTTTTCCTTGGTTAGAAAAAGATAACGACGAACAATGTCGTTGGGCGTGGGAATATATGAGAAAAACCGATAGTTATAGTAGCTCCAAGCCTATGACTTACCGGTTTACACCTACAAGTACTGCGGAAATATATTTAGCTATATATGCTGTATATGATACTTGGAACGTAGCACCTGATTCTAAGAGACTTTTTTCAATCGACTTTAATAAAGCATGGCAACAAAAGAAGCTCCGTGATGGACGTCAAGGTAAAAAAGCATGCAGCTTAGTGCTGCACAAAGACATTAAGTTAAAATTAGACGAGTTAGCCAAAACTAGAAAAGTAACACTCAGTCAGCTAGTTGAACAATTAATTGAGAAAGAACATCTGCTAAAAGACAGCTAGAATAACTTAGCTGTCTTTAGGTGGTTGCTCAATAAACTCACTCCACCAATTCATTATTGGTCTGCGTTGTTCTAGAAAGTCTGAGCGCATATATGCAGCTCTTGTTTTATTTTCATCATTATGAGCTAAGCAGGCCTCAATGAGTAATGAATCATATCCATGTTCATGAAGTGCTGTTGAAGCTACTGAACGCATTCCATGAGCCACCAGCTTATCTTTATAACCCAAGCTTTTCTTTATAGCATTATTGACCGTATAGGTGCTTGCATGGCTTTGTATATTACGTTTATTTGGAAATACATACTCATAGCCACCACTCAATGGTTTCATTTGCTCTAGTATTGCTAAAGTGGTTGAGGTTAAGGGGACTCGGTGAGTTCTCCTGCGTTTCATCTCTTTTGCCGGAATAACCCAAACGGCTTCTTCGATATTGATATCAGCCCACCTGGTTCTAGCTGCTTCTTTTGAGCGAGCTATAGTGTGTAGTTGCCACAAAATTAATAACTTAGTTTGATTTTGTATGTCTTTATGGCTATTTAAAGCTCTTAAAAAATCAGGAAGCTCTTCAGGTTTAATCGTCGCCATATGCTCCACTTTGTTTTTAGCAAACATATCTTTGATTTTTACTAATCTGTTGACATCAAGAACTTCAATACTTACATAGTGATCCATAATTTGATCTAAATTTTCGCAAATACGCTTTACAGTCGAGAGCTTTCCATCTATCTCTATAGGTCTTATTAAATCGTATGTATTACGTCTATTTATAGCTTCTAAGGGTAAATCACCCATCTTTGGAAATATATAAATCTCTAAAGTTCGCCATATTCTTTGTGCATGAGCTGCCATAACTTTAGTCTTCTTGATTTCGAGCCAATGTTGCGCAGCAACAATTAATGTATTTTCAGCCTTAAGTTTTTCAGCTTGTTTTTTATTCTGTTCTTGAGCTTTTGGATTAATGCCTTGCACCAGTTGCTCTTGGCATTCAAGTGCTCTAATACGGGCATTAGCAAGTGATAAAGCAGGGTATAAACCTAAAGGCATCCTATTAAATTTTCCGCTAACTGGGTTTTTAAACTTAAACTGCCAAGACTTAGTCCCACTAGGTAAAACCCGCAGTTGAAGACCGCCACCATCAGAAAGCGTTTGCTCTTTGCCTGTACTAGTAATTGATTTTATTTTTTTATCCGTTAGACGAACTACAGGCCTGGCCATAATAAGCTCCACAATGATGATTAAAGCTAGTATATATAAAATACAACCTCATGGGTACTAACGTGGGTACTAAAAATAGTAGAAGTAACAAGATAACACTGGATGAACCCGGAATGAAAACAGGTTAAAACCATGTTTTTACTAGGCTTTCAATATAACTACGGAGTACTGCGGAAGTTAATACAAGCGCCCAGGGAACCACTGGATAGCCATTTTTAACTCCTAACGTATAATTAACCGCTATTTTAACTGGCAATTCATTTAATTGCGCTATACTGACGCAAATTTTTTCAGATTAGTTGTTATGGCTCTTAAATCCACCATTATGAAAGTGCAGTTATCGCTTAGCGATATGGACCGCCACGTTTATCAAGATTTTAATTTAACCTTGGCTCAACACCCTTCAGAAACAGATCAACGGTTGATGATTCGCTTACTCGCTTTTGCGCTAAATAGCTGTGATGGTTTAGAATTTACTAAAGGATTAAGCGCTGATGATGAGCCTGAACTTTGGCATGTAAGCTATAGTGAAGAGATAGAGCTGTGGGTTGAGCTTGGCTTACCAGATGAAAAACGCCTTAAAAAAGCCTGTAATAAATCTAAAAAAGTGGTGCTATATACTTACGGTGAAAACAATCAAGCAATTTGGTGGCAAAAACACCAACCTAAATTGTATGAATTTAAAAATCTAAGTATTTTTAGCCTTGATTATGCAGCAACACAAGCACTTGCTGCTTTGGTTGATCGTGGAATTAAGCTCGCCATTACCATTCAAGATGGTGAAGTATGGGTAAATACAGATACAACCAATATTGAAATAAAACCACAGCAATTGATGTAACTAAGATAGGTTATACCAATTGCATTAAATTAGTTATCTATTATAGCGACAAGGAAATAAGTCGATAACAAGGCGAAAATTATGACATATAGTTGTTCTATATAAATAATTTTTAACGCAGGTAGCGGATTATTTAATACGCTAGAATGATCATGTTTTTAATAAAATTGGTATTAGGGAGCATATGAAAGTTAAACACGTTATTGTTTTACATGGCTTGTATATGTCTGGCTTTGTTATGCGCCCACTTTGTTCACGACTTGAAGAATCGGGGATGACGGTATTAAACATTACCTATAATACGCTCGACCCTCACCGCGACACCATATTTGCACAAATTGATGAGTGTATTTCTAACGAACCGGCAGCGCTTGTATGCCACTCAATGGGAGGGCTTATTGCACGTGCTTACCTAGAGGCAAACTCCCCTGCTAGCCAGAATGTTACGAAGGTAATTACACTGGGTACTCCACATAAAGGCAGCCATATAGCGCAAAAAATGAAGCAAAAAGGGTTTGAATCATTTTTAAAAAATAGTGTTGAATTTTTACTCACTAAAAATGGTAATTGGCCTTTTAAAGCTAAGCTTTACAGTATTGCGGGCGATTTACCTATTGGGCTTATGCCTTTAATAGTTAAGGGTAGTCAATCAGATGGCACTGTACTACTCGATGAAACCAAACTTAAAGGTATGGCAGAACATAAAGTATTTCACTTAAGCCATACCAGTATGATTTACTCGCGCCAAGTGCTCGACTACATTTTAAAATGCCTAAGTGAGGGCGATTAGTCCTCTGCATTGGCTGCTATTTTATAGCTAATTAAAAATACTACTCCCAATATAAGCGGAATGGGTGCTGCAATGTAGCCAAAAAAATTCGAATTCGCAAAGCTCGCACCTGCTAAGTGGGCTACTAACCCAAGTACAAATGCGATGACTGCAATCCCTACCACTATTAACTCTGCTTTATTTTGTTTTGCTGTTTTTGCATGCATGTTATCTCTCCTAATTATTTCGATAACATTATTATGCGCTGTTAGGGTGGGTGATTTTTGACCTGCATCAATAAAAAAACAGCTAGATTATCGCCTTGTATAAAGTTTGTTTTAGATCATAATTTATACTTATTTAGGATTTATTTACTTTTAAGGGGTGGTATTTTTATTAATCAGACCCATTTCTATTAATAGTTAAAGGTGTGTATTGGTATCAAAAAAAGTTAATAGGTTAAAACTATTAACTAGATATATTTAAACGATTTCACTAAACAATAAAAATCCGCGATACTTATCACAAGTTCACAAACAAACGGTTATTCAGGAGCAAGTTATGTCACATGTAAACGCAATTGGTCTAAACAGTGCAAAAAGCGAAGACATTATAAAGTCACTCAATACATTATTGAGTAGCTACCAGATTCAATACATGAACGCGCGTGGCTTTCACTGGAATATTAAAGGCCGTAACTTTTTTGAACTACACGTTAAGTTTGAAGAAATTTATAACTTACTACTTCTTAAAGTAGATGAAGTTGCAGAACGTATTTTAACGTTAGATGGCGCACCACTACATGCATTTTCTGATTACCTTGAAGTAAGTAAAATTAAAGAAGCTAAAGGTATTAGTGATGGCGTTACAGCCGTAGAGAACCTACTTGCTGGTTACAGCACATTAATTCACATGCAGCGTGATATTTTAAGCCAAGCGGGTGATGCAGACGATGAAGGTACTGCTTCACTAATGAGTGATTACATCTCGGAGCAAGAAAAACTTGTTTGGATGTTAAAAGCTTACTTAGACTAAAATTAAGCAAAAAAAAGCCCTCAACGAAGAGGGCCACAAATAGGGATAAATCGTTAAATAATCAAGCGATTCGGTTACTATATTAGTCTCCTCCCCATACTAAACAACGCCCCTGTTACCAGTGGCGTTTTTTTTGGTTTAAGTGGGCACAATGCTCATATATTGGGATAAACAATGTATAAGTATTACTGCTCTTATTATTTTTCCAATAAAAAAGCCCCAGCGATACTGAGGCTTTGTGAACGTAATTAATTGAGTAAGTAATTAAGTAACGATATTAATATCGCTACTATTGGTTAGAACTTACTTCTAAAACCGATGTAGAATGATTGACCAATTGGGTCGTACGTACCTGCATCTGTTTCAGTACCCGTGCTTGAACCACTTACACCCGATAAAATGCGCGGTGGCTCTTTATCAAATAAGTTACTTGCACCAGCATAAAGCTCTGTTGAATCGCTTATATGGTAACTTGCTTGAACATCATGATACGTTACCGAACCTATGCCTATTCCACCTGGAGCAATACCAAAGCCACTTAAGAATTGGTCATCAAAATCTGCAGCGCCAATGTAAGTTAAGCTCCAGTTAAAATCAAAGTCGTTAAGTTTATAACCAAAGTTCCAGTTAGCTTTATGCTCTGAGGCACCAATCTCTCCAGCAAACTCATCTTTATCAGCGCCTGGAAGTGGAATGCTATAACCATCGATTAGGTAAGTATAAGCAAGGCGAGTTCTAAACGCACCAGGGCCAATGTCAGTTGAGTACGTTAGTGTTAAATCAACACCTTCTGTACCTAAACCACCACTATTAGATACACCGCTGTCGATAAATTCTAGTGAACCAGCGCTGTTATTGCCTGATGGCGCACTACGACGAGTTACGAAGTCACAAAAACTTGTATCGCCGCCGCCATAACATTGGTCAAGAATAAACTGGCGAGGTGTTGATACGATTGCATCTGTAATTTCGATATCAAAGTAATCAAGCGTAATGTCTAGTCCTGATATTAGGTTTTCTGGTGTAAATACCAAGCCTACGGTTACAGAGTCACCAACCTCTTCTTTTAAGTCTTGGTTACCACGGTTAAAGCCACTAATGCCTTGTAAGTCAGACTGGTTAAGCGTGAACTCACCATTTGAAGCAATATTGGTTGTAACACCACCATCTGTACGACAAGCATCACCAGCAGCACCACCGCCACTATTAGTAACACCTAAACATGGATCGTTTAAACCACTTGGGAAAGTTTGCGAAGGTGGAGAAAACAATTCATCGATATTTGGAGCACGTGTTGAGCGAGCACGAGTGGCACGTAAACGTAAACTGTCCATGATTTCCCAATCGACACCCACATTCCAACTTTCGGTATTACCTACTGTTGAATAATCAGATAAACGAACTGCTGCATTCATTGTTACAGAATCAAGCACTGGAATATTTGCTTCAACATAAAACTCAGTTACATCAAATTCACCTTCAGTCGCTGGGATTGCGTTACCTGCGTTTAAGCCAGCTTGTTGTAAGGCATCAAACTCACTGCGTGAAAACTCTTCGCGGTATTCAAAACCAGCCGCAATACCAACAATACCCGCAGGCAATTCAAATATATCACCTGAAATATTACCACCTACAATTTTTTGCTCAACTGATGTAGCAAGTGAGCTAGGTGCACTTACAAAATCAATAGCGCCTTGTGATAACGAATTAAAACCGTAAATGTCCACTGGCGCACAGTTAAAGCCACGAGCTGTCGCATCTATACAAATAGCTTCATTAGTAATGCCATCGCCATCTAAATCTTGGCTATCAACAACGGCTTCTAAACCTTGGCGGAAACTTTGTACATTAACTAAACCACCTGAAACTTGCTGTTCTTTTGTTTTACCATAAACATAGTAAGTATCGTAAAACCAACCGTCGGCTATTTCACCTTGAAAACCAAGCGCTAAACGGAACGTATCACGCTCTGCACGTGCGCCACGGTTACCTACATCACTTAAACGCTTAGCAAAAAAGATATCTCGTGCGCCATCACCATCGGTATCAGTTGCTGCGTTATAAATGCCGTCAGGAACAAACGCGTTACGTAAAAGCTCACCGTTTACATTAAATTCTATTGGAACACGGCCATTGGCATAAATGTCGTCAGAGGCAAAAGGAAATGGCTCTAATTCAGAAACGGTTGTTGTTGCAGCGTAAGTACCTTCATAAAAAAAGCTGTGCTTGTCGCTTAACTCATAGCTACCATTTGAGGCAAATAAGTACCGCTCTGTAGGTATTGCTATTGTACGAACACCACTGCGGTTAAAGCCATCTGCAGCTACGCCGTCGCCGCCATTAGTACTAAATGAGTTTTGCAGGTTGTTTGCATCATTAAACGTAAATGTTTCATCCCCAGCGCTAAAACGACCTTGTGGTGGAAATGAAGATAAAAACGGGCTTACTGCATCAAATACAGAACCTGGATTTGCTACTGGATCATCTTCGAAGAAAATACCTGAAAATTGGTCTACTGCTGAGCGGTCACGATCACGTGAGAAAACAGCGCCTTGATCAGAGTAACCAAGGTGAAACATTGCATGCCCTTTACCATCTGAGCTTGATAAGCCTGAGGTAAAGTTAAATTGGCGTGACTCATCATCACCTTCACTCGATTCACCGTACTGACCATCAAATTCAACGCCTTCAAAGTCATCTTTTAGTACAAAGTTAACTACACCTGCAACAGCGTCAGAGCCGTAAACAGATGAAGCGCCACCAGTCATAATTTCAACACGTTCGATAAATTGACTCGGAATAGTATTTAAATCGACAGCAGAGCTACCAGGTACACCCGATACATAACGACGACCGTTAACTAATACCAATGTACGGTTAGAACCTAAATTACGTAAATCTACAGTCGCAACACCTGCACTAGCTGTACTAAAGTTTGAGTTAGTACGACTGATTGCCGGTGAACCAAATGCGGGATTATCTAGCAGTAAATCTTGAATATTTAATGAACCAGATGCATCAATAGCGGCGCTATCTACAACTTGAATAGGAGCCGATGACATTGCCTCAGCTGAACGAATACGAGAACCTGTAACTTGTACACGTTCTATTTTAGTAATTTCGTCATCTTCTGCAGCAACACCTTGAAATGAAAAGCTTGCAAGTATCGCGCTGCTTAGCGCAACTGTTAACGACGATTTTTTAAATAATCG
This sequence comes from Pseudoalteromonas sp. NZS127_1, assembly GCF_015864295.1. Taxonomy (NCBI): domain Bacteria; kingdom Pseudomonadati; phylum Pseudomonadota; class Gammaproteobacteria; order Alteromonadales; family Pseudoalteromonadaceae; genus Pseudoalteromonas; species Pseudoalteromonas sp. NZS127_1. Next base: position 1,090 of record NZ_JADYXO010000024.1, on the reverse strand, counting down.
CGCGCTACCTTTGTTAGTTAATGTCATATAATTCCCCTGAATTGTTATTTTTGTAACTAAATAGTTACTTCGCGGATTACAGTAAGGGGATTTATTTAAACCCTCTACGGGCATTATTTATTAGGCGTAATCTTTGGTATGAATAGCTAGTTTGATGGGATGAATTAGTACGTCACAATTATTTTATAAATATATTGTACTTTTCATAACAGTTTTTCCGCTAAGCACGGTCTTTATTATTATATACAGCAAGAGATATAAAATAATGGTCGCTTCTTTTCATGCATTAACTTTTGTTAGTAACACTAAGTTTGCAACATTTTTAACAAAGCGCGTGCAAGAGCACCGACACTTTGAATCTCAATCTTTTATTCAGGCAAACAGGTTAGATCAGATAGATACAGATCAATACAACGTACTGTTTTACGAACTAACTAATCTGGCTGACCCTATGCAAATAGTGCATTTAACGGAGCTCGCTAAAAAGCTTAAGTTAGTCATTATTGCCCAGTCGGGTCATTTTGCGAGTTTTGCTTTTGAAGTTGGCGCTGTTGATTTTTTAATAGTAGATTCAACTGCACCACGTATTGATAAATGCTTTGATAAACTGATTCACCTTTGCCCGATTGCAAGCGCGGCCGAGCGTAAATATCAACAAAGCACACAAACCGAAAAACCATCATCACATATCGTAGTTAAAGATGTAGGTAAGGTAAGGCTAATTGATATAAAAGATATTATTTGGATTAATGGTGCTGGCAATTATGTAGAGCTACATTTTACACAAGGTAGTACACCGGTATTACACCGCGAAACCATGAAAAATATTGAACAGCAGCTAGAGCCAGAAGGGTTTATTCGTATTCATCGCTCAACGCTGGTAAGAAAACAAGCTATCTGCGAACTGATGCCTACTGACAGTGGCGATTATAAAGTCAGACTTAAAAACGATATGTGCTTAAACCTTTCAAGGCGCTATAAAGGGTGTTTAGAGAGTATTATAAGCCCTCTTCGGTAGTGTTTAGAAATCTGTGTCATTTCAGTATTATTAAGAAAACAGGAGTGACACATGACTCAATCTTTCGATTTC
>NZ_JADYXO010000023.1:0-58350 GCF_015864295.1 Pseudoalteromonas sp. NZS127_1 | reverse complement strand
TTAGAACTCAATCTGTACGAGTGCCCACACAGATGATTGCTTTATATTGTTAAAGAACGTTTTGAGTCGCTTTAGCGTCTCAAGGGATGCGAATAATACACCCTTTATTTTTCGAGTCAACACTTAGTTTTAAATTTTCTTTTTGGAAGATTTAAAACCGAAGTTTTATTTAACTCTCTGAGGTAGTTCGTGCCTCGCTATGCGTTGGCGTTTCCCGTCTCAGTGGGGTCGCATTATAGGGAGATCATATTTTTACGCAAGCACTTTTTTAAAGAAAAAGTAAAAAAAGATGCTGTTCGGTTAGTATCTGAACTAAACACCCCGAAACTGATAGTTTTGTAACCAAACAGTGCACTGTATGGTACAAAAATCACCTTGCTGATACACTCAAATACTAATAATCATGATCTAAAAGGTACTAACTATGGCAATTCGTTCTTATAAAGGTGTTACTCCTTCATTTAATGCGTCTGTTTATGTTGATGATTCATCGGTTTTGGTTGGTAACATTACTTTAGGTGATAATAGTAGTGTGTGGCCATTAGTAGCTGCACGTGGCGATGTTAACTATATACGTATTGGTGAGCGTACAAATATACAAGATGGCAGTGTATTGCATTTATCTCGTGCAACTAAAAGCAATCCTGATGGTTACCCACTTATTATAGGTGACGATGTAACTGTTGGTCATAAGGTAATGCTACACGGATGCGTACTAGGAGATCGTATACTTGTGGGTATGAGCGCTATTATTATGGACAACGTTGTTGTTGAAGACGATGTTATTATTGGAGGAGGTTCTTTAGTGCCTCCAAACAAGCGTTTAGAGTCTGGCTATTTATATGTAGGAAGCCCAGCTAAGCAAGCTCGCCCTCTTACAGACCAAGAACTTGCCTTTTTAAAAATATCTGCCGATAACTACGTATCGCTTAAAGATGAGTATTTAGCTGAAATAGCTAACTTAGAGCAATAAGCTTACTTCTATCTGACCTGCCGAGTTGTAACTTTCTTCTTCGATAAGCTCCTCGGCACGCTCTTCGTAATCAAAACGGTACTTTTCAAAATACTCTGTTGCATGGCTTTCGTCTGTTAATTTAAGTTTATTTACTTCTATTACACACTCCACCAGCATGCCACTAACTTGTGCAAAGAATACTAACTGATGATCGGGCTCTCTAAATTCTAGCCTATCTATAAATTGTATTGCTTGGTTCATTTAAGCGCCCCTTGTTTTAGTGCATCAACTACAGGAAGTATTTTTGGCATTTTATTGCGCCATACATAATAGGCTTGAGCAGCCTGGCCCACTAACATACCGCTGCCATCTAAAAGCTTAGCGTTAATATTGTGCTGTGCAATCCAGTTCATAAAAATAGTATTTTGCAGTGAATAAAACATGTCATAAGCAACTTCACAATTAGTTATATGTTTTTCATCAAGTGCTGGAAGCTCATCATTCATACTGCTAGATGTAGAGTTTATAATTAGTGAGTAATCGCTTACTGGTAAATCATTAAAGCCAAAGCCAGATACAGGTCCGTATTGAGTAAATAGCTCTGCGAGTTCTTTAGCTTTTTGTGCTGTGCGATTAACGATTATTATTTCCTGAGGGTTATGCTCTAGCAAAGGTAAAATAACGCCTCGAGCTGCACCGCCCGCGCCAATAATTAAAATACGCTTGTTAGTAATAGCTACTTTATTAGCAAGTAAATCGTTAACAAAACCGACACCATCTGTGTTATCACCGAGTAATGTGCCATCATCTCGTTTTTTTAATGTATTAACAGCCCCTACAATTTTAGCTAATGGCGTAAGCTCATCAGCCATTGCATAGGCTTGCTCTTTAAATGGCATTGTAACGTTAGCGCCAACACCACCTTGCTCAAAAAAAGACGATACTGTTTTTTCAAAGTTATCGATAGGTGCTAATATTGCGCGATAGTCGATTTGCTCACCCAGTGATACAGCAAATTGTTTATGTATCGCGGGGGATTTTGAATGTTTAATTGGATTTCCAAAAACCGCATATTTGTCCATTTTAAAGCAACCTCTTTGCAGCTATATACTGCCTATTAACGATGATAAGTAATATGATTAAACGACTTTTTTCTAAATCTAAGCCAGCTCCCGAACAACAGGCTCCTACTCCTGAAAAAACACCGTACGAAATAATAGGTGGAGAAAAAGGAGCGCGCGCTATTGCCAATCGATTCTACGACATAATGGAGTCAGATGAATACGCTAAACCGTTATATGATATGCATCCTCTGCCATTAGATCGAATTCGCCAAGTATTTTTTGAATTTTTATCTGGTTGGTTAGGCGGGCCAAACCTATTTACAGAAAAACATGGCCAGCCAATGCTACGTAAACGCCATATGCCTTTTACTGTAGATAAAGCATTGCGCGATCAGTGGATGTATTGCATGAATAAAACGCTGGATATAGAAATAGACAACCCGTTGTTACGTGAAGGCTTAAAGCAATCATTCTCTCAACTAGCAACGCACATGATTAACCAGCATTAAATTTGTATTTAGCCACAATGCAAAAAGGCGCTAATTAGCGCCATTTTGATTACTGTATAATTATTATAATTGCCATTCTCTGGCTATCAGCTCACTTGGTTGACTAGTTAGCCACTCTTGCGGGCGTAAGTAGTACTGATATAGGTTAGCTTCTGGGCTACTTGGCTCTGGTTTATAATTATATTCCCAGCGTGCGAGTGGTGGCATAGACATTAATATAGACTCTGTGCGTCCGCCACTTTGTAATCCAAATAAAGTGCCTCTATCCCATACTAAATTAAACTCAACGTAGCGTCCGCGACGATAAAGCTGAAAATCACGTTGTTGCTCTGTGTATTCATCATTTTTACGACGTTCAATAATAGGTATATAAGCATCTAAAAAGCCGTTACCAACCGATTGCATAAACGCAAAGCTCTTTTCAAAACCAAGTTCGTTTAAATCGTCAAAGAACAAACCGCCCACTCCGCGAGTCTCATCTCTGTGCTTTAAATAAAAGTACTCGTCGCACCAGGTTTTGTATTTTGGATAAACGTCGCTGCCAAAAGGCGCACAAATGTCGTGAGCAACTTGATGCCAATGTTGTACGTCTTCTAATACTGGATAAAAAGGAGTGAGATCAAACCCGCCACCAAACCACCATATTGGCTCTTCGCCTTCTTTTTCGGCTATAAAAAAGCGCACATTGGCATGACTTGTTGGTACATGAGGGTTTTTAGGGTGAATAACTAACGACACACCACACGCATGAAAGCTGCGCCCTGCAAGCTCTGGTCTATGTGCTGTTGCCGAACCTGGCATTGAAGCGCCAAATACGTGTGAGTAATTAACTCCGCCTTGCTCTATTACAGTACCATTTGTGGTTACACGTGTGCGACCACCACCACCTTCTGCTCGCTGCCAGTTATCTTCTATAAATTTAGCACTGCCATCTGCAGCCTCCAAACCTTGGCAAATAGTGTCTTGCAAAGCCATAAAGTATGCTTTTACTTGATCTAATAATTCGCTTTGCATATTAACCTCTAAATATTTTGCCAGTCATGGCGTCTTTTATTGTGCTTGGTTGAGTATTACCACCTAACGGCTCGTCAACGTAAAAGCCAACTTGTTCTGCAAATTGCGCTTTGGCTTGCTCAATACTAATTACTGTTTCTTGACCGGTTAAGTTTGCACTGGTTGATACTAGTGGCTTACCAAACTCTTGGCACAAACGTTTTACTGTTGGATGGTTTGTTACTCTTACTGCAATGGTATCAAACTGCCCTGTGAGCCATTTAGGCGTATTTTTAGATACAGGCATAACCCATGTAATTGCAGCAGGCCAACTCGAAAAAATATCAGCGCGTTTATCCATTGGTATTTTTGCATCATCTACGTATTTTAATAATTGTCCGTAGTTATCAGCAATTAAAATAAGTCCTTTTTCAACCGGGCGCTGCTTAATAGCTAATAGTGCCTCAACGGCTTGTTGATTATCTGGATCACAACCTAAACCATATACAGCTTCTGTTGGGTATAAAATAACTTCGCCTTGCGTTAAGCATGTTATTGCAGTGGGCGTATTTGAAAGGTCTGACAAAGTAGTCTCCAGATATAATTAAACGTTATTCAGTTGGGGTGAGCTTATGCATGCAGCTTTTTTGTGGGCATTGCAATAATGTGCCGTTTGCCATATTTCTCTCTATGACTATGGGCCAGTTACATTCAGGACACGGGTGTTCAACCGGTTTATTATTAAGTGTGTATTTACAACTTGGATAGCAATCACAAGAATAAAATACTTTACCAAATTTATTACTGCGCGCGACTAAATGACCTTTTTTGCATTTAGGGCAACTTGGCAAAGTGTCTTCGCTTTGTTTTTCTTCATTTTCGTTAGCAATGTAATGGCACTCTGGATATCCCGTACACCCAATAAACATACCGTAGCGCCCATTTTTAACCACCAGCGGTTTGCTACACTCAGGGCATGCTGAATCTTCAAGAACTTTAATTTCGTTACTATCGTGATGTGCCAACGGCCTAATAAAATCGCATTTGGGATAACTTGCGCATCCTAAAAAAGGGCCTGATTTACTATTGCGGATCACTAACTCTGAACCACACTGTGGGCATATCTCGTATTCTTTTTCGAGGGCGTGCTTGTTCGCCGAGAAAAGCGAATGGTCGATTTTACTCATGGTGATCCTAATAGGTTAGTGAATTTTCGCCTAATATACCCAAACCACTTAAAGATACAAGCAATGCCGTGCTTATCCGTTTAAGTAATTTGAGTACAATTAAGATAATTATCTCTAATGAAGAAGTTCGCTGGGTTCATCAAAAATCAAATCTTCCATTTGCTCATATGCCTCTTCAGAGCCAGGAACATTAAACAAAATCATAAGTACAATCCATTTTAAATCTTCTAGGCTTATGGTTGGTTTATCTAGTGAGGCTAAACAGTCCATTACCATCTCACGAGTTACATTGTTAATTACGCCTATTTGCTCAATAAACATTAAAAAGCCACGACACTCAGCACTGAGCCTTTGGCATTCACTATCGGTAAATATACGCACAGCATCTTTAGGGTTAGTAATAAGATAAGGAGACTCGTCACTGTGTTGTAAATCGGCGAGTTGCTCTAACCAATCGAGTGCTTTAAATATCTCAGGCTTATTAAAGCCCGCGCGCAGTAGCTCATCGGTTAATTCATTTTGCTCTGCAAATATATCCGCTTCGCTATGAATGTAATTTTCAAAAAGATATAAAAGAATATCAAACATATTACCTTCCTGCGCTCAACTTAATATAACCATCTAACACTCGCTCAATCTGATCGTCTAATTCTAAATCGAGCAACCTCGCGAGCACTTTGTCTACTGGCCACTGTGCGCGACGTACAATGTCGTCTACGCTGGTGACTTCAAAGCCAATACTATTTAACACTTCGCATTGAGAATTTGCCTGAATAGGCTGCTCTTTGTTACATACATTATTGTCGTAAGTAAAACTCACCTCATCAAGAATGTCAGCCACGTTTTCTACCAGCTTAGCACCTTGCTTTATTAAAAAGTGACTTGCCTGCGCTAACGGGTTTTTAATAGAACCCGGTACTGCAAACACCTCTTTATTTTGTTCAAGCGCATAACGTACTGTAATTAACGAACCGCTTTTAATTTCAGCCTCAACAATAAGCACTCCCAACGATAACCCAGAAATAATACGATTTCGGCGCGGAAAGTTATGCGCATGAGCAGCTGCCCCTGGTAAAAACTCACTCACCAACAGGCCGCTTTCTAAAACTTGGTCTGTTAATAGTTTATGGCGTTTAGGGTAGTAAATATCAACCCCAGTACCAAGCACCGCTATGGTTTTACCCGTACCAGCAAGAGAGCCCTTATGTGCTGCTCCATCTATTCCCCGTGCCATACCTGAGGTAACTGTAATACCCGCTAAAGTTAACTCGTATGCAAATTCTGATGCTATTTCAAGCCCGGTAGGTGTGGCATTACGACTTCCTACAATTGCAATTTGTGGAGTAGATAATAACGAGACATCTCCCCTACAAAATAGTAATAAAGGCGCACTGGCAATCTGTCGGAGATCCTCAGGATAGAGCGCATCAAAAATACAGACTACGGTAATGCCCTGCTGCGCAATTAATTGCTCATAATGATTTACTTGCTGCCAATTAGTGTTAAGTAAATTACTCGCTTGATTAGCAGTTAATCCAAGCTGTAAAAGCTTGTCATGGGGTAGGTCGAATAACGACCCAAGGGAATAATGTGTAGATAATGCTAAAAGGGTTTTTATACCCAACCCTTTACACATATAAAAGGCAAGCCAGTGGGCTAGCTTGCCAGATGACTGATCCATGCTCTCTCCTAGAGCACCGACTCGCTACTTCTTAATGAATAACTGCAATATCTCCAATGCGAATTGGGTGCTGGTTTTTAGTTATTAATGCATAACTTATTTTGTCATACACTTTAAAGACAATTAGCTCGCCAACTTTTTCTTTAGGCATAGTCCACGTTGTGCTCTCTTCGTCAGACTCATCACCAAATAATTGGCTCACATCAGATAAAAGCTTCTCGTATTTACTAGAATCTTCTGGGTAACGAGGGCCACGAGGACCATCAATAACCGTTGGCGATTGACGTTCTAGATCTAATACATGACCCGCTTCTATGTTTTGTTCACTGCCTAAGTTTAGCACTACAACATCCATTGTGCTGAATTCTCTAACTTGTCGTGGGGAAGCAATAATATTCCCTGTTACAGGCTCAGAAGGACGGTGAATATTAAAGTACGCAGGAAGCATTTGACCTTCCATTGCCGGCATTAAAAAATCGCCTTGCTGAATTTCTCGTTTAACAGATTCAACACGTAATGACGAAGGCACGCCATTGTGTTCATCACCCGCTCTAAACGCACGTGCGATACCCACGTAAGATGCACGCGTTGCTAACACTTCACCAGTTAAATCGGTGTAAGGGTCACCTTTATGGTAAATGGCATATGCTTTATGTACTTGTAAGTCGCCTTTAACATATAAAATATGGCCTAACGTTTGTGTTTTAGTATTTTCGTTAGCACCTAAAATATAAGGTTTGCCTTTAATATCGTCACTATTCATTGCTTGCTCGTAACTGATATACGGTTTGATCATTTCAAGCGGCAAAGTAGTAATAGCATTACGCCCTTTTGGTGTAATACGACCCTGAGGAGATAGCTTTCTATATCCTTTATTAATCACTAAACGTGGGTTTCCATCTGCATCGTATATCAGCGCTAATGCATCACCGGGGTAAATTAGGTGCGGGTTGTCAATTTGTGGATTCATTTGCCAAAGTTCAGGCCATAGCCAAGGCTCATCTAAATAGATGCCAGAAATATCCCAAAGTGTATCGCCTTTTTTTACAACATACTGTTTTGGTGCATCTTTTTTTATTTTAAGTACGTCAGCAACTGCGGGGAACGCAGCGCTTAACGTAAGCATGATTGCAAGTAATGGAGATTTCATTGAGCTTCCTTGTATTGTTTTTTCATTATTATTGCCCAAAACCTGTTAAAGGTGAACGCGAATGGCTAAAATAAGAGCATACAATACCCTAAATTAAGCACAAGTGAAAAAGGTAACTATGGCTAGGTTAGAAGTTTTAAGATTTCCAGATGAACGTTTACGTACTATAGCAAAAGATGTTGCACAAGTTGACGACACAGTACGCCAAATTGTAAAAGACATGCTAGAGACAATGTACGATGAAAATGGCATTGGACTTGCGGCCACGCAAGTAGATATTCATCAACGAATCGTTGTTATTGATGTATCAGAAGAGCGCGACGAGCCACTGGTATTAATTAATCCACAAATCATTAAAAAAGACGGCTCTACCGTTAGCGAAGAAGGCTGTTTATCAGTACCTAACTCGTATGCAAAAGTAGACCGCGCTGAAACAGTAACAGTCGCTGCACTTAACGAAAACGGTGAAGAGTTTGTACTAGATGCAGATGAATTACTGGCTATTTGTATTCAACACGAACTAGATCACCTTCAAGGTAAGCTGTTTATTGATTACTTATCTCCATTAAAGCGCCAACGTATTCGTAAAAAGCTTGAAAAAGAAGCTAAATTTGCAGATTAGTAATAAGTACCTTAGGAAAACTCAGTGACTCAACCATTACGCATTATATTTGCCGGTACGCCGGACTTTGCAGCACGTCATTTACAAGCGCTGATACAAAGCGAACACCAAATAGTGGGTGTATATAGCCAGCCAGATCGCCCTGCAGGTCGTGGTAAAAAATTAAAAGCCAGTGAAGTGAAAGCGCTAGCGCTTGAGCACAACTTACCGGTTTTTCAGCCACAGTCATTAAAAAATGATGAAGCACTAGCAGAGCTAACAAGCTTAAATGCCGACATTATGATTGTTGTAGCGTATGGCTTAATCTTACCTAAAGCTATATTAGAAGCCCCACGTTTGGGTTGTTTAAATGTGCATGGCTCTATATTACCGCGCTGGCGCGGCGCTGCACCTATTCAACGCGCAATTTGGGCAGGTGATGAACAAACCGGCGTAACAATAATGCAAATGGATGAAGGGCTAGATACCGGCGATATGTTACATATAAGTCGCTGCCCTATTAGCACGACAGAAACTAGCGCTAGTTTATATACAAAGCTTGCTGAGCTAGGTCCAGACGCGTTAATTGAAACCATTAATAAATTAGCTAATGGCGAGATCACCCCTGAGCCTCAAAATGATGAACTTGCTAACTACGCTAAAAAGCTTTCTAAAGAGGAAGCTAATATCGATTGGTCAATGAGTGCACTGCAAATTGAGCGAAACATTCGCTCTTTTAATCCATGGCCAGTGTGCTTTACCCAAATGGGTGGGCAAACAGTAAAGATTTATCAAGCGCAGGTTGTGCTGCAATCAGGTGATCCTGGGCAAATTTTATCAAGCGACAAAAATGGCGTAGTAGTGGCGTGTGGCGAACATGCCTTATGTATTACGCAATTACAGCCGCAAGGTAAAAAACCAATGGCAATTAACGACTTTTTAAATGGTCGTAGTGACTGGGTTACCCCTGGCACAATATTAGGCGAAAACAATGAGTAATGTTCCAAACGTACGAGCGCTGGCCGCTGAAACTTTATATAACGTAGTTGATAAAGGCGCATCGCTTAATCAAGAACTTCCATTTGCAAGCCAAGGCTTGCCGCCTAAAGATAAAGCGTTGCTACAGCAAATTTGTTATGGCGTTTTACGCTACTTACCTAGCCTTGAAAATTACTGCCAACACTTAGTAGAGCAGCCATTAAAAGGTAAACGTAGAATATTTCAGTTTTTATTATACGTAGGTATTTATCAACTGCAGCATATGCGCGTACCACCACATGCTGCAATTTCAGAAACTGTAAACGCACTGGCTCAACTGCGCGCTTTAGGATTAAAAGGGCTGATAAACGCCATTTTACGTAGTTTTCAGCGCCAACAAGCAGAGCTTGAAGAAAAAGCGAAGCTTATTCCGGTATGTTTATACAACCATCCAAATTGGTTTATTAAACAGGTGCAAACAGCCTACCCAGATAGCTGGGAAGCACTACTTGAAGAAAACCAGCAACAAGCACCAATGTGGCTTCGTGTAAACCAAGCACAATTTAGCACGCAAGAGTACAGCGACATGCTTAGCGCTAATGATATTGAACACACCTTAAACCCTGACTTTATTGATGGGATTAAGCTTGCCAAACCACGTGATGTATTTTCGTTGCCTGAGTTTGATACAGGTGCATGTTCAGTACAAGATGCTGCAGCACAGTTGGCAGCCCGCTTTTTAGAACCTAAAGCAGATGACTATATTTTAGATGCCTGTGCAGCACCTGGCGGAAAAACGTGTCATATATTAGAGCTTGCTGATGCTGATGTACTTGCACTTGATAGCGACTCAACTCGCCTTGAACGCGTTAAACAAAACTTAACGCGTATTGGCTTAGGTGCAGACCTTCAATGTGGCGATGCCTCACAACCACATACTTGGTGGGACGAAAAATTATTTGATCGTATTTTGCTTGATGTGCCTTGTTCAGCCACTGGCGTAATTCGCCGTCACCCTGATATAAAATGGTTACGTCGCGCATCAGATATCGAAGACTTATCTAAGTTACAAAACGATATTCTTGATAGCATTTGGCCACTGTTAAAACCAGGTGGCACATTGGTATATGCTACGTGTTCGGTTCTTCCACAAGAAAACCAACAGCAAGTTGCTAAGTTTTTAGCTAATAACGATGATGTAGAACATATACCTCTACACGAAAATGATACCGTAACAACTCCTGGTTTGCAGTTACTGCCCGGTGAAAGTGATGGATTTTATTACGCTAAGCTAGTTAAAAAAGCCTAATAGCCGTACACTAAATAGTTAGCCATTTATGAAACATTAAATGGCTATTTTTTTAATTAAATTATGATCAATACCACGGGTAAATAATGAAAATAATTATACTCGGTGCCGGGCAAGTTGGTGCTACGCTTGCTGAAAACTTAGTTGGCGAACAAAACGAAATTACCGTTGTTGATATAGACGGTAACCGATTACGTGAACTTCAAGATAAGTACGACTTACAAGGGGTTATGGGCCACAGTGCGCATCCTGATGTATTACGCCGTGCAGGCGCTGAAGATGCCGATATGATTATAGCGGTAACCAGTTCAGATGAAGTGAATATGGTTGCATGCCAAGTGGCGTACAGTATTTTTAAAACGCCCACTAAAATTGCCCGTATTCGCTCGGAGCAATATTTAAAATACCGTGAAAAACTATTTCAAAACGATGATTTACCTATCGACCATTACATTGCTCCCGAAGCACTGGTCACTAAGTATATTCGCCGTCTAATTGACTACCCTGGTGCTCTGCAAGTATTGCAGTTTGCTGATGGCATGCTCTCGTTAGTAGCCGTAAAAGCTTACTATGGGGGTTTATTAGTAGGTTATGCGTTATCTGCACTTAAAGAACATATTCCTAATGTAGAGACTCGTGTTGCTGCTATTTATCGTCAAGGTAAAGCAATAAAACCACTGGGTACCACCGTTATTGAAGCCGATGACGAAGTATTCTTTATTGCCGCTACAAAACATATACGCGCAGTAATGAACGAGCTACAAAAACTTGAGCGTTCGTACAAAAAAATTATGATAGCTGGTGGCGGTAACATTGGAGCAGGCCTTGCCCGCTCACTTGAAAAAAATCACACCGTTAAACTAATTGAACGCAGTAAAGAACGTGCCGAGCAACTCTCAGAAATGCTCGATAACACGGTCGTTTTTTGTGGTGACGCATCTGATCAAGAACTGCTCTCAGAAGAGCATATTGAACAAGTCGATGTATTTATTGCCGTAACCAACGACGATGAAGCAAACATTATGTCGGCCATGCTTGCAAAACGTATGGGCGCACAAAAAACCATGGTACTTATTCAACGTGGAGCTTACGTTGATTTGGTACAAGGCGGCGAAATAGATATTGCCATATCGCCACAACAAGCAACTATATCAGCGTTATTAACGCACGTACGCCGTGGTGATATTGTTAACGTGTATTCACTGCGTAAAGGCGCAGCAGAAGCCATTGAAGCGGTTGCTCATGGTGATGAAAACACATCTAAAGTGGTTGGTCGTGCGATTGCCGACATAAAACTTCCTGCAGGTACAACCATTGGGGCAATAGTACGTAATGACGATGTGTTGATAGCTCACGATGATACAATTATTATGTCGGGCGATCATGTCATCATGTTTTTAATCGACAAAAAACATATTACCGTTGTAGAAAAACTATTCCAAGTAAGTGCTATATTCCTTTAACTAGTTACTCTAATTAGTTAATTTAATACACAAAAAAGCCGCTGATTAAGGCGGCTTTAATGGAGTATGCTTAAATATTGATTACTGTACTTTTGAAAACTCTTCTTTAGAGATTTCACCATTACCATCAGTATCCAAATCATCAAAAATCTTTACAAGCTGAGGGTTAACCTTCGCTTCTTCCATTGTAATAGCACCGTTACCATCTGCATCAAAAGAGGCAAAATCTACTGCGGCATATGCTGCTGATGAAGATGCTAAAACGATAACTGCAAGTGTTGTATTTAATGTTTTCATAATAATATTCCTAGTAATATGGGAAGTCCTTTTCAAAGATCCCTGACTGTGAAAAATGTTTAATCTGAAAAGATTAATTAGTAATTAGCGAATTCTTCTTTAGAAAGCTCGCCGCTACCGTCGGTATCTAGCTCAATAAATTCAGCCATTAAATCTGTATCGACTGCCGCTTCGCTTGGGCTAATTGTGCCGCTACCATCGATATCAAGGCTGTCAAAATCTGATGCTGCAAATGCAGCGGAAGAAGATGCTAGTACTATAAGTGCTAATGCTTTATTTAAATGTTTCATAACTTAATCCTTCAATGTTCTATCAAAAAAATTGCTTCGTTTAACTTAAAACGTAATTTTTCACTTCCTTGTTATCCTCTTTCGTAAGCTCCCTTGCCTACTTAGGTGTCTTTGGCAACTCAGGATAAATACTTTTTAATTAAGCTTCTGAAAATTCTTCTTTTGATAACTCACCATTTTGGTCAGTATCAAGCTCAGAAAACATGCTCATTAGCTTTGCATCTACTGATGCTTCTGCTTGGCTAATTGTGCCACTGCCGTCTACATCCAGTGTGTCAAAATCTGTTGCAGCAAAAGCGGCTGAAGAAGATGCAATAGCGATAAGTGCTAAAGTTTTATTAATGCTTTTCATAATATGTATCCTTCAAATTTATGTGTGTGCGATTAAGTATTTCACTTTGAATCACGATTTCGTTCAGTACACTTAGACTATTACAACTTAGATGCCAACATTTAAAAGCTATTAATTTTCAATAAGTTAAATATAAAACGTACAACAAGAAGGCGTTTTTAGAATAGTTATTGTTGCCCTTTAGCAACACGTTTTAAAGAGATGATATTAAAGTCATTAAAAACATATAGTTATGTTTATATAAAAAGATACATTTTTAAATGTACGGTTTTAAAAGGAGGGATTTAAAATAATAATTGAGATAAATTTTAACGAGGTAGCTTTAATAACAAAAAACAAGCTGTAAAAAACAATACGTAATCAATTGTTTTATTTAAATAATAATTTTAATTGTGAAAGAGAGAAAAAACATTTTATAAATACTGACATAAAATGCCTTTTTGTTGCAAATAAGCGAAAACCTATTTATTCAACGGTAGGCTCAAGCGCAGAAGGGTCTATAAAATGCTCTTTCATAAAGGCTTTCATTTCATCCTCGCTTGCTAGTAGCTTAATTCCACAGTGCACGCCTGCGGCATGCTCTTTAACACTGCAAATTTCACCTTCAAAATCTTTATCACTGCTATTAAGTACGACAGTGCATTGCATATCTTTAATACTTTCAACTTGCTGATCGCCTCTAATATCAAACATTACACCAGTGAGTGAAATGTCTTTAATAAGGCCTTCAAGTACCCTATCGTCACTTAGCTTTAGCTTTGCAGGTAATAAGGTAGGTATGCGTGTTTGTGAGCGTAGCGCAAATAACTGCACTTGCTTTGGAAAGTTTATAAACACGAGTTTAGCGGGATGAGAGGCTACCGACATAATTTGCTGGCGAAACGCAATAACTTGCCCACCACTACCTTCAATAAGCGCTCTTACAACAACCATTACGCCATCACGTAAATAGTCACTCGCCGCAGGTAAACGCTTTGCATTGGGATAATTTAAAATAATAAACTGTTTATCGAGTAAACCAACTAATTCAGTTTTAACACGCTTACTGCTTGTAGGTGTTAATATTTCTAGGTCGACTAAGCTGCCTACACTTATATGCTTTAGCTTTTCTAAATTTGTTGGCATATCCCTTTCCCAATAGTTCGTAATTTAAAACTTAAGCCGCTCGTTTATCCACGCCAAAAAGTAGGCGTAAATAGCACTAATAAAGTAAATATTTCTAAACGACCAAACACCATTGCAATGGTAAGCAACCATTTAGCACCATCGGTTATAGCGCCATAATGCGATGCTACATCACCCAGACCTGGACCTAAGTTATTTAAACAAGCCGCAGTGGCTGAGAACGCAGTTATGTTATCCATACCCGTGCCCATAAGCGCTAACATAATAATAATAAACACCAACGCATACGCAGAGAAAAATCCCCACACGGCTTCTACTACTTTGTCTGGCAACGCCTTTCGACCCAGCTTGATTGAATATATAGCCCGTGGGTGCACCAAACGATTAAGCTCACGCACACCCTGCAAGTAAAGTAAGAACACGCGCACTACTTTCATACCACCACCGGTAGAGCCTGCACAACCACCAATAAAGCTCGAAAATATAAGTAAAATAGGTAAAAACAAAGGCCATGTTGAAAAGTTATCCGTAGCAAAGCCTGCTGTTGTACTCATAGAAACAGCTTGAAATAATGCCTGATCGAGGGTTTCATCGCCATTAGCAAATATTTCATTAGAGGAAAGTACGGTAAAACAAATAACCACCAGCGCTAATTGAATACACAAAAACACCTTAAACTCAGGGTCTCGAATATAAACTTGTATGTTACGACTGGCCACTGCGGCGTAATGCAGGGAGAAGTTAACAGCGGCAATAATTAAAAAGAACACACAAATAAAGTTAATTACAGGGCTGTCAAAGTGCCCCATAGAAGCATCATAAGTAGAAAAACCACCTATCGCGACCGTTGAGAATGCATGACATATCGCATCAAACCACTCCATCCCGGCTGCCCAATAAGCCAGCATACAAGCAATAGTCAGTGACACATAAATATACCAAAGGTGCTTTGCTGTATCGGCAATTCGCGGGGTCATTTTGGAATCTTTTACAGGCCCAGGTATTTCAGCGCGATATAACTGCATACCACCAACACCTAGCATGGGGAGTATAGCGACAGCGAGTACGATTATACCCATACCGCCAAACCACTGGAGTTGCTGGCGATAAAACAACACCGACTTAGGTAAGTACTCAATACCGGTAAGTACTGTAGCGCCGGTGGTTGTTAAGCCAGAGAATGCTTCAAACACCGCATCGGCGAGCGATAAATTAGGTTCTTGTAAAAATATAAGCGGCAAGGACGCAAACGCCCCAAGTACCAGCCAAAACAAAACAACAATTAAAAAGCCTTCACGTGCTTTTAAGTCACCGTTTTCATGGCGGTTTGGGTAGTAAGCCATCATGCCAATAACAACACTAAAGATAAATGCTAAAACAAAAGGAACACCACCACCGTCTTTATATATTAAAGACACCAGTGCCGGAGGCACCATGGTAATACTAAACAGCGCAACAAGTTGGCCAAGAATTTTTATGATGGTACGAAATTGCATTTAGCTTGTCGCTTTTATTATTAGTAAATTCAGGCTGAGTAGTATCAACCAAATTAAATAGGGTCAGTATGCATTACATGCAATTTGTGTAGGTTATTACTCTTTAATAGTTAACTCAACTGCGCCGTGACTTAAATCAAAAATATCTTTGATTGCTTGCTGAGCTTCGCGGCTATCTATTGTAATCACCCATTCAATATTAGCAGTAAATTGCTTATCAATATTAAGCACTTGATACTTTGTTTTTAATAACTGCTCAATCGCACCTTGCATGCTGTACTCGCTACTCCCTGTAATTTCAACACTGGGAACTTTAAGTACCGTTTGCAATTTTACTAATGCATTATTTAATGAGCCACCATAAGCACGTACTAACCCGCCCGTGCCTAATTTTATGCCGCCAAAGTAACGTGTAACAACAGCTGTGATTTCGCCAAGGCCTGAACCCACCAGCACATTTAACATAGGTTTTCCTGCAGTGCCATTTGGTTCACCATCGTCCGAAAAACCATAAACATGGCTGCCACCGGGGTTGCCTGCCACATGTGCCCAGCAGTTATGACGCGCATCGCTATACTTTTCTTCAATGCTTTTAATAAATGCTTTAGCTGAATTTAAATCGGGGGTATGTGCAATGTGAACTATAAACGTACTTTTTTTAATTTCTTCTTGATGAAAAACGTCAGTAGCGGGATATTTATATTCAGACATATTTTAAACTTGTAAAAAGGGGGCCAAAAGGCCCCTTTAAATAATGTACGTATTTTAACGTGTATAAACTAATTAGTGTTAACTAGAATTAATCGAGCGCTAAATCTCGTGTCATATTCTCTAAGCTATCTTCGTGAACAATAATGTTATCTTCAATACGAATACCGCCAAATGGTTTAAATGACTCAACCTTTTCCCAATTAATAAATTGCTTATTATCGGTTTGCGCTAAATCACCAAGCAGTGAATCAATAAAATATAAGCCTGGCTCAATGGTAAACACTTGGTTTTTCTCTATTCGACGAGTACAACGCAAGAACGGATGCCCTTCTGGCGATGGCTGATGAGTGCCTTTTTCGTCACTCATAAAGCCGCCCATATCATGCACTTGTAAACCAAGGTGATGCCCTAGACCATGCGGGAAGAAAGTAGAGGTAATTTTACGCTCAACAATTTCCTCAGCAGGTAAATTAACAATTTTAAAATCACTTAGAATTTGTGCTATACGGTTATGGCATTCAACGTGTAAATCACCATAAAGCATACCCGGCTTTAAACCTTTACCTAATTCAATTTGTTGAACCGTCATAGCTTGCACAAGCTCAGCAAACTCACCCTGCTTTTTAAAATCATAAGTTCGGGTAATATCAGCAGCGTAACCATTAAAGTTTGCACCGGCGTCAATTAAAAATGAGTTATGCGTGTGTGGCGCTTTTGGATCAAAATGCGTGTAATGCAAAATAGCGCAGTTTTCGTTAAGCGCAACAATGTTGCCGTACGGCATTTCATTTTCGCTTTGACGTGTAGCCATTAAGTACGCTTGTTGAATATCGAACTCACTGCCGCCATTAAAAAATGTATCGCGCGCAGCTTTATGCCCATCTACTGCAATGCGGTTAGCGTTGCGTAAACATTCAAGCTCGTACTGCGTTTTATAAGCGCGGTGGTAATGAAAATAGTTAAGTACAGGCTCAGGGTTCATAATACTAAAACCAAGTGCTTGCGCTACTTCAATATATTCGCCCATGTAAGCGTATTTAGCTTTGTCGTATGGTAATAACTTTTCAACTTGATCAGGCTGAAGTAATAGCTCTATATCAAAGTACTCAGCCCAAAAGTCGCGAGGCTCGTCTGGTACTTTATGCCAAAAATCTACTGGACGATAAAATATTAGTTTTGGTTTGTCGCTGCCATTTACCACAATCCAGCAATGAGGATTATCAATAACCGGTAACCACGCTTTAAACTGTGGATTAACTTTAAATGGATAATACATATCATCTAAAAACTGGCGCTTAGCTTGGCCTGAATGAATTACTAATCCTTCTAACCCTTCGCTATTACAAATTGTACGAGTACGCTGTTGCAGTGTTGCAATATGTTCGGCGTATAAAACGGCTAATTTATCCATTGTTAATCCATCTGTTAAATTTAACTTGCTCTGAGTCTACCACTTAAACACTAAGCGCTCAAAAAAGGGGGATATTTAACATGTAAACATCCCCCTTATTAATACCTATACCTATCGTGTTAAGTTATTGGTCGATTGGTATCATATATTCAACCGCCCATTTTCATTTCGAGTAGCGGCGCTAATACATTACCTTCTCGGCCCATTCTTGTATGGTAAACCTGTCTGTACGCAAATACATTTTTTACGTAATCACGGGTTTCGCGATACGGAATAAGCTCTACCCATAACTCAGCCGGAATAGCGTCATCAGGTAACCAACGCTTTATACGGTGATAACCCGCATTATAAGAAGCTGTTGCCAGCACTTCATTGCCATGGTTTTTCTTTTTTAAGTATTGTAAGTAACTCGTACCCAACCTAATATTTGTTTTAGGTTGATATAAACGACTACTTGTCACACTGCCTTTATTTACATACTCAGCAGTACTAGGTAATAACTGCATTAAACCACGTGCATTAGCATGCGAGCGTGCATCTGGCGCAAAAGAGCTTTCGCGCCTTGCAATAGCAATACTCCAGGCAACATCTATTTTGCTACGTTTACTGTAGCGCTCAAATACATCTTGGAAAGCAAACGGAAAGCGTTGCTCTACGTTATCCCACGCTTTAATTTTTGCTAAAGTAAAAATAGTGCTGTCGTGCCAACCTAAATCGGTAGATAACTGTGATGCTGCTAGCTTTTCTTCATCGCTAGACGTATCCGTTAAATAATTCCACTCACGGCGCGCCGACGTAAAGCGCTCAATATCGTAAAGTGCTTTTGCGCGCTTATAACCTGGTGCATTCCTTACTTTATCTACAAGTACCTTATCAACAGCTAAAGGTTGATTATTTAAATCAACAGGTAAACCCAAACGCGCAGCTGCTAAAAAGCCGTAATAATCACGATTAGCCGCTACGGTTTTCCAAATGTCGTCGGCTTTTTGTTGCTCACCACGTTTTGCATAGCTGTAAGCTAACCAATATTGTTGGCCAAGGCTTAAGTTTTCTTTACCTGTAAAAAACGCAGCGATACCTTCCCAATCTTGGGTTTTGAGCATATTGCCCAGTTGCCATTGAATAAGCTTGCTGTCTAGTCGCTCTTTTGGCACTTTATTTAGCCAAAAGCTCGCTTGTTTATGCCCGCTTGAAGCAAGCGACAATGCAAAAGTGTAATACACACCCGCTTTTTCCTCATCACTGTACTTAAATATTTTTTCTAACTTTTCCCACGCCTTCAAAGCAAGCTCTTTATCGCGCCATATTAAACGCTTAACACCATAAAGTGCTATTTGGCCTTCTTTAGCTGACTTATTTTTATATCTATATAATCCAGCTGCAGCGCTTGGATCTTTACGTACTTTTAAATATAAATCTGCTAAGTAGCTTTCATTTTTAGGTAACAGCGTTTTTAAATAAGGTAGTAAGCTTTGCGTACCGCCATCAGCAGCAAGTGTAACGCGCTTCCAAACGGTTTCTTCTTTCATGTAGCCTTTTTTACGCCACTGTGAAAATAAACTATCGCACTCATTTGGCTGCGACTTACCCACAGCCCATAGGTCGGTTACCTGATTAAATATTGCTTTTTCAGGTGCGCCCAAATCAAGCTGAAAATCTAAATAAGTACAGGTAAGCCCAGTATTAGACGTTTCACGGTAATTACGAATATAAGCTGCTTTTTTATTTTTCTTTTTTAAATACTCTAACCATGCTTTACGTACCGGCCACTCAAGCGGAGTATGTTGATATATGTTTAAATAGTCTTCTATCTCTGCTTGATACTTAATATTTGGATGGCGCTGCCAATATGTTTTTTCAACGTAAGGTTTCAACGGATGATTTAAGCCACTAACCGCTTCTTTAAAGTCTTGGTAGCTTCCGTACCTTACTTTTTTTTCGGCATCTAAAAATGCCTCGTTATCGATACTTGCCTCGGCAGAATAAAGAGGGAAAATGAATGCAGCTGCCGCAACACTTAATAAATATTTTTTCATAATGTCCTTTAATAAAAAATTAAAGTAGTGAATAAAAACTTTTCAACCACCTTAGCACCAAACCAGCTATATTTTAACCAGTCGATTGTAACCGAGTTAAATTTTTCGTTGCATTTTTAATTTAAAGCAAGCACACTGATTGAAATGCAAACTCATCGTACCAGTCTTAGTTCGTCAACTAGGGAGAATAATAATGTTATATAAAAGCGATTCCTTTGAAGTTAGCTTCCTAAAGGAAAGCATCGCCGAGTTTAAGTTTTGTGTTGCAGGTTCTGTAAACACATTATCTCAAAAAACTCTTTCAGATTGCGCGGCAGCATTAAAAGAATTAGCCGCTAATACTGATATCAAAGGCATGATTTTTACCAGTGATAAAGAGCACTTTATTATTGGTGCCGATATCTTCGAATTTTTACCAACGTTTACTAAACCAGAAGCAGAATTAGTAACGTGGATCAAAAATGCAACAGACGTTTTTGATGCAATCGAAGATTTACCATTCCCAACCCTAACCGCTATAAACGGTATGGCACTTGGCGGTGGTTGTGAGTGGGCACTTGCTACCGATTATCGTATAGCAAGCGAAACAGCTAAAATGGGCCTACCAGAAGTTAAGCTTGGCATAATGCCAGGGTTCGGTGGCACAGTGCGCTTACCACGTATCATTGGCGCCGATAACGCAATGATGTGGATTACCTCTGGCGCAGAAAATCGCGCAGCAGATGCCCTTAAAGTAGGTGCGTTTGACGCGGTAGTTAGTACTGACAAACTTTTAGAGTCAAGTGTATCAACGCTTGAACTTGCGATTGCTGGCAAGCTAGATTGGCAAGCAAAACGTAACGTAAAACTACAGCCACTTAAATTAAACCGTGTTGAGCAAGGCATGAGCTTCGCTATGGCAGAAGGTATGGTAATGGGTAAAACCAAAGGCCACTATCCTGCACCGGTTATGGCTGTACGTACTATTAAAGCAGCGGCAAACTGTACTCGCGATGAAGCAATGGCAATCGAAAATGCCAACTTTGCTAAATTAGCACGTACACCAGAAGCAGCAGCTCAAACAGGTATATTCCTAGCTGACCAATACATTAAAGGTAAAGCACGTAAATTTGCTAAGCACAGCGATGTAGAAATTAAACAAGCAGCTGTATTAGGTGCAGGTATTATGGGCGGCGGTATTGCATACCAGTCTGCTTATAAAGGCACACCTATTATAATGAAAGACATCCAACAAGATGCGCTTGATTTAGGTATGGGTGAAGCGTCTAAGTTATTAGGTGCAAAAGTTAAGCGTGGCCACATGCCAATGGAAAAAATGTTGGCAACTCTTAGCAAAATCAAACCAACACTTAACGATTCAGACCTACAAAGCGCCAACATTATTGTTGAAGCCGTTGTAGAAAACCCTAAAGTTAAGCAAGCAGTACTCGCTGATCTTGAAAAGAACATGCCAGAAGGCACTGTACTTACTTCAAACACATCGACTATTTGTATTGATTTACTAGCACAAGCGCTAGATAAGCCAGAAAACTTCTGTGGTATGCACTTTTTCAATCCAGTGCCAAAAATGCCATTAGTAGAAATTATTCGTGGTGCTAAGACCTCAGATAAAACAATTAATGCAGTAGTTGATTACGCGCTTAAATTAGGTAAATCACCAATTGTTGTTAACGATTGCCCAGGCTTTTTTGTAAACCGTGTTTTATTCCCTTACTTTGCAGGTTTTAGCAAATTAGTGGTTGAAGGCGCTAACTTTGCAAAAGTAGATAAAGTAATGGAAAACGTATTTGGCTGGCCTATGGGTCCGGCTTACTTACTTGATGTTGTAGGTATTGATACAGCGTTCCATTGTACTGGCGTAATGGCTGACGGTTTCCCTGAGCGTATGGCTCGTGCTGATAAAGACCCTGTGACTATTTTTGCCAACGAAAAACGTTTTGGTCAAAAGAACAAAGCCGGTTTTTACAAATACGAAACAGATCGTCGCGGTCGTCTTAAAAAGTCTCATGACGAGACAGCAGTTGAGCTATTAAGCCCAATTACAGACGCACCAAAAGAATTTGATAAACAAGAAATCATCGACCGTTGTATGATTCCAATGATTAACGAAGTGCTACTGTGTTTGCAAGAAGGCATTGTTGCCTCTCCGCAAGAAGCAGATATGGCATTAGTTTATGGTGTTGGTTTCCCTCCATTTAGAGGCGGCGCGTTCCGTTACTTAGATCAAACTGGTTTAGCTAACTTTGTTGCAGCAGCAGACAAATACGCTCACCTAGGTGCGATTTACCAAGTATCTGAGCAAACTCGCAAGTGGGCCGAAGAAGGTCGTGTTTTCTATAAGGTGGAAGGTTAATATCATGAATAATCCAGTAATTGTAGATTGTATCCGCACACCAATGGGTCGCTCTAAAAGTGGCGTATTCAAACATAAACGTGCTGAAGACTTAAGCGCACATTTAATGAAAGGCTTACTTGATCGCAACCCAGCAGTTGATCCAGCATCAATTGACGATATTTATTGGGGTTGTGTACAACAAACATTAGAGCAAGGCTTTAACGTAGCACGTAACGCAGCATTACTTGCCGGTATCCCACACAGCGTACCTGCTGTAACGGTTAACCGTTTATGTGGCTCGTCAATGCAAGCATTGCATGACGCTGCACGCGCAATAATGACCGGCGCTGGCGACACTTACCTAATTGGTGGTGTTGAGCACATGGGTCACGTACCTATGACTCACGGCAACGACTTTCACCCAGGCTTAGCAACAA
Source organism: Pseudoalteromonas sp. NZS127_1 (assembly GCF_015864295.1). NCBI lineage: Bacteria > Pseudomonadati > Pseudomonadota > Gammaproteobacteria > Alteromonadales > Pseudoalteromonadaceae > Pseudoalteromonas > Pseudoalteromonas sp. NZS127_1. The sequence continues at coordinate 35,970 of NZ_JADYXO010000023.1, read as the reverse complement.
CGATTGCACAAGCATCGGGCTCAATGGGTTTAACAGCAGAATACCTTGCAACGCTTCATGGCATTAGCCGTGAGCAACAAGATGAATTTGCTTACCGTTCACATCAACGTGCACAAGCGGCAACTGTTGAAGGCCGTTTTCGTCGCGAAATTTTAGCAATGGAAGGTCACGCAGCAGATGGTTCGCTTATATTAGTTGAAGACGACGAAGTAATTCGCCCAGAAACAACAGTAGAAGGCCTATCAAAACTTCGCCCTGTATTTAATCCTGCATCGGGTACGGTAACAGCCGGTACGTCTTCTGCACTTTCTGACGGCGCATCTGCAATGTTAGTAATGAGCGAAGAAAAAGCTAAAGAACTTGGCTTACCAATTCGTGCGCGTATTAAAGCAATGGCAGTCGCTGGTTGCGATCCATCAATTATGGGTTACGGCCCAGTACCAGCAAGTAAAAAAGCACTTGCTCAAGCCGGTATTACAATTGATGACCTAGGCGTAGTAGAACTTAACGAAGCCTTTGCAGCACAATCATTACCTGTAATGAAAGATTTAGGGTTAATGGATGTTGTTGACGAAAAAGTGAATTTAAATGGCGGCGCAATCGCACTTGGTCACCCTCTGGGTTGTTCGGGTTCGCGTATTAGCACATCGCTTATTCACTTAATGGAAGACAAAAATGTACGATACGGTTTAGCAACTATGTGTATTGGTTTAGGCCAAGGCATTGCCACTGTATTTGAACGTGTTCAAGACTAATTAGTTTTAAACATGTAAAACCATCTTGGTGATTAAAAAGGCGGACTGATTTTATTCAGTTCGCCTTTTTTATTAGCTTTAATTAAGTGAAAACGACCCTTTATCAAACAAGCATGTAACAGCGTAATTATGTGATCGGGCGTATTATTAAATAAAGTCTTTTGCAGCAATAAAGTTTCAAATAATATGGGCATATTAAGATAAGTAAAATAGTTAAATTACACTTAAAATTGCGTTAAACTCCCAAACTTATTAATTGCTATACCTAAGCACTCGCGTACACAGCAATCACTTTAATTAAACAGGTCAATTTATTATGAGCTTTGATAACCCCGATCACCAATTAGATGCCATAGGCCTTCGCTGTCCAGAGCCAGTAATGATGGTACGCGCTGCTATTCGTAAAATGAGTGATGGTGAAACGTTATTAATAACTGCTGATGACCCATCAACAACTCGCGACATTCCGAGCTTTTGTACGTTTATGGATCACACGCTGGTGGCTAAAGATGCAGAAGAAGCACCTTATAGGTATGTGGTGAAGAAAGGGCTTTAAGTTATATTTAACTATTCTCAAGTTGTATTTTTAAACAATCCTTAGTCTTTTTAAATATTTCTGTATCTAAAATATGTTCTTTATTTTCCTTATCAATATGAATTGCGCTGACGTCAATACCCATATCAGTATCACGGGGCATATTGTGAATCATTTTTATATGACGGCTTAGAAGATCTAAGTTACCTTTTATTTCATTATTTTTTATATGCGAAAAATAATAACTATATTCACTTAGTATCAGTAAGCGGTCTCTAGTTAAGTTAAATAGGTAGGATATTTCTCGCTCCCATTTATTCATTTGAATACCATATTTTTTAGTATTGTCATCGTCAATATTAAAATTTATTTTATAATTACAGTAATATTTTCTTGCATCAACTTGCAGTTTAACTAACTCTTCTAAAGCGTCTATATTCGCTAAAGCTTTATATAACTTTTCTCTAAAAAGCTTATTATCATAATCTTTTTTCCATTTTGGAATTGAGTAAAATGCATAAAGGGCAGCACAACCGCCTGCTATACTCCCTAAACTTGCTAAGAAGTTTAAAACATTATTCATAATATTACCTAAGCTATACTCATTAAGTAGCAACCAAATCAAAATAATTAAGAATATTAGCAATGCTATTGATAAACCAGCGGTTTCAATTAGTAATAGCTTGCTATATCTATTCACTGTTTTGTTATTACTATTCTTCATTCAACGTCCTTGTCGCAAATCTATAAGCTCACTCGGGCAGCTAAAAACTGACGACTTTTAGCTTAGCTATTTTTTAGTTATCGTCACTTTCGGCTCATCATAGTCACTGTAATCAATGCTTACTATGTAGGTGCCTTTTATCGCTGGCGTGTAGCTAAAGTAGTTATAAATAGTATTACAGTCTGCAATAGCTGGCTGGCCGAGTGTTAGTTTTTGCCCTGCTGGTTGTGCGTCGCTGTAACCACAGTTGTAACCTTCACTAAAATCGGCATCGGCTATTTTAAATTCGTACACTTTACCAGGCGTCGAAAATTTCACTTCTGCTTGATAAAGCGCAGGGCCAACTGGTGCAAACTGATACTGGGGTTCTGCATCCCACAGTGTAAAGTCGCCACGTAAGTAAATTGTGCGGTCAAGCTCTTGCTGTGGTAATACATCGTTAATCGAAATTTGGCTTGTACAGGCAGTAAGTAAACCAGCAATTGCTAAGGTTAAAATTCGTTTCATAGAAATCATCAATGGGGTTTCCTTTGCATACAGTGAAAACTAAAAAGCCAGCAAAACGCTGGCTTTTAAAATTGCTAATCGGTGTTATTTTTGTAAAACAGAAATATCTGCAATACCTAAAAACAATCCGCTTAACTGGCTTAGCAGCGCAAGACGATTTTGCTTAACAGCTTCATCGTCGGCCATAACCATTACGTTGTCAAAAAAGTTATCAACACTTTCGCGAATACCTGCCAATTGGCTTAATGCTTCTTGGTAGTTTCCATCTGCGTAAAGTGGTGCAAGGTCAGTGGCAAATTTTGCTACTTGTGATGCTAATACTTTTTCAGCGTCGTCGCTTAATAAGCTCTCATCAACACTACCTTGGCTGGTAATGTCGTTTTTAGCCAGAATATTACCTACACGCTTATTAGCTGCTGCAAGCGCTTCTGCTGCGTCTAATGTACGGAAGTGGCTCACAGCTTTAACACGGCGATCAAAATCAACAGGTTTAGTCGGACGACGTGCAAGCACTGCTTGAATTACGTCTACTTCAATACCTTCGTCTTGATACCAAGCACGGAAGCGCCCTAGCATAAATTCAAATACATCAGCTGATACATTTAAGTTAGTTAACTTGTCGCCAAACAATGTTTGCGATTTAGCTACTAGGTCTAAAATATCAAGTGGTAGTTCTTTTTCTACCATAATGCGAAGTGCACCAATAGCAGCACGACGAAGAGCAAATGGGTCTTTGTCACCTTTAGGTGCTTGGCCTATACCAAAAATACCCACCAGCGTGTCAAACTTATCAGCAATCGCTACTGCGCAGCTAATTAAATTTGTAGGTAAGTTGTCGCCTGCAAAGCGTGGCATGTACTGCTCGTTTTGCGCTATGGCTACATCCTCGGCTTCACCGTCATGGCGAGCGTAATGCATTCCCATTACACCTTGCACGTCGGTAAATTCCATTACCATTTCAGTCATTAAGTCTGTTTTACTTAATAGACCAGCGCGCTCTGCTAGTACTTTATCAGCACCTAATTGCTCAGCAATATAACCTGCAAGCTCACTAATACGCGCAGACTTATCTTTAAGCGTACCAAGTTGCTTTTGGAACAATACGCTATCAAGCGATTCTAGTCGGCTTTCTAGAGTTTTCTTTTTATCTGTTTCAAAGAAAAACTGTGCATCAGCTAAACGTGGGCGTACTACTTTTTCGTTACCAGAAATAACGACGCTTGGATCTTTACTTTCGATGTTAGATACAAACAAAAACTTATTTAAAAGTTTGCCGTTTTGATCTAATAACGGGAAATATTTTTGATCGTCTTTCATGGTGTAAATTAACGCTTCGGCTGGTACATCTAAAAATGCTTCTTCAAATGTTGCCGTTAAAGTAACTGGCCACTCTACAAGTGATGTTACTTCTTCTAGTAAATCTTCATCCATTGCAACAACAGCGTTAACTGCTTTTGCAGCCTCTTCTATTTGCGTACGAATTTGTGCTTTACGCTGTTCGTAATCGGCAATAACGTAAGCCGATTTAAGTACGTCAAAAACGTCGTCTGCATGGTTAATACTAATTTTTTCTGGGTGATGAAAACGATGACCTTGAAGCTGGTTAGTTATTTTCTTACCAAGGATCTCGCCTTCAAGTAGCTCATCACCAAATAAAATAGTGACTGTATGCACAGGACGAATAAATTGTGTTTTATTCGCGCCCCAACGCATTGGCTTAGGAATTGGTAATTTAGCTAACGCTTTAGTAATTGCACCTGTCATTAGCGATTTGGTTTCTTGCCCTGCTACTTTAGCAATGTGCAATAACCATGCGCCTTTATCAGTCTCAAGTGTTTGTGCATCTTTTACTTCAATACCACAACCACGTGCCCAACCCATTGCTGCTTTTGTTGGATTACCGTCACCGTCAAATGCGGCTTTAGTAGCTGGACCACGTTTTTCAACTTCTTTGTCTTGTTGCTTAGCTTCAAGCGCTTTTACTTGTAAACCTAAACGACGAGGCGATGCATACCAGCTTACGCCTTGGTGTGCTAACTCTAATGTTTCTAGCTCTGCAGTTAAGTTTGCAGCAAACGCTTCTGCTAATTTACGCAGTGCTTTTGGTGGTAACTCTTCTGTGCCAATTTCTACTAATAAATTTTGTGCTGACATACTTACTTATCCTTACACAGCGGGAAACCAAGCGCTTCGCGTTTGTCATAGTAACTTTGTGCACACGCTTTTGATAACGCACGAACGCGTAAAATATAACGTTGACGTTCGGTTACCGAAATTGCGTGGCGTGCGTCTAGTAAGTTAAATGCGTGCGATGCTTTCATTACTTGCTCGTAAGCCGGTAGTGGTAAGTTTGCTTCAATTAACTTTTGGCTCTCTGCTTCACATTTATCGAACTGAGCAAATAAGTCTTCTACGTTTGCGTGTTCAAAATTGTAAGTAGACTGCTCTACTTCATTTTGATGGAACACGTCGCCGTAGGTTACGCGCCCTAGTGGACCGTCTGCCCATACTAAGTCGTAAATACTATCTACGCCTTGAATGTACATTGCTAAACGCTCTAGGCCGTAAGTGATCTCACCCGTTACTGGTGAACACTCAATACCACCAACTTGTTGGAAGTAGGTAAACTGCGTTACTTCCATGCCGTTTAACCAAATTTCCCAACCTAGGCCCCACGCACCTAACGTAGGTGATTCCCAGTTGTCTTCTACAAAGCGAACTTCGTGAGTTAGTGTATCGATACCCATAGCCGCTAAAGAGCCTAAATAAAGCTCTTGGATGTTATCTGGCGATGGCTTTAAAACCACCTGAAATTGGTAGTAGTGTTGTAAGCGATTTGGATTTTCACCGTAGCGACCATCGGTAGGACGACGACACGGTTGCACGTATGCACTCGCCATTGGCTCTGGACCAATAGACTTTAAAAAAGTTTGCGGGTGAAATGTCCCTGCGCCCACTTCCATATCAAGTGGTTGAATAATGACACAGCCTTGCTGCGCCCAATAATCCTGTAAAGCCAGGATCAAACCTTGAAAGGTTTTTACGTCATATTTTTGCATATTTGGCTTTTTACTATCTAAGAAGTAGCGTGAAAATTACCCTTAGTATACCGTGTGTACACTCAGGTTTTAAGCAGTTTGTGTAATTGAAGAAAATAAAAAAGGAGCCATTAGGCTCCTTTTTCTATGTAAGCAATATTTTTTACACGTCTAAGTTAACTACACGTAGTGCGTTCTTTTCAATAAACTCACGACGAGGCTCTACTTGGTCACCCATTAAGGTCGCAAATAATTGATCCGCGCCAACAGCATCTTCGATCGTTACTTGTAACATACGGCGAGCACTAGGATCCATTGTGGTCTCCCAAAGCTGGCTTGGGTTCATTTCGCCCAGTCCTTTATAGCGTTGAATATAGATCCCGCGCTTCGATTCTGTGATCAACCATTCCAAAGCATCCACAAAGTTATCAACAGGTTTTGTTTTCTCACCACGTTGAATATATGCACCTTCGCTAAGGATGTTTGCGATGTTAGTACCAGTCACAGCAATGCGTTGGTAGTCACGTGACGCAATAAAGTCATAATGAAGTACGTGTGCTTTATCTACACCGTGCTGACGAATATTCACAACCGGGTAATACATATTACGCTCAGCATCATGCTCTGTACCAGCATGGAAAATAGTCGCATCTTCATCACGTGCAATCAGGTCGTCAACCAACACTTTAGTCCAAGCAATTACTTTAGCTTCATCTGAAAGGTCATCAGTTTTCAATTCTGTTTGATAAATTAAGCGTTCCATTACCGTGTTAGGGTATTTACGCTTTAAACGCTCAATTACTTTAACTGTGTTTTGATAATCGTGAACTATTGACTCTAGTGCCTCACCTTCAAGAGCTGGTGCATCTGTACTTGCATACAACGCTGCACCATTAAGAGCAAGCGATGTTAGGTATTCAACTAATGCAGGGTCATCTTTAATATAACGCTCCTGCTTACCTTTTTTCACTTTATAAAGTGGTGGTTGAGCAATGTAAATATAGCCGCGTTCTACAATTTCAGGCATTTGGCGATAGAAGAATGTTAATAGTAACGTACGAATGTGAGAACCATCCACGTCCGCATCGGTCATGATGATGATACGGTGGTAACGTAATTTCTCAGGGTTATATTCGTCACGACCAATACCACACCCTAATGCAGTAATTAGTGTTGCTACTTCTTGCGAAGATAACATTTTATCAAAACGTGCTTTTTCTACGTTTAAGATTTTACCTTTAAGCGGAAGAATAGCTTGGTTTTTACGGTTACGCCCCTGCTTGGCTGATCCGCCAGCAGAGTCCCCTTCCACTATATATAGTTCAGATTGGGCAGGATCTTTTTCTTGGCAATCAGCTAGCTTACCAGGTAAGCCTGCTAAGTCCATTGCACCTTTACGACGTGTCATTTCACGGGCTTTACGCGCCGCTTCACGAGCACGTGAGGCATCAATAATCTTACCTACAACAATTTTGGCATCAGTTGGGTTTTCTAATAAAAACTCAGTGAATTTTTCAGCCATTGCTTGTTCAACTGCAGACTTAACTTCACTTGAAACAAGCTTGTCTTTAGTTTGCGATGAGAACTTAGGATCCGGAACTTTAACACTAACAACAGCCGTTAAGCCTTCACGGGCATCATCACCGGTAGCATTGCTGGTTGTTTTAGCTTTTTTGTTAAAGCCTTCTTTTTCCATGTAGTTATTAAGTGTACGTGTTAGCGCTGATCTAAAACCGGCTAAGTGAGTACCACCATCACGTTGTGGAATATTATTTGTGAAACAGTAAATATTTTCTTGGTATGCATCATTCCACTGCATTGATACTTCAACGCTAATACCATCTTCTTCACGTTCGTGAGTAAAATGGAATACACCTTTATGTATAGGTGTTTTATTACGGTTTAAGTATTCAACGAAAGCTTGAATACCGCCTTCGTATTTAAAGTGGTCAGATTTATTTTCTTCACGTTCATCATTTAAAATGATGCTCACACCTGAATTTAGGAATGAAAGCTCGCGTAAACGCTTAGCTAAAATTTCGTAATGAAAATCTAAGTTTGTAAATGTTTCACCACTTGGCCAAAAACGCAGTTCTGTACCAGTCGTGTCCGATTCACCAATAACAGCTAAAGGTGCATCTGGAACACCCATAGTGTAAAACTGCTCATGAAGTTTACCTTCACGGCGAACTGTAAGTTTTAGTTTTTCTGAAAGTGCATTTACAACAGAAACACCAACACCGTGCAAGCCACCTGATACTTTATAAGAGTTATCATCAAACTTACCACCGGCATGAAGTACCGTCATAATAACTTCGGCTGCTGATACGCCTTCTTCTTCATGAATAGAAGTTGGGATACCACGACCGTTATCTCGTACTGAGACAGAACCATCTAAGTGAATCGTTACATAAATATCATCACAATGACCTGCTAAGGCTTCATCGATCGAGTTATCAACGACCTCAAACACCATGTGGTGTAAGCCTGTGCCATCATCGGTGTCCCCAATATACATTCCAGGACGCTTTCTTACTGCGTCTAATCCTTTAAGTACTTTAATACTCGACGAGTCATAATTCTCAGACATGGTTAATCCCACTTATCTTGTTATTAGGTTGCCATGTTTCACGTGGAACATTTGTAGTTCTCGTTGCATGGGTTCCACCACAGCAGAAATACTTTCAGACAAAATTGAAGAGATAAAAATTTGAGAACTACAGTGAGCAAGTAATTGACCCACTTTCTCTTTTGTATCTTCGCCTAACTCTGAAGGTAGATCATCTATTAGCAATATAGATTGCTTATCTGTCTCTGACTCAATTAAGCTATTTTGCGTAACTTTTAACGCATACAATAGTAACTTTAATTGACCGCGTGAGAACGTATTCTCTACACTGTTGCCAGCGACACTAAAACTAAAATCAGCCTTATGAGGGCCTTTACTTGTAAACCCTTGGCGAGCATCTCGCTCAAAGTTTTGCTCTAACGCATCTGCAAGAGATTCGGTCTCTTTCCAACCTGCGTTAAAGGTCATTTCTAAATCACGTACAAGCGTTAATTCTGCACACATTTTATCAAAAAATTGCTGCTTAAACCTACTTATATACGCCAATCTTAATTTATTTATTTCTTCAGCCAGTCTAACAAATTCTTTGTCCCAAAACTTAATTTGGTCAAAATAATTCTTGGGCTTAGTTTTTAACAATGCATTACGTTGTTTAAGTACTTTATTGAACGATTGCCATAAAAAAAAGAACTCATGTTCCACGTGGAACAAACCTAAATCTAAAAACTTTCTGCGCTCTTTAGGCCCACCAAAAAATAAAGAATAGCTCTCTGGTGTAATAATTTGCACTGGCATGAGTTGAGCTAGTTCGGATATTTTACGGCTCGCCTTACCTTGAATTTTTAAATTGGTTTCACCCGTTTGGGTTTTACTAATACCAATTGGAATAGATAAGTCGTGTATTGTTTTGCGCCCGTGAATTACAAACTGCTCTTGCTGATGCGCAATAATACTTTTGTGTTTTGGAGTGCGAAAAGATTTGCCGTGAGAAAGGTAATAGATAGCCTCTAAAAGGCTGGTTTTTCCGCTGCCATTTTCACCATATATTATATTAACGCCGTTAACTGGTTCTAGCGTCAGCGCCTCAATATTACGAAAATATTTGAGGCTCAAATGACTTAAGCTCATTATGTATTTATAGTCTTATAAACGCATAGGCATAACAACGTACATTGCTTCTTCATCGCCTGCACCTTCAATTAATGCACTGCTGTTTGAGTCGGCTAATGTAAATAGTACGTCTTCTGTTTTTAATGTGTTAAGTACGTCTAATACGTAAGACACGTTAAACCCTATTTCTAGGTCTGCGCCTTCGTAACTTACTTCAACAACTTCTTCAGCTTGTTCTTGCTCTGGGTTATTGGCCGTAATTTTTAATAAACCATTTGATAAGTTTAAGCGTACGCCACGAAACTTTTCATTAGATAAAATAGACACACGTTGAAACGCATTACGTAACCATTCTCGGTTAGCTGTAATTACTTTGTCGCCACCACGTGGTAATACACGACGGTAATCAGGAAAGCGTCCATCAACTAGTTTACTTGTAAATGTAAACTCAAGATCGATAATACGAATATGGTTGGCACCAAACTGAATTGTTACCAATTCGTCATCTGCTACCATAAGGCGCATAATTTCTTGCACACCTTTGCGAGGTATAATTAATTGGCGTTGAGTATTAAGCGATTGCGTTAATTGCTTTTGCGCTATAGCTAAACGGTGACCATCTGTTGCTACTGTTTTTATATCGGTATTATCTACTTCAAACGACATACCATTTAAGTAATAACGTACGTCTTGATTTGCCATTGAAAAATGCGTGCTTTCGAGTAACTTACGTAACTCTAAACGAGTAAGTTGAAATTCAACTTCTCCGTCCCACTCTTCTAAATTAGGAAAATCATCAGCCGATAAAGTCGTTAATGAAAAACGGCTTTTACCACTGGTCAAAAGTAATTGATGCTCTTGCAAGCTTAAAGTAATGTCCGAACCGTCTGGTAGACTTTTACAAATATCGAGTAACTTTTTAGCGGGTAACGTTAGTTTTGTATCGGCAATATCATCACCTACAAATACGCCAGAAACTAATTCAATTTCAAGGTCAGTACCCGTCATTGAAAGTTGTCCGTTTTCTACCACTAACAAAACGTTAGATAAAATTGGCAACGTGTGTTTGCGCTCTATTGCGCCAGACACTTGCACCAATGGCTTTAAAAATTGTTGTCTTGATATTGTTATTTGCATAATAAAGTCAGCCCTAAGATGACAATGTTCTTATTAAGTTTTGGTAATCTTCTTTAATTTCGTGGCTTTCGTCACGTAGTGATTTTATCTTACGACATGCATGTAATACGGTCGTATGATCGCGTCCACCAAATGCGTCACCAATCTCAGGTAAGCTGTGATTAGTTAATTCTTTAGATAATGCCATAGCTACTTGGCGCGGCCTCGCTATAGAGCGGCTGCGGCGCTTAGATAACAGATCTGATATACGAATTCGATAGTACTCAGCAACGGTGCGCTGAATATTGTCTATGGTAACCAGTTTATCTTGCAAGGCAAGTAAATCGCGTAGCGCTTCTTTTACAAAATCAATAGAAATTGGACGACCCGTAAAGTTAGCATTAGCAATTACACGGTTAAGTGCACCTTCTAATTCACGTACGTTCGAACGTAATTTTTTGGCAATAAAAAAGGCAACTTCGTGTGGTAAGTTAATCTTACTTTGCTGGGCTTTTTTCATCAAAATAGCAACGCGCGTTTCAAGCTCTGGTGGCTCTATCGCAATTGTTAATCCCCAACCAAAACGTGATTTAAGCCTATCTTCAACGCCTTCAATCTCTTTAGGGTAACGGTCAGAGGTTAAAATAATTTGTTGGTTACCTTCGAGCAATGCATTAAAGGTATGAAAAAATTCTTCTTGTGAACGCTCTTTGTTAGCAAAAAATTGAATATCATCAATCATTAATGCATCAACACTGCGGTAATAACGCTTAAATTCTTCTATCGCATTATTTTGAAGTGCCTTTACCATGTCTTGAACAAAGCGTTCTGAATGCATGTAAACAATTTTAGCATCTGGCTTATTTGCCATAATGCCATTACCTACCGCATGTAATAAGTGAGTTTTACCTAAACCTGTGCCACCGTATATAAATACAGGGTTAAAAGCAGAGCCAGGATTGTCGGCAACCTGTGTGGCCGCAGCTTTTGCTAATTGGTTTGATTTACCTTCAACAAAGCTATCAAAAGTATAGTTTTCTTTAATGTTAGATTTGTAACCTGACTTAGGTGCAGGTTCAACAACTGGCTTTTGCTCGCGAGGCTGTTGTTTTGCTGAAGCGTGTGCACTTGGTGCCGATTGAGTTTCTATAACCGGTGCAGCTTGTGCATTTAATAAAGGTTTACTACCTACATCAAAACGTAGTTTTGGGGCTTCAACACCACAAATTTCTACTAGTAATTCGTTAATTCTATTTAGGTACTTTTCTCTCACCCAATCAAGCACAAAGCGATTAGGTGCATAAATCGTCAAGGTATCTTCGGTACTTTCTGCTTGTAGCGGTCTTACCCACATACTGAATTGCTGCGAAGGCAGCTCATCTTGCAATACATATAAACAACTTTGCCAAACCGACAGATACACAGTTAAACTCCCAGAGATATAATTTTTATTCCCGCACATCATTAATGATTATAAATCATACATTTATTGCGTTCAAATGGTCCAATAAGCGACCCAAGACCGCGTATTATGAAGGCACTTTATCCACAAGTAAAAGATTGATTTTTGTAAAATTGTTGATATCGATGTATAAAATCATTAACAAACTGATTTAAAACAGTTTTTATTTTAGATCCTGAGAGGAGATCATAACAAAATAACACCAAGATCGCGAACCAAATTTACGATCCAATTTACTTTTCCCCCGCTTTTATTCACTTTTTATACAGGGGCTGTGGAAAACTTCTTATTTATGATGATCCTAACCGATCGCCTTATATGATCTCTTATATAGTAGTAGGTGGGTTATATACCCTTAACGTAATTATGATTGACTTTACATTACTTACTCTATAATATCTCGCGCTCGCAATGGCACCTATGCCAGGATCGCGACCTGTATAGGATGTTTTAACTTTAACCGATCGGATGAGATTGTTATGAAAAGAACTTTTCAACCTAGCGTTTTAAAACGCAAACGTGCACACGGCTTCCGTGCTCGCATGGCAACTGTAAATGGCCGTAAAGTATTAGCACGTCGCCGCGCTAAAGGCCGCAAAGTTCTTTCTGCTTAATTTATAAGTGGAAGACTTTAGCTTTGGCAGGGAGTTACGTCTGTTAACTCCCTCGCATTACTCTCGCATATTTAATGAACCCGCTCGGGCTGCAACTCCTTTCTTTACTCTATTAGCTAAACCAAATGACCAAGATAAACCTCGGTTAGGTCTTACTGTTGCTAAAAAACGTGTAAAAAAGGCATGCCAACGAAACCGTATTAAACGTCTTGCTCGCGAAAGTTTTCGTTTAAATCAACACAGCATCGATAATATTGATATTGTGCTTATGGTTAAAAATGGTATTGATGAACAGTCTAATGAAGAAATAACCAAACAACTTACTAAATTATGGCGAAAAATTAACGAACGCTGTAAACCAGGTGCACCTAAACCGCCACCTTTTAAGAAACGCCCAAACAAATCAGCTAAATCTAATAAACAAACCTAATTGCAATAGAATTGCAGGGTTAATTAATGTATCTTTAGCTCACCTTTTAATCATGCATTTAAATTTTCTAATTGAGTCTTTAAATACATGATATCTATCTCACTAAACTTAAGTAGGGGCATAAACATCATGAGGTTACTTAAACCACTTGTTGCTTTACCGAGGTTTTGTTTAGTGTTATTTATCCGCGGTTATCAAAAGTGGATTAGCCCGCTGTTAGGTCCGCATTGTCGTTTTAATCCAAGCTGCTCACATTATGCAATTCAAGCAATTAATTTGCATGGATTTATAAAAGGTAGTTGGTTAGCTTTAAAACGCATATTAAAATGCCATCCTTTACATTCAGGTGGAGAAGACCCCGTCCCTGAAAAATTAACCCATATTAACCACCAACACGAGAAATAAGAGCTGTTATGGAATCGCAACGCACGTTTTTATTAATTGGCCTAATGCTAGTGTCGTTTTTATTGTTCCAAGAATGGGATAATGATTACAACAAGCCTAAAGTCGATCCAAGTGCCACAACACAAACACTACAAGCAAATTCACCAGAGTCGGATGATTATATCCCTTCATCGTCAGATTCAGGTTTACCCGCTTCAGCAACTTTAGCTAAACGTTCTGTAATTAATATCACTACTGACGTTTTTAAAGTTAAAATTGACACCAAAGGCGGTGATATTGTTGAAGCAGATCTTCTTCAGTATGAAGATACCAAAGGTAGCGACACACCTTATATGCTTCTTGGTGAGCTTATTGAAGGTAGACAATACTTTTCACAAAGTGGCTTAATTGGCTTAAATGGCCCTGATGCATCAGCTAATGGTCGCCCTACTTATAGTACCGAACAAAAAACATATACCTTAACGGGTGATGAGCTTCGCGTTCCACTTCAGTTTACTGATAGTAATGGTGTTAACTTTACTAAGACGTACGTATTCAAAAAAGGTCAATATGATGTTGGTTTAGAATACAAAGTTAACAATACAACAAGCACACCACTTCAAGTACAGCTATACACGCAAATTAAGCGTACCGTACAAGAAAAAGGCAGCATGGTTGATCAAAACTATTTAGGTGCTGCATACGGTACTGATGAAGAACCTTACGAAAAGTATAGTTTTTCAGATATGGCTGACAAAAACCTAAATAAAAGTACACAAGGTGGTTATGTTGCCTTTATTCAGCATTACTTTGTAAGTGCTTGGGTTCCAATGCAAGATCAATCAAATACAATTTATAGCTTAATTACAAAAAGTAATGCCGCTATTATTGGTGCTAAAGACCCTGCTGTAAATATTCAAGCTGGTAGTGAGCAAATACTAACTGCTACTTATTATATGGGCCCGAAAGAGTCAGATATTCTTGAAGCTATTCACCCAGACCTAGACCTAACTGTAGATTACGGTTGGTTATGGTTTATTTCGCAACCTTTATTTGTATTGCTAAAATGGCTACACAGCATTTTAGGTAACTGGGGTGTAGCAATTATTGCCATCACTATTATCGTAAAATCGTTAATGTACCCACTTACTAAAGCGCAATACACTTCAATGGCAAAAATGCGTGCCCTACAGCCTAAAATGGCAGCCCTTAAAGAAAAGTTTGGTGATGACCGTCAAAAGTTCGGCCAAGCAACAATGGAAATGTACAAAAAAGAAAAAGTTAACCCAATGGGTGGCTGTTTCCCTATTTTGCTACAAATGCCAATTTTCTTAGCCTTGTTCTACGTATTCTTAGAGTCTACTGAACTTCGCCATGCTGAATTCATTTTTTGGTTAACTGACCTTTCTGCACAAGACCCGTACTACGTACTACCAATATTATTTGGTGCGAGTATGTTTGTGACGCAAAAGCTACAACCTATGACGGTTACTGATCCAATGCAGCAAAAAATGATGACCTTTATGCCGGTTATCTTCTCTGTATTCTTCTTATGGTTCCCATCTGGTTTAGTTCTTTACTGGTTAGTGTCTAACCTTATTTCTATTGTCCAGATGTTAATCATCTACCGTGGCATGGAAAAGAAAGGAATTAAAGTAAGAGGCTAACTAAGCTCCTACTTATATAAAGGCGACTTCGGTCGCCTTTTTTATTGCCTGTTTTTCACCACAGCTATTCGCTACAAATAAATCGATAGGTTACAATACGGGCATAAAGTTACTCATCGTTGGCAAATTAATAGCATGATCAATCAAGATACAATTGCAGCACAAGCAACAGCACCTGGACGTGGTGGTGTTGGTATTATTCGCGTTTCAGGTAGCCTTGCTAAAAGTGTCGCTGAAAAAGTAGTAGGTAAAATACCTAAAGTTCGCTACGCCGATTATGTGCCATTTAAAAGCCTTGCTGGCGAGCAACTTGATCAAGGTATTGCCATTTACTTTGCAGGTCCTAACTCATTTACTGGTGAAGACGTACTTGAATTACAAGGCCACGGCGGTCCTGTAGTACTGGATATGTTACTTAAAGAAATTAGTAAAATAGAGGGCGTTCGTTTAGCAAAGCCTGGTGAGTTCTCAGAGCGCGCATTTATGAATGACAAGCTTGATTTAACACAAGCAGAAGCCATCGCCGACTTAATTAATGCTACCAGCGAGCAAGCCGCTAAAAGCGCCCTACAGTCTCTCCAAGGTGAATTTTCTAAACACATAGAAACACTCGTAGAAAAAGTAATTCACTTACGTATGTATGTAGAAGCGGCAATAGATTTTCCTGATGAAGAAATTGATTTTTTATCCGATGGTAAAGTGTCAGGAGACTTAGACGCGATTATTACTCAGCTTAACACTGTAACCAACCAAGCGAAGCAAGGCAGCATCATGCGCGAAGGTATGCGTGTTGTTATTGCAGGTCGCCCTAATGCGGGTAAATCAAGCCTGCTTAACGCCCTAGCCGGTCGTGAAGCCGCAATCGTAACAGAAATAGCCGGTACCACTCGCGACGTACTAAGAGAGCATATACATATAGATGGTATGCCACTGCATATTATAGATACAGCAGGCCTACGCGAAAGCCCAGACAGAGTAGAACAAATAGGTATTGAGCGTGCATGGGATGAAATAAACCAAGCCGACCGCGTTTTATTTATGCTTGATGGCACTGATACTATAGATACTGACCCGCACAAAATTTGGCCTGAATTTATGGCAAAATTACCAGAAGGTATGGGGGTTACGGTCATCAGAAATAAAGCTGATTTATCGGGCGACATAGTCGGAATGGAGCAAGAGCAACAATACCCGGTAATCAGCTTAAGTGCTAAAAATGCTGACGGTATTGAACTTGTTCGCGAGCATTTAAAAGCGTGTATAGGTTTTCAAGGCGCAACAGAAGGTGGCTTTATGGCGCGCCGTCGTCATTTAGATGCACTAGAAAGTGCTGCGTATCATTTAGAAACGGGTAAAACACAATTAGAAATGCACATTGCTGGTGAAATACTCGCTGAAGAACTGCGTTTAACACAACAGCATTTAAATGAAATTACAGGTGAATTTACCTCAGACGACCTACTTGGCAAAATATTTAGCTCGTTTTGTATTGGTAAATAAACACCCTATTACAGATATATTTTTATTATAAGAGCACTTAGGTGCTCTTTTTTTATGTAAAATATTCAGCTGTAAAATATATATTTATACACCTGATGCCTGCAAATTACTGCCAATAAAATCATATCCAAAACTACCTTTGTTACGTGCTAAGAGAGGTCAGATTATATAGAGTAGGCAATACTGAGAGTGCTTATTGGGGGAATTAATAGCACAAATTACACCTATTATTAAGACTAAAACCAATGCCTTTTCAAACAACCGCGCGCTTTAATAGCGTTATATGTCATACAAAAAGTAGTTATAAATGGCTTCCTTATACTTACTTTAGCTCACAAAAATGCACTAAAACACACCTCATACACGCAAAAGATGATGCTATTCGCTCAATTAAAGAGCTAAAAAACACTGATTAGTACTCTAAAAAGCTTACTTTTGACAACATATAATTTGATGATCACTGTGATTTTTAAATAAAATAACTCAACTGCTAAGTATTCAAAACTTTTGATCTGCTTACTCCACCAGCAAAATTAATAAAAATAGCAGCTCTAAATTCGCATAAAATTAAAAATACCGAGATCACTTATCCACAATACCTAATTTTCAGCTCAAATAAATACCAAAACTAGGTAAATCAGCTGCAAAAACCTCATGATCAATTGTAATTTATCTATTTATGAACTTATTTTTAATTAATTTCATTAGATCTGCTTTATTAGATCATTTTTAAAAATTATTTTCGATCTAAATTTAAGGTTATCAACAGGCTTTATATCCACATTATGATCAACATGTATTTTTAATTGAGATATTTACAATTTAATTCCTTACTGACAAGTAATATCAATAACTTAGCGAATATAAAACAACCTAAAAAAACAGTTTAAGCAGAGCTTTCCCCACTGTTATCAACAACTTGATCAGAAGATTACATTTAAAGATAATTTGTTAAACACTATATTATCAACAACTTAAAGACACAATTTTGAATGAGTGTAAAATTACCGCAAAAATAGTTATACAAAAAAGCACTCTTAACTTTACTGTTACCCTCACTCAGTTATCATAGGCGGCAATTAAAACCAATGTGATCACTAATATTCATGAGTTCAGTAAATCTTATTGTCGGCAGCCAAATGGGATCAGCCGAGTATGTTGCAGAGCAATTAAGCGACGCGCTTAATAACCTTGGTATTACTACGCAACTACATGATCAACCTGAATTTAGCGATATTGATCAGCAAAATACCATTTGGTTAATCTGCACATCAACTTATGGTGCAGGTGATTACCCTGAAAATCTTATTAGTTTTGTTGAAGATGTAACTCAAGCAGATGATTTATCTGAATTAAAATATTCAGTAATCGCTTTAGGCGACACTAGTTATGACACTTATAACCTAGCAGGACGTAATATAGATGCCTTATTAACTCAAAAAGGCGCTATAAAAGTAGCAGAACGTTTAGAGCTTAATATTCTCGATGAAGCACTACCAGAAGACACTGCATTAACATGGTTAGACTCTTGGATAGCTCAAACAGGCATAAAATAGATAGATCAAGTAAAAAGTTATATATAAAGTTACCCACAATTTACTAATAATTTAATAGGTTTTGTGGATAAAGATTGAATAAACTGCGTTTTAAAGCATGCTTATCCATTGGATAAGATCCAACTGATTCAACCCTGTGTATAAAGTGCCTTTTTGATCAGAGCTTATTTGCTGGATGATCCGATCATATTAACACCTTTAGATCTGATCTAATTTCATGTTTTAAATGAAGATCTAAACCTTATCAACAGAAAAGTCGATCAGTAGTAGTAATAGTAATAAAAGATCTCTTTAAAAGATCCTTTATATTATTAGAGATCACATACTTAGATCTTGCCCTTTGTTTAATCATTTATCTTCTGCCAATTTCTAGGTAGAATACGCTCCCTTTTGAAGTTTACCGGTTTGATTTAAGTAGGATCCCATTAATGATTTTTCACGAAAATTTTGACGTTATCGTAGTAGGTGGTGGACATGCTGGCACTGAAGCCGCATTAGCAGCTGCCCGTATGGGGATGAATACCCTGCTACTGACTCACAATATGGATACCCTTGGTCAAATGTCTTGCAACCCAGCAATTGGTGGGATTGGCAAAGGTCATTTGGTAAAAGAGATCGACGCTCTTGGTGGTGCAATGGCACAGGCCATTGATAAAGGCGGGATCCAATTTCGTACACTAAATTCTTCAAAAGGACCTGCTGTTCGTGCTACTCGAGCACAAGCAGATCGCGCTTTGTACAAAGCGGCTATTCAAACAACATTACAAAACCAAGATAACCTTAAGATTTTTCAACAATCATGTGATGATCTTATTGTTGAAAACGATCGTGTTACTGGCGTAGTAACTCAAATGGGTTTACGTTTTAGTGCACCAAGTGTTGTTTTAACCGTGGGTACTTTTTTAGGCGGCTTAATTCATATTGGTTTAGAAAATTATAAAGGCGGTCGTGCAGGCGATCCTCCTTCAATCGCTTTAGCTGATCGCTTACGTGAACATCCATTTAGAGTTGATCGTTTAAAAACAGGTACACCTCCACGTATTGATGCACGTACTGTTGATTTTACAAAAATGGAAGCACAGCCAGGTGATACACCAACTCCTGTGTTTTCATTTATGGGTAAACAATCAGATCACCCACAACAGATACCGTGTTACATAACTTACACAAACGAAAAAACACATGATGTTATTCGTAAAAACTTACATCGCTCACCTATGTACTCAGGTGTTATTGAAGGTATTGGTCCACGATACTGCCCTTCAATTGAAGATAAAATTGTTCGTTTTGCAGATAAAGATAAACATCAAATATTTGTTGAGCCTGAAGGTTTAACATCATACGAATTATACCCAAATGGTATTTCGACTAGTTTACCGTTTGATGTACAACTTGAAATTGTGCAATCGATTACAGGTTTTGAAAATGCACATATTTGTCGACCTGGTTACGCAATTGAATATGATTACTTTGATCCACGTGATTTAAAACAATCTTTAGAAACTAAATTTATTGAAGGTTTATTTTTTGCGGGTCAAATTAACGGTACTACCGGCTATGAAGAAGCGGGTGCACAAGGCTTAATTGCAGGGATGAATGCTGCACTAAAAGTACAAGGCAAAGATTCTTGGACACCACGTCGTGATGAAGCTTACGTTGGTGTATTAATCGACGACTTAGCAACACTGGGTACAAAAGAACCATACCGCATGTTTACCAGTCGTGCCGAATACCGTTTATTACTTCGTGAAGATAATGCTGATATTCGTTTAACTGAAAAAGGCCGTGAACTAGGTTTAGTTAATGACGAACGCTGGCAGGCATTTAACGAAAAAATGGAAGTAATCGAAAAAGAGAAGCAACGCATTAAAGATACGTGGATTCATAAAGATCACGCCGTTGTAGAACAAGTAAATGCATTACTGAAAACACCGCTTACACGTGAAGCAAGTTTAGAAGAATTACTTCGTCGCCCAGAGATTCGTTATAACGATCTTATGGCTATAGAAGGATTAGGATCTGAATTTACAAACAAAGCGGCACTTGAACAAGTTGAGATCCATACTAAGTACGCAGGTTATATTGCGCGTCAACAAGATGAGATCAACAAACAGCTTCGTCATGAGCAAACAATTTTACCAAAAGAGTTTGATTATAAAACCGTATCTGGTTTGTCAAATGAGGTAGTTGCCAAGCTTATTGAGTCGCGTCCTGACACTATTGGTCAAGCATCGCGTATTTCTGGTATCACCCCAGCGGCGATTTCGCTATTATTAGTGTATCTGAAGAAGCAAGGCTTATTACGCAAATCCGCGTAACGGTAAGGGTACATAGTGTTACAGCAACAATTAACTACATTGTTAACGCAAACTGATATTGCGCTAACAGAAAAACAACAGCAACAGCTAGTTCGTTACGTCGAGTTATTGAATAAGTGGAATAAGGCTTATAACTTAACCTCAGTACGCTTACCTGAAGAAATGATGATTAAGCATATTATGGATAGCTTAGTTGTTGCGCCTCACTTACCCGGTCATCATTATATTGATGTTGGAACGGGTCCTGGATTACCGGGTATCGTATTAGCAATTGCATTACCTAATACACATTTTGTGTTATTAGATAGCTTAGGTAAACGTGTACGATTTTTAATGCATGTTAAACATGAGCTTGGTCTTGATAATGTAACCCCGGTTCAGTCAAGAGTTGAAGAATATCAACCAAGTGTTAAATTAGACGGCGTACTAAGTCGTGCTTTTGCTTCATTACAAGATATGGTTGACTGGTGTTCGCACTTAATCGATCATTCGGGTAAATTTATAGCACTTAAAGGCGTGTTCCCTAGCGAAGAGCTAGAGTCACTACCTGCAGGCGTTAAGTTTGAGCAAAAAATTGCATTAGAAGTACCTAATTTAGATGCACAACGACATTTAATTATTCTTTCTAAAGACTAGGGATCAGAGACACCGTGGCAAAAGTCATCGCATTAGCAAATCAAAAAGGTGGAGTGGGTAAAACTACAACCGCTGTTAACCTCGCTGCGTCTATGGCTGCAACGAAACGTAAAGTGCTGTTAATTGATCTCGATCCGCAAGGTAATGCGACTATGGGTAGTGGCGTAGATAAATATGGCGACGTGCCAACTATTTACGACCTACTTATTGAAGATAAACCTATAGAAGACGTTATCATTAAAGAAACGTCTGGTGAATACCATATGATTGCTGCAAACGGTGATGTAACCGCTGCAGAAGTTAAATTGATGGAATTATTTGCCCGTGAAGTGCGTTTACGTAATGCACTTGAAAAAATTCAGGACCAGTACGAATTTATTTTTATTGACTGTCCACCCTCTCTAAATATGTTAACTGTTAATGCAATGGCCGCAGCTGATTCTATTTTAGTGCCAATGCAGTGTGAGTATTATGCACTTGAAGGGTTAACCGCATTAATGGATACGATTACGCAGCTTGCTAAGTTAGTGAATCCTAGCTTACAAATTGAAGGCATACTTCGTACTATGTACGACCCGCGTAACCGTTTGGCAAATGATGTATCAGAACAATTAAAACAACATTTTGGCGATAAAGTATACCGTACGGTGATCCCGCGTAATGTTCGTTTAGCTGAAGCACCTAGTTTTGGTACTCCTGCTATGTACTATGACCGGGCATCAAGTGGCGCTAAAGCATATTTAGCACTCGCTGGTGAAATGTTACGCAGAAAAGAAAAAACAGCGTCCGTTGTCGCCTAACTTTGAGGTAAAAAAATAACATGTCTGCTAAAAAACGAGGTTTAGGCCGAGGACTCGATGCACTTTTAAGTTCGTCAAAGCCTGCACCGAGCGCAAGCAAGGAACAAGACACATCAAACGTTTCTGAGGCTGTGCAAAATGCCGCGGCTAATAATAGTGAATTACAAAAACTCCCAATAGAGTTTTTACACTCTGGTAAATACCAACCTCGTAAAGACATGTCTGAAGAGGCGCTAGAAGAGCTTGCTAGTTCTATTCGCTCACAAGGTATTATTCAACCCATTGTTGTGCGCCCTATTGCACATAATAGCTTTGAAATTATTGCTGGTGAGCGTCGTTGGCGCGCAGCGCAAATAGCTAAGCTTGAAACAGTACCTTGTATTATTAAAGACGTACCTGATGAAGCAGCTGTTGCTATTGCACTGATAGAAAATATTCAGCGTGAAGATTTAAATGCCATGGAAGAAGCAGTTGCACTTAATCGTTTGCTAATAGAATTTGAATTAACACATCAGCAAGTAGCAGATGCGGTGGGTAAATCACGTACGACTGTAACTAACTTATTGCGTTTAAATAACTTAAATAGTGATGTAAAAATTCTGTTAGAACATGGCGATATTGAAATGGGGCATGCTCGTTGCCTGTTAGCCCTTGAAGGTGAAGCGCAGTCAGATGCTGCTCGTTTAGCTGTAGCTAAAGCATTAACAGTTCGAGAAACTGAAAAGCTCGTACGTTCAATTTTAGAACCTTTACCTGCTAAAGAAATAACCGAAAAAGATCCAGATGTTAAGCAATTAGAACAACAACTCGCTGAAAATCTAGGTGCTAAAGTAGAGATTAACTACAATAAAAAAGGCAAAGGTAAACTGGTTATTTCGTATACTAACCTAGATGAACTTGACGGCATTTTAAATCGTATCAATCACGACAATACCCACCATTAGTTTTCTACATGTCTAAAAAGGGACATTTGTAGCTATTTCGTGTTACAAAGCATCTACTCAAGTTGCAAAACTGGCAGGATTAAGTATAATTTCGCCAGTTTTCACACCCTAACAATTAGAACGCAATAAAGGTTAACTAAACGTGACTGATAAGTTAGCGAGTCCATATCGACTTGCCGTATTAAAGTTAATTTGCCTTCAGGGTGTTGTAGCATTAGTTGCTGCTGTAATTATTTTTTTTAGTTCGGGAGTCAATGCCTCGCTTTCATCACTCGCTGGTGGAGCTGTAGCAGTACTTCCGCACTTTGTATTTGCACTTTATGCATTCAGATATATGGGTGCAAGTCGAGCAAATCAAGCGTATGCCTCGTTGAAACGCGGCAACGGATTAAAGTTTATGCTAACAATTGTATTGTTTGCGCTAGTACTGAAGCATTTTCCGGTAATTTTATTACCCTTTTTTAGTACTTATATACTGGCGCTCTTTACTGGATTGTTCGCACCCGTTTTTTTTAAACATTAACTTTTGGGATATAACATGGCAGCAGAAGAAGTTACTCTATCTGGCCATATCCAGCACCATTTGACCAATGCTAAGATGTGTTCGACCGATACAGGTCTCGCCTTCAATAAAGCATGTACGGACAGTGGATTCTGGACATGGCATATAGATACCCTTGCATGGTCTATCGGTTTAGGTCTTATATTTTTATGGATCTTTCGTAGTGCCGCTAAAAAATCAACACTAGGTGTACCTGGGAAATTTCAGTGTTTTATTGAAATAATCGTAGAATTTGTTGGCGACAACGTACGCGATACTTTCCATGGTAAAAGCAAGCTTATTGCACCATTAGCCTTAACGATTTTCGTTTGGGTGTTCTTAATGAACTTAATGGATTTAATACCAGTTGATTTCATTCCAGCACTTGCAGGTTTCGTTGGTGAGACTGCATTTGGTATGGATTCACACGATGTGTACATGAAAATTGTACCAACGACTGACATTAATATGACTTCAGCGCTAGCGCTGGGTGTATTTATACTAATGGTTGGCTTTTCAATCAAAATAAAAGGTATTGGCGGGTTTATTAAAGAGTTAACGCTTCATCCGTTCAGCTCAAATAACATGTTTGTTCAAATTATTTTGATACCATTTAACTTATTACTTGAACTGATTGCACTCGTTTCTAAACCGTTTTCATTAGCACTACGTTTGTTTGGTAACTTATATGCTGGTGAGTTGATTTTCATCTTGATCGGCGCTATCGGTTTTATGCAACTACCGTTGCACTTTGTTTGGGCTGTATTCCATATTCTAGTTATTACATTACAAGCATTCTTATTCATGATGCTTACGATTGTATACCTAAGCATGGCAAGTTCAGATAATCACTAATTTTTAGATTTACAATTTTACTTTTACTTTTAACTTTACAATTGAAACTTTGGAGAAATAAATGGAAGCTTTAGAATTATTAACAGGCTTAAAATACATCGCAGTAGCTTTACTAATCGGTTTTGGTGCAATCGGCACAGCAATCGGTTTTGGTAACATGGGCGGTAAATTCCTTGAAGCATGTGCGCGTCAACCTGAGCTTGCACCTTCGCTACAAGTTAAAATGTTTATCCTTGCTGGTCTAATCGATGCTGTAGCAATGATTGGTGTTGGTATCGCTATGGTATTGTTGTTCGTACTTTAATTTTATTCTTTGAACAGCTTACTATTTAAGGAGGAGCGGTTGTGAATTTAAACGCCACTCTTATCGGTGAATTGATTGCGTTTACGGTGTTCGTATTATTTTGTATGAAATACGTATGGCCACCACTAAACGGTGCAATTGAAGCTCGCCAGAAAAAAATCGAAGATGGTTTAGCTGCCTCTGATAGAGCCGAAAAAGACTTAGAACTTGCGCAAAAGAAAGCTGCTGAACAGCTTAAAGATGCAAAAGCTCAAGCGGCTGATATCATTGATCAAGCTAAAAAGCGTGCAGTGCTAATTGTTGACGAAGAAACACTTCGTGGTCAGCAAGAGCGTGAAAGTATCATTGCTCAAGGGCACTCTGAAGTTGAGTCTGAACGTAATCGCATAACAGAAGAACTACGTAAGCAAGTAGCAACTCTGGCAGTGATTGGCGCAGAACGTATTTTAGAGCGTGAAATTAATCAAGCCGCACATAGTGACATCGTTGAAAAACTTGTCGCTGAGCTGTAATTAGGAGGGTATGAGCATGTCTAATTTGACTACTATCGCTCGCCCATACGCTAAAGCGGCTTTTGAACTTGCCGTTGAGAAAGGCACTCTAGAAAGCTGGAATGATATGTTGTTCTTTGCAGGCCATGTAGCCAGCAATGAGCAAGCCTCGTCTGTTTTAGCGAGTATGCCTACAGCTACTGCACAAGCTGAATTATTTATTCAACTTTGTGCTGAGCAGCTCAACGAACAAGGTCAGAACCTAGTTAAGGTGATGGCTGAAAATGGACGTTTGACAGCTCTACCTGAAGTTGCACAGTTATTTGCTGAATTTAAAGCAGAATACGATAAAGAAATCGAAGTAGATGTGATTTCTGCAACTCCTCTTGTTGCTGCGCAACAAGAGTCATTGGTAGCGGCACTTGAAAAACGTTTCGCACGCAAAGTTAAGCTGAATTGTAGTGAAGACGCGTCAGTGGTTGGTGGACTTATTATTAGGTCTGGCGACACTGTAATCGACGGTACTATTCGCGGTAAATTAAACCGCTTAGCTACAACACTACAATCGTAATTGGGAAAAAGAGCATGCAACTTAATTCCACTGAAATTTCAGATCTGATCAAACAACGTATTGAGAAGTTCGAAGTTGTAAGTGAAGCTCGTAACGAAGGTACTATTGTATCTGTTACTGACGGTATCATCCGCATCCACGGTCTTGCTGACTGTATGCAAGGTGAAATGATTGAGCTTCCTGGCAGCCGTTATGCTATCGCACTAAACCTTGAGCGCGACTCAATTGGTGCAGTAGTAATGGGTCCGTACGCTGACCTTACTGAAGGCGTAAAAGTATATACAACTGGTCGTATTTTAGAAGTTCCTGTTGGTCCTGGTTTACTTGGTCGTGTTGTAAACACACTAGGTGCTCCAATCGATGGTAAAGGCGCTCTAGATAACGACGGGTTTGAACCTGTAGAAAAAATTGCACCAGGTGTAATCGAGCGTAAATCTGTAGATGAGCCAGTTCAAACTGGTTATAAATCTATTGATGCGATGATTCCAGTTGGTCGTGGTCAACGTGAACTTATCATTGGGGATCGCCAAACAGGTAAAACTGCACTAGCAATCGATGCAATCATCAATCAAAAAGACACAGGCGTTAAGTGTGTGTACGTTGCGATTGGTCAAAAAGCATCTACTATTGCAAACGTAGTTCGTAAATTAGAAGAGCATGGTGCACTAGCAAATACTATCGTAGTTGTTGCATCTGCTTCTGAATCTGCGGCACTTCAGTACTTAGCACCGTTCGCGGGCTGTACTATGGGTGAATACTTCCGTGACCGTGGTGAAAACGCATTAATCGTATATGATGATTTGTCTAAGCAAGCAGTTGCTTACCGTCAAATTTCATTACTACTTAAGCGTCCACCAGGCCGTGAAGCATACCCAGGTGACGTATTCTACCTTCACTCTCGTCTTTTAGAACGTGCATCGCGTGTAAACGCAGATTACGTTGAAAAGTTCACTAATGGTGAAGTGAAAGGTAAAACTGGTTCATTGACGGCATTGCCAATCATTGAAACTCAAGGCGGCGACGTTTCTGCGTTCGTACCGACTAACGTTATCTCTATCACCGATGGTCAGATCTTCTTAGAAACTGACTTATTCAACTCAGGTATCCGTCCGGCAGTAAATGCTGGTATCTCGGTATCGCGTGTTGGTGGTGCTGCACAAACTAAAATCGTTAAGAAACTAGGTGGCGGTATTCGTCTAGCCCTAGCTCAGTACCGTGAATTAGCTGCGTTTTCGCAGTTCGCGTCTGACCTTGATGATGCAACTCGTGCTCAACTTGAGCATGGTGAGCGTGTAACAGAGCTAATGAAGCAGAAACAGTACGCGCCAATGTCTGTTGCTGATATGTCTTTGTCGTTATTTGCTGCTGAAAAAGGCTTCCTTCAAGACATCGAAATCGCGAAAATCGGTGACTTTGAAGCAGCTTTACTTTCGTATGCAAATAGCACATACGCAGAGCTTGTGGCTCAAATCAATGAAACTGGTAACTTGAATGCCGAGATCGAAGCGCAGCTTAAAGAACTTCTAACGAAGTTCAAGTCTACGCAAACTTGGTAATTTAGTTATTAATGGTGCGCTTTAGGAAACTAAAGCACACCTTGATTCGGAGAGAGAGTCATGGCCAGCGGAAAAGAGATTAAAAGCAAGATCGGGAGTATTAAAAATACTCAAAAGATCACTAGCGCAATGGAAATGGTTGCTGCGTCTAAAATGAAAAGGGCGCAAGAACGCGTTGCTTCAAGCCGTCCATACGCTGACAAATTACGTGAAGTAATAGGTCGTGTTGCTCAAGCAAATCTTGATTTTACTCACCCGTTCTTAAAAGATCGTGAAGTGAAACGAGTTGGTTATATTGTTATCTCTACAGACCGTGGTCTGTGTGGCGGTCTAAACTCAAACGAGTTTAAGAAAGTTGCACTTGATGTCAAAGCGTGGAAAGAAAAAGGTGTTGATGCTGAATTTGCTACTTTAGGTAGTAAAGCAGCTGGCTTCTTTCAACGTTTTGGTGGTCAACTACTCGCTAAAAAAGCGGGCCTAGGAGATAAACCTTCAGTACAAGACGTTATTGGTCCTGTAAAAGTTATGCTTGATGCATTTTCTGAAGGCAAAATAGACCGTTTATTCTTGGTATATAACAAATTCGTTAATACCATGAGGCAAGAGCCAATTATAGATCAGTTACTCCCTTTGCCAAAAGCTGAAGAAGAAGTATCTGCTCACACATGGGATTACTTATACGAGCCAAATCCAGAGGCTATTTTAGAGTCTTTGTTAGTACGCTTTATTGAGTCTCAAGCATACCAAGGTGTGGTAGAAAATGCTGCCTCTGAACAGGCTGCTCGTATGGTTGCAATGAAAGCTGCAACTGATAACGCAGGTGACCTTATGGACGAGCTACAGCTTGTTTATAACAAGGCTCGCCAAGCAGCAATCACACAAGAAATTAGTGAGATTTGTTCTGGCTCAGCAGCAGTTTAATGCTTCGGGTAAAGATTAACGAGAGGAATAGACATGAGTTTAGGTAAGGTCGTCCAAATTATCGGCGCCGTTGTGGATATTGAATTTCCACAAGATAGCGTGCCAGCGGTATACCACGCACTAAGAGTAACAGATGGCGATTTAGCTGGTTTGACTCTAGAAGTTCAACAGCAGCTAGGTGGCGGTGTAGTGCGTACTATCGCTATGGGTACTACTGATGGTTTACGTCGTAGTGCTTTAGTTATGAATACAGGTGAATCGATTCAAGTTCCAGTTGGTAAAGCAACACTTGGTCGTATCATGAACGTACTTGGTGAGCCAATCGATGAAGCGGGTCCAATCGGCGAAGAAGACCGTATGTCTATTCACCGTGCAGCACCTTCATACGAAGAGCAATCAAGTTCAGTTGAACTTTTAGAAACTGGTATCAAGGTTATCGACCTTGTATGTCCGTTTGCTAAAGGTGGTAAAGTTGGTTTATTCGGTGGTGCCGGTGTTGGTAAAACCGTAAACATGATGGAACTTATCCGTAACATCGCAATCGAGCACAGCGGCTACTCAGTATTCGCAGGTGTTGGTGAGCGTACACGTGAGGGTAACGATTTCTACCATGAGATGAACGATTCAAACGTACTTGATAAAGTATCGCTTGTATACGGTCAGATGAACGAGCCTCCAGGTAACCGTTTACGCGTAGCGTTAACAGGTCTTACTATGGCTGAAAAGTTCCGTGATGAAGGTCGCGATGTACTTTTCTTCGTAGATAACATCTACCGTTATACTCTTGCTGGTACAGAAGTATCTGCACTACTTGGTCGTATGCCATCAGCGGTAGGTTACCAGCCTACACTTGCTGAAGAAATGGGTGTGCTTCAAGAGCGTATCGCTTCTACTAAGACGGGTTCAATTACATCAATCCAAGCGGTATACGTACCTGCGGATGATTTAACGGATCCATCTCCAGCAACTACCTTTGCTCACTTAGACGCAACAGTAGTACTTTCACGTGATATCGCATCACTTGGTATTTACCCAGCGGTAGACCCACTTGATTCATCTTCACGTCAACTTGACCCACAAGTAATTGGTCAAGAGCACTACGATACAGCACGTGGCGTTCAAACAGTTCTTCAGCGTTATAAAGAACTTAAAGACATCATTGCAATCCTAGGTATGGACGAGCTTTCTGACGAAGATAAGCAACTTGTATCTCGTGCACGTAAAATCCAACGTTTCCTATCTCAGCCATTCTTCGTGGCAGAGGTGTTTACAGGCGCGTCTGGTAAATACGTATCACTAAAAGATACAATTTCTGGCTTTAAAGGCATCTTAAACGGTGAATTTGATGATATGCCAGAGCAAGCGTTCTACATGGTTGGCTCTATCGAAGAAGCTCAAGAAAAAGCCAAAGGCATGTAACTAGGAGGGTAGTATGACAGCTATGACTGTACATCTTGACGTAGTAAGCGCTGAGCAGAGTTTGTTCTCTGGTCTTGTTGAATCGATTCAAGTATCTGGTAGTGAAGGCGAGCTGGGTGTAAACCTAGGCCATGCTCCACTACTAACTGCCCTTAAACCTGGTATGGTACGTTTAGTTAAGCAATTTGGTCACGAAGATGTGATATATGTTGCTGGCGGTACATTAGAAGTTCAACCAAATCACATCACGATTCTTGCAGATACTGCGGTTCGTGGTGAAGATTTAGATGAAGATTCTGTACAAAAGGCTAAACGTGAAGCTGAAGAACATATGGCGAATTCGTCAGCTGTTGAGTTTGACTATCAGCAAGCGGCTACGCGACTGGCAGAAGCAGTTGCTCAGTTACGCGTAATTCAGCAATTACGTCACAAGTAAGCCTATCCGGTTTGTAAAAAGCCCACTAGTAAGTGGGCTTTTTTGTGCCTGTTACTTTTGTATTTACACTAAATACCTTAGTCCGATTATTATCTACACTTTTACACTTATATCCTGCCGGAATCCTCGCTACAATAACGTCATCCAATTAAGTGTGTTTTTTCAGTCAAGATTCAGTACTAATAAACTAACCTACTGAGTATTTGCACAAGAAGTGATTTACGTAATCTTCTGATCAAACATAAGACTTATTTAGCTAAAACAACGAAAAAAGGAAATTGTTTTAATGGCTCTAACAACTATTATTCTTGCTGCGGGTAAAGGTACTCGTATGCGCTCTGCTTTACCTAAAGTTTTGCACAAAGTTGCAGGTAAACCAATGGTGCAGCACGTTATTGATAATGCGATGGCATTAGGTGCAACGACTACAAACCTAGTTTACGGACACGGCGGCGAACTATTACAACAACAACTTGCCGATAACAATGTAAATTGGGTACTTCAAGCTGAACAACTTGGTACTGGCCACGCAGTAGCGCAAGCCAACTCTCATGTTAATGATGAAGACACGGTATTAATTTTATACGGTGATGTACCACTAACAAAGCAATCAACACTAGAGCGTTTATTAGCCGCAACACCTAAAAATGGTTTAGCTGTATTAACGGTAAATTTAGTAAACCCAAATGGCTATGGTCGAATGCTTCGTGCCGGTGGTAAGTTAGTTGGTATTGTTGAGCAAAAAGATTCAAGCCCAGAACAGTTACTTATTAACGAAGTAAATACAGGCATTATGGCTGTTAACGGTAAGCTATTAAAAACATGGTTAGGTAACTTATCTAACAATAATGCACAAGGCGAGTACTACTTAACAGATATCGTTGCAATGGCTCACAGTGAAGGCGTAGAAATCACTTCAGCTCAGCCAGACCATGCAATGGAAGTTGAAGGCGCAAATAACCGCGTACAACTTGCAGGCTTAGAGCGCGCTTATCAAGCATGGCAAGCAGAAGAGTTAATGTTAAATGGTGCAACACTTGCTGATCCTGCGCGTATTGATGTGCGAGGAACAGTTACCACCGGTGAAGATGTACTTATCGACGTAAACGTTATTTTTGAAGGCACAGTCACGCTTGGTAACAACGTACAAATTGGCCCTAACTGTGTCCTTAAAAATTGTAGCATTGGCGATAACGTTATTATTAAAGCTAATACGCTGATTGAAGATGCGACAGTTGCAGATAAGTGTACGCTTGGTCCTTATGCTCGCCTTCGCCCAGGCGCTGTAATGGAAGAAGACTCACACATTGGTAACTTTGTTGAGATGAAAAAAACCCGACTAGGTAAAGGCTCTAAAGCCAACCACTTAAGTTATTTAGGTGATGCTGAAATTGGCGAAAAAGTGAATATTGGCGCTGGCACTATTACCTGTAACTACGATGGTGTTAACAAAGCAAAAACTATTATTGGCGATAATGCCTTTATTGGTTCTAATTCATCACTCGTTGCCCCAGTAAATATAGGCGCAACTGCAACAATTGGTGCAGGCTCTGTGATCACCAGTACCGTTGAAGATGACCAATTAGCAATTGCACGCTCTAAACAGCGTAATTTAACGGGTTGGAAACGCCCAGTTAAAAAATAACAATAGAGGCTACTTAGGTAGCCTTTTTTATTTTAGTTGAAGTTTAAATTGCTCTTTATAGCGTCTAGACAAGTTAAGTACTTTACCTGTTGTTAGTTTTATTTCACTGTCGCCACTGGGGAGTGCTGTAATGGACTCCACTTTATCGAGTTTTACGCCATGGCTGCGGTGAATTCTACAAAATCCCTGTACTTCAAGTTGTTTGCTCAATGCTGTAAGCGTTGCCCTTAAAGGATATATGCGTGAGCCTATATGTAGGTTTACATAATTACCCGACGATTCAAGCCAATCAACATCCTCTATTTTTATAATGAATTCTTTTCCGAGCTTTTTAACTAATAGGCGGTTTATGGTCGATGTTGTTTGCTGCTCACTTTCTTCAATTGAAGAGGCTTCACCTAGTAACTGCTGCACCACATATTGATATACTTTGATAAGTACGATGAAAAAGACAAAGCTTATAGCGTCTTTCTGGTATTCATAAATAAGCTCAAACCAGCTAAGTCCAAAGTTGTAAGACCCATCATTCAACAAATATATGAATTTACGAACCCCTACCATAATACCAACGTGTAACACGCTAAATATAATAGAGGCACCAAAGTACATACCTAATGAAGCCGTAATATTTTGCCAATTAAAAGATAAGTGTCTTAAAAACCAAATTAAAATAGGGAATATAAGCAAAGTACTCAAGGCACTTGAATACTCCCAAACAAATGGCTCCCACATTAAAAAAGTTAAAGCCCCTTCTCTTTGGGCTTCCATTATTTGGGTTGTAGCGTTTACTGTATTATTAATTAATACGTAAGCACACAGTAATACTGATGCGTAAATGCTTTGAAAACGTTGAAAGTGCTGTAGGTTCATAAATGTATGCTTATTGCTGACGTGGCACGCTTATCCCTGTATACCACCTTTTATCACTATTGCTTGTAATATAAGCACTTATAGATAGTTTTAGCGAGAGCTTTAGGTATGAATAACGCATAACATACATAAAGTAGTAAAAGCATGAGCACTCAAGTACAACAACCTTCATTAGTTAATTCGCGTAAATATTATCTTGATTGGCTTAGGGTAATCGCATTTGCGTCGCTAATTTTTTATCACATTGGCATGTTGTATAGCGAAAACTGGGGATTTCATTTTAAAAGTAATTATACATCACAGTATGTTGAATATTTAATGTTGGTGTTTTCACCTTGGCGCATGTTGCTCATTTGGTTTATATCGGGCGTAGCACTGCGTTTTATGATTGATAAAGTACGCAGCTTTAAGTCTTGGTTACATTTCACCTTATACCGCTCTATTTTTTTACTATTACCCTTGCTGGTGGGGTTATGGTTAATAGTGCCTTTACAGCTGTTTGCAGAAATGTCGCAGCAAGGTGTTATTGATATTAGCTATTGGCAATTTTATTTAGCTTTTATAGAGACGAACAATACGCTTTTTATTAATTATCAGTCTGGAGTGTGGCCGAATGTGGATGTAAATCACTTATGGTATTTGCGCTCGTTGTGGCAATTTATGCTGATCATTATTGTTTTAACTCTTTTTGCACGCTTGCCTTTTATTACGCCTTTAAAAACATTTGTTAAAGGGGATATGTCATTTGGGCTTTTAATTACCTTGCTCACTATTGCCGTACTATTTACAAGCCATTACTTAACTGGTGATTCAATCAGAGAGACTAACGGCTTAATACTGCTACTCGCAGGATACATACTTGCCAAAAACACTTACTTTTGGAACTGCTTAAATAAAAACTTGGTATTACTAGCTTTGAGTTTTGCGGTTTTGTTTGTACTTATAATATTAAGTTATCAGAAGGTGTTTACTCTTCCTCATTTTATTTTAAGCGCTAGCTACAATATTCAACGTGTTGTAGGTGTATTTTTTGTACTCGCGTTCGCTCACCGATTTTTAAATTTTAATACTTACTATTTAAAACAGCTCAATGTATGGGTGTTTCCCTTTTATTTATTGCATCAAAGCATTTTGATTATTTTGTGTTTTTTTCTACAGCCTTTAAGTTTAGGGCCTGTTGCTGAACCATTCATCATTATTACAGGGACTTGGTCTTTTTGCGGTGTTATTACATGGGGTATTACACGTATTGATGTACTTAGACCTTTGCTAGGGGTTGCAATTAAACGAGAGTATTCCTCGACTGTAAAAACGATTGGCTATACGGCCGCTTTAATTTTAATAACGCCGCTAGCGTATAAGCTAATTACTTAGGCTAAGGGGCTGTATTGAAATTGCCATAATCTTGTCATGCCTGTGTGTTGATATTTAGCAAATACAATACTAAGGAAAATCACATGTTTAAAAAATCAATTATTGCGCTGTCACTTATATCTGTTCTTACTGGCTGCTCATTTGATGGTGACGATGGTCAAAACGGCTCTCAAGGGTTACAGGGAGAACAAGGCATAGATGGAGCTAATGGGCTAAATGGTATAAATGAAAATTCAGCATTAAATATTAGCCTTGTAGGAAGAGGTGTATTAAATGCACAAAGCCCAGAAGGAGCAGCTGAAATAGTTGCATATCAAGCGTCTAAAAAATGGATTTACGCTATTAACAGTTCAGGTGATGACGCTGTTGTTAATATTTTACCCGCCGACACCTTTGATACTGCCGCACTCGTTAAAGATAACGAAGGGGTTATAAACGGCACAAATTTAACATCCGTTATTACGTTGCCTTTAAACGAGTTCACCCAAGGCGATGCAAACAGCATTGCTATTGATGAAAATAACAATCTACTTGCAGTGGCAATGGCTGCTGAAAGCACGGGTGATACAGGTCAAATTGCTTTTTACGATATAAGCGGCGACTCACCTGTATTTATTAAAAATGTTACAGTCGGATTTTTACCAGACATGGTGACGTTCACCCATGATGGCGCAAAAGCAGTGGTTGCTAACGAAGGTGAACCAAGTGATGACTACAGCGTAGATCCTGAAGGTTCTATTAGTATTATCGATATAACAAATAATGTAATAGCCGATACAGCAATAAATATTGATTTTAAAGCCTATAACAACAAACAAACCGAACTAGAAGCGCAAGGGGTAGTTTTTGCAAACCCAAATGGTCGTACTATTAACGGTAATCTAATAAATACCACCGTAGCTATGGATTTAGAGCCCGAGTACGTTAGCATTTCTAAAGATAACAAATATGCTTATGTATCTATTCAAGAAAACAACGCACTTGCAATAGTTAACCTACAAGACAACAGTCTTGAGCTAAAGGGCTTAGGCTTTAAAGATTGGTCAAGCTTACAACTTGATGCCTCAGATAAAGACGGCGGCGTGAATTTTAAATCATACCCAGGGCTCTATGGTATGTACCAGCCCGACACTATCTCAAGCTTTAGTTGGAAAGGCGCTAACTTTATAGTCACTGCCAACGAAGGTGACGCAAGAGAATACTTTTTTGATACAACGGATGAAGCAGACTGTATAGCAAAGGGCGGACTTGATTACGATAAAGACGATGGCTGCTTAGCTTATATAGATGAAAGCCGCGTTGAAGACTTAACTCTTGCTACTAATTTTGATTACTTAAATAATGACGATGATGATATTGGTCGCTTAAAAGTAACAACAATAAAAGGCGATACCAATAACGACGGACAATACGAATCGCTTTACGGCTATGGCGCACGTTCTTTTACTATTTGGGATAGCAATGGGCTGGTGGTTTTTGATTCAGGTGACGATATAGCACGTATAACAGCATCGGTGCATGGTGAATCATTTAACAATAATGAAGATGAAAACAAAGGTGACTCACGTTCAGATGATAAAGGCGCAGAGCCTGAAGCGCTGACTATTGGTAAAATTGACGATCGTACATTTGCTTTTGTTGGATTAGAACGTATGGGCGGTATTATGGTTTACGACATTACTAATCCATACAATGTGCAATTTGAAGACTACTTCTATAATAGAGGCTTAATTAAAGGAGCGAATATTACAGGCGATTTAGCACCTGAAGGAATGGTATTCGTTTCAGCAGAGCAAAGTGCAACAGGAAATCCACTCTTAATTGTTGGAAATGAAATATCAGGCTCTATTGCCGTATGGGAAATAGCATCTAAATAAATCTTTAATTTTAAATAAAGCTGTGTGTTGTTTGTTTAACATACAGCTTAGTTTAAACCTTACTAATACATCATCAATTGATACATAAATTATGAGTGTTTTTTAAACTAAAAGTATCCTGCAGCCCTTTATTTGTATAGCTTTCATACTAAATTCATTTAATTGTCAAAAAGCTGAAATAAAACATTGACCCCCGCTCGAATCTCCCTATAATGCGACCCCACTGAGGCAGGAAACGCCAACGCATAGCGAGGCACGAACTACTCAGAGAGTTAAGTAAAACTTCGGTTTTAAATCTTCCAAAAAGAAAGTTTAAAACTAAGTGTTGACTCGAAAAATAAAGGGTGTATTATTCGCATCCCTTGAGACGCTAAAGCGACTCAAAACGTTCTTTAACAATATAAAGCAATCATCTGTGTGGGCACTCGTACAGATTGAGTTCTAA